>JABURQ010000132.1 GCA_014762625.1 Planctomycetaceae bacterium | reverse complement strand
GAGGCTGTGAACTTATCCTCCTGGCGAACTTGTTTTGTATGTTATGGTTCTTTCTCGGTCACTGACCTCAAGCCGGTGATCTCTCACTCGGCTCCAAACGTTAAGGAACCATTTTTTCTGTGATCCATCTTCAGCTCAATTCCAGAATTGTTCGGCGATTCAGATCAAGCATCCGCTGAAAGTTATGTGCCAACGCATGCCACAATGCGATTGCTTTCGCTTTCATCACGCCCCGAACATTGAATTGACGCAATCCACGGTTTCGGCAACCCGCATTCGGAAACTCCGCAGCCGCTGACCTCTCCCGAAAGATGGCTTGCGACGAGGGCTCGCCCATTCGCCTGCGCCACTCGACCACTTCTTGGCTGTCCCCTTTGACGGGAGCATAGGGATCAATTCCCTTGGCCCGTTTTTTCTCTTCCTCCATGATCGGAAGGTACGTCGTGATGCCATTTCGACCCAATGCGGTAATATCGTCCAGGCTGACGAAACTGCCGTCCGCCAGATACTCTTGCGGCCGCTGAGAATAACGCTGTTCGATTTGAGTGGCCATCGGCTGCATCTGTCCGCCATCGGTTCCTGCGTTTGTGACATCTACCCCCACAATGACCAGCGAACCGCTTGTCGTCGCGAACTGGACGTTGTAAGCCGGACGGAACCCGCCGTCGGCCATCTTCATCTTGCGGCATTCCGGATCGGTGGTCGAGGTGCGGGCGTTCTCGCTTGAGCCTTTCTTGCGCCGTTCCATCTTAGGAACCAGTGTTTCCCGTTCCGCCAAAGCGGCTTCGAGACGTTCCTTCCGTTCGCGGGCGGCACGCTCCTTTGCCGCTTGAACGCGGCGTGCTTCCTCGCCGGGATCGGTCTCCGCTTCCGCCTTCAGTTCGGCCAAGTGTGTTTCGGCTTCTTCCAGAAATTTTCGAGACTCGCTTTGCGACGAAAGGAACTGCTACCAGCCGATGCTCGTACGCGCATGCCGTCTTGTGCCACGCGGTTCAACTCGATCAAACCTTGATGGAGCATGGTCGCCACGCTTTGAGTCAGCAACTGATCGAGAAACTCGACGTTCTCGACGCGGAAATCGGAAAGCGTATGGTGGTTGACAGTGACACCCCCGCAGATCCACAGATAGGCAAAGTTTTCCTGGCAAAGTCGTTCCAGTCGGCGCGCGGAACCGACGCCGTTGATTGTGGCGAACAACCACAATGCCAGCAGAATTCGCGGGTCGATGGGATCGCGTCCCGGCTTTCCTTCAACGGCTTGAATGCGTTGGTAAAACTGGCTCAGGTCGAGGGATTCCACGTACGCCCACACCAGTCGCGCCGTGTGGTCGCTGGGAATCAACTGATTCAGGGACATGGGTTGCCACGACATCTGACGTCGTTCGGGGCGTTGGTACCTGGCGTTCATGTGACTGTGTTTTGCCATCGATCAAAGACTCCGTTCGCGATCAGTATCAAGAGAGTGGTAAAACTGAAGTGCTATAAACTAGGAAATGAAAAAGTGTTGTAAAGGTGAAAAATTCACAGCCTCTGTGCGGACCATTCTGTTTGGCACAAAGTCAATGAGACACAGAGAAACGCAAAGAGAGAACAAAAACCAGAAGCCACATCTTGGGTGCCACGGCGCGGCTTGTCCGCCCGTGTTTTGAATCTCGAACAATGGGAGCCTCGTGCGAAAGCACGTGGATTGACACAGAACCGCAGGGCAGGGGCCTCCCTGCCGAATTGATAAAACGCGTCGGGTGGCACTGCGCGGCTTGCCCGCCAGTGTGTGGAAAAGAGTCCCACGGAAGAAAGATAAACCGGGTGGCTGTGGACGACCGCAGGGAGCCCACAGTTTTGAAACCCGTAGCTGGTTCAAGGAGGAAAACTCGCGCGGCGAGGCAGCGAAAAAAGATAACTGTTTCTGAATCAGGAAACTGAAAGCTCAACACTTCATACTGAAAACCTGATTTTCCAATCTCGAAACAGGTGAATCAAACAGATGCAGGTAGAACGACCGCCAGCAACTCACTCTCGCCAGGATTTGAGAGACGCGAGTCGCAGGGGCCGTCGGTAAATTATTTTGCCCGGAATTAGGCGATGGGTTATCCTAAAGTCTGGCGTTCACCACTCTTCCGGGAGCGACTGGTATGCAGCGTTCACAAGTCCAGTTCTCAACGTCTTCAAAAAGTCACGGCTTTACGATTCTCGAATTGATCGTGGTGATTGCCGTGATCGGGATGATGATTGCGCTGTTATTGCCGGCTGTCAGAACAGCGAGGCCTGCTGCGCGCAGGTCGGCCTGCATGAACCATCTTAAACAGATCGGGATCGCGCTGCACAATTACCACGATACCTACGGCGGCTTTCCTCCCGCGTATCTTACGAACGCTAACGGTAAACCGCTTCATAGTTGGCGTGTGCTGATCCTGCCGTTTCTGGACCAGGTTCCTCTGTACGAGAAAATCGATCTGACCAAACCTTGGAACGATCCCGTTAATGCGGAAGTGGCTCAATCTCTCCCCCAAGTCTACGCCTGCCCGTCGCTTGAAGCGTACGGCGACAATCAGAAGACCGTCTATCAAGCCGTCATCGGACCGGACAGTTATCTCGTCCCGACGGAATCCCGTGTTCTGGAAGAGAATGAGGATAATGCCAAGACGCTGATTGTGGTCGAAGTCGCCGAGGAATTCGCCACGCACTGGATGTCCCCCGAGTTGGTTTCCGAGTCAAACTTCCTGCGCTTTGATGAGGAGACCGAATATCAGCACGAGACTGGAACTCACGGCCTGACGGTCGATGGTCGCGTGCAGTTCTTCTATCCGGAGTTGGAAGCTGGGATGCGTGAAGACCTGCTCCGCTATCAGGAAGCGGACAGTTCGGACTCCGCTCCCGCGACCTCCAGCGATTGAGCCGGAGCCCGGGCCACTCTCACGATACGGGTCAGTTCAACACAGATCAGGGGAAAGATCCAACTGAACCACGCCGAGAACTGATAAACCCCCGGCGAACTCCATTCCGCCACCGTCGCCAATCCACCCAGCACCCGGATGACAATCGCCGATAACAGAATGGCATAGCAGCGGACCATCCAGAGCTGGTGCGTTTGGAAGCGTTTCTCTGTTGCCGCCTTCCAGCCCGCGATCGTGCAGATCGCAACGGCGAGCGCCGAGGCGGCGAGTCCCAAACCGGCGATCCAGCCGGTCATCGCATACCAGGACATCCACAAACCACTCGGCACCAGCAACAACAGGATCACGCCGACCTGAATTTTTCCCAGCCGACGATGCCAGCCGGGGTACTTCGACCGGAATCGGTGGCTCATTAAGAGGAGACCGAGGATGAGGGTCGGCGGCCCCGAGAGGAGATGGGTGTAAAACGATCGGGAATAAGGTCCCCAGAAATAGTTTTGTCGTCCCAGCAGAAACGACGACTCAAAATTCGGCGGGAAGTAATCGCGGTAGCCGATCAGCACGACGATCGTCACCTTGATGATGAGCAACACCATCAACCATTTTAGTGCTCGATAAGTTTTCTGAGAGAGAGCGATCTGCATCGTTTCCCAGTGTAATCTCTGGCGGGGATCGGAGCGACAAAAATTGGGAGGCGCGGGCAGATGAGTTTTTTTTCCACAGACGCACGATCCACCTCGAAAACGATTCGAAGATTCCCTGCGACTTCCGCTGGCGGCTCGAATTCAATGGAAATCGGTTTTCTCCGATCCATCCATGGTCCATTTGTTCCTCGACAACGACTCAAAATCCGACTTGCCCGTCCCTGCCAACATGACAGTTGGGCTTTCTGCCACAATGCTGTCGAGATTCGTAAGTTGCTGTAAAGAAACGAATTAGACCGAGATCTCCACAACTGGCACACCGATTGCATTTTCTTGGCGCGTCTCGCCGTACACCGTCAAAACGGCTGGTGAGAGATTGAAAACTCATAGACCCGAGCGTCTCCGACGGAGGAGACGACAGATTGACATAACTGGGCCTGATACCAAAGCAGAGGAAACAACGTGGCTAAACTGCTGACCTTTGACGACGACGCCCGTGCGAGTCTCCTATCTGGAGCCTCCAAACTCTCCAAGGCTGTTGCCAGCACTCTCGGCCCCCGCGGCCGTAACGCGGTGCTCGATAAAGGCTGGGGAGCTCCCAAGGTGACGAAAGACGGCGTGACCGTCGCGGAAGACATCGAACTGGAAGACTCCTACGAAAACATGGGAGTCCAACTGATTAAAGAAGTCGCCTCGCGAACGAATGATGTCGCGGGTGACGGTACCACCACGGCCACCGTGCTGGCGGAAGCGATTTATCGCGCCGGCCTGAAGTACATTGCGACCGGAGCCGATCCGATGGCGATGACTCGCGGCGCTCAAAAAGCGGTCGGCGAAGTGGTCGAACAATTAAAGAAACTCTCCAAGGCCGTCAAAGCCAACGATCAGAAAGCGATCGAAACGGTCGCCACGATCGCCGGTAATAATGACAAGGAAATCGGCAAGATTCTCGCCGACGCATTGATCAAAGTCGGTAAGGACGGCGTGATCACGGTTGAAGAAGGTCGTGGCACGGAAACGTACGTCGATCTCGTGGAAGGGATGCAATTCGAGCGTGGCTTTCTGTCGCCTCACTTTGTCACCAACGAAGAGAAGCAGACGGTCAATCTCGAAAACTGCAAAATCCTGATTCTCGAAGAGAAGATCAGCAACGCGAAAACGCTGGTTCCGCTGCTCGAAAAGATTTCCGAAAGCGGTCAGCCGCTGCTGATCATCGCCGAAGACATCGAAGGCGAAGCGCTGGCGACCCTCGTGGTCAACAAGATGCGCGGCATCCTGAATGTCGCCGCCGTTAAAGCTCCCGGTTACGGCGATCGCCGCAAAGCGATGCTCGAAGACATTGCGGTGTTGACGGGCGGAAAAGCAATCTTCAAAGATCTTGGCATCAAGCTCGAGAACGTCGAAGTGGCCGATCTCGGTACCGCGAAGAAGATTCACATCGACGCCGACAACACGATCGTCGTCGAAGGGGCCGGAAGTAAAGCCGCCATTTCCGGTCGTGCCGATCTGATTCGTCGCGAGATCGATCAGACAGACAGCGACTACGATCGCGAAAAGCTTCAGGAACGTCTGGCGAAGCTCGCTGGTGGTGTGGCTCAGATCAACGTCGGTGCTGCGACTGAGACCGAAATGAAAGAACGTAAAGACCTGATCGACGATGCGTTGAATGCGACGCGTGCTGCCGTCGAAGAAGGTATCGTTCCCGGTGGAGGCGTGGCTTTGCTTCGTTGTGCTGCCGGTCTGGCGGACTTCAAACTGAAAGGTGACGAGCAACTCGGCGTCGATCTGGTGCAGAGCGTGCTCGAAATGCCGTGTCGCAAGATCGCGGAAAATGCCGGGCTCGACGGCTCGGTGGTTGCCAACAACATCAAGAAAGAAAAAGGCAAGAACTACGGATACGACGCCCTGAACGATAAGTATGGCGACATGCTGGAGTTCGGTGTGGTCGATCCGACGAAAGTCGTTCGCTCGGCCCTGCAAAACGCCGTCAGTGTCGCTTCGCTGCTGTTGACCACCGATTGTATTGTGGTTGATGAGCCGGTCGAAGAGGACGACGATCATCACGACGACCACCACCACGATATGGGTGGCATGGGCGGAATGGGCGGCGGAATGCCCGGTATGGGCGGTATGCCCGGAATGGGTGGCATGGGCGGTATGCCCGGCATGATGTAAGCCGACGCTTAAGAGACAAAAACATACGGGTTTCAAGCCCGTTTCACACATACACAAAGAATCAATCTGGAGTTAACTACCATGAACTTGAAACCGCTTGATGACCGAGTCGTCGTGAAGCCTGTTGAGGCCGAAGAAGTGACTGCCGGAGGCATTGTGCTTCCCGACGCGGCCAAAGAAAAATCGCAACGCGGCGAAGTGGTCGCCGTCGGTCCCGGACGTTTGCTGGAAACGGGCGAGCGCTGCCCGACCGGTCTGGAAGTCGGCGATCAGGTCCTGTTCGGGAAGTACGGTGGGACCGACATTGAAGTCGAAGGTGTGGAAGTGAAGATTCTTCGCGAATCGGACATTCTCGCCAAAGTGATCGACTGATCTCGTCCCGGCACTGGCGAGACGCCAGTGGCACCCCAGATAACTTATTCACCTAATAACGCACATCGAGGAGTACCTCACAGTGGCGAAACAATTACTTTTTGACGATCCCGCCCGCATTCAACTGCAAAAGGGGATCGATACACTCGCGAAAGCGGTCGCCGTCACCATGGGGCCGACCGGGCGAAACGTCATCATCGACAAAAGCTTCGGCAACCCGGTGGTCACCAAAGACGGTGTGACTGTCAGTAAGGAAGTCGAGCTCGACGATCCGTACCAGCACATGGGCGCCAAACTGGTCAACGAAGTGGCCACCAAAACCAGCGATGTCGCCGGTGACGGAACCACCACCGCGACCGTTCTGGCACGTGCGATCTATAACGAAGGCCTTCGCGGCATCACTCTCGGAGCGAATCCGATGGTCGTGCGTCGCGGCATCGAAAAAGCGGTCGATGCAGCCGTCTCTTACCTGGAATCGATCGTCAAACCGGTCGAATCCAAAGAAGAGATTGCTCAGGTCGGTGCGATTTCCGCCAACAACGACGCCACCATCGGTAACATGATTGCCGACGCGATGGAAAAAGTCGGACGCGACGGCGTGATTACGGTCGAGGAAGGAAAGTCTTCCGAGACGGTTCTCGAATTCGCCGAAGGGATGCAATTCGAGAAAGGCTACATCTCGCCGTACTTCGTGACTTCCGCCGAAGACATGAAAGCGGTCATGCAGGACTGCTACATCCTGATCTTCGAGAAGAAGATCTCGAACCTGCGTGAGTTGATTCCGCTGCTTGAAAAGGTCTCGCAGACCGGTAAGCCGCTCATGATTATCGCGGAAGATCTGGAAGGCGAAGCGCTGACCGCACTCGTTGTTAACAAACTGCGTGGCGTTCTGAATGTCTGTGCCGTCAAGGCTCCGGGATTCGGCGATCGCCGCAAAGCGATGCTGGCCGATATTGCGGTTCTGACCGGCGGTCAACTGATCTCCGAAGACCTCGGCATCAAGCTCGATTCGGTCGAACTGGAACAGCTCGGCCAAGCGAAGAGCGTCGAAGTGACCAAAGATTCGACCACCATCGTCGAAGGAGCCGGCGACGCGAAAGAGATTCAGAAACGCGTCCAGCAGATTCGCGATCACATCGAAAAAACCGACAGTGATTACGACCGCGAGAAGTTCCAGGAACGACTCGCCAAGATCACCGGTGGTGTGGCGATCATTTCCGTCGGTGCCGCCACCGAAGCGGAAATGAAGCAAACCAAAGCCCGCATGGAAGACGCCCTGCACGCGACTCGCGCTGCGGTGGAAGAAGGAATCCTGCCGGGTGGTGGTGTGGCGCTGTTACGAGCGATCGACGCCGTCAAGAAAGTCAAAGCCAAAGGCGATGAGAAGATCGGCGTGGAAATCGTGGCTCGGGCGTTGCAATCCCCGATCCGTCAAATCGCATCGAACTGCGGTCTCGATGGTGCCGTGATTGCGGACGAAGTGCTCCACAAGGATCAAAACACCGGATTCGACGCCAGTACCGGAGAGTACGACGACATGTTCAAACGAGGGATTATCGATCCCGCGAAGGTCGTCAAGAATGCTCTTTCGAACGCGGCTTCGATTGCCGGCCTGATGCTGACGACTCAGGTTCTCGTGACCCGCACCGACGACGGTGAAGGGAACGAGAAGAAGTCGGTCGAAGGCGCGGTTCGCTAGACTTTTCCGAGACGCGGCGAGAGTCGCGATGATTATAAATTTTGAGAGTGCGGAAGCGGGCCGTTCAATTGAGCGGCTCGCTTCGTCTGCAAAAGACCATTCCCCGCCGCATCTCGACAGTCGAGCGTTTTCGGCTGACACTGATTCGAAAGGGAGGACAGAGAGATGAGTCCGATGGCCACCAAACGGTGCTACTACGAGGTTCTTGGAGTCTCCAAAACTTCAACTGAAGTGGAGATCAAGAAGTCTTACAAGAAGCTCGCCGTCAAGAATCACCCGGATCGCAATCCGGATGATCCGGAAGCCGCCGAACGATTCAAGGAAGCTGCCGAAGCTTACGAAGTTCTCAGCGACTCCAAAAAACGACAGATCTACGACCAGTACGGTCACGAAGGTCTGCGCGGTCGCGGGATGGGAGGCGGAGCCGGCTTCACCGACATGAACGATATCTTCGATCATTTCGGGGATATTTTCGGCGATATCTTTGGAGGAGGTGGCGGCGGACGTCGTCGTTCTTCCGGTCCGCGAGGACGTCGCGGTCACGATGTTCGGACGAAGGTCACCGTCGATCTGAACGAAGTGGCGAACGGCTGTAAAAAAAATATCAAATTGAAACGAAACGAGCACTGCTCCACTTGCGACGGCAGCGGTGCCAAGCCGGGAACGTCCCCCGCGACTTGCGATTACTGCGACGGCCATGGTGCTGTTGTGAAGTCCCAGGGGTTCTTCCGCATGCAGACCACCTGCCCCGCGTGTAACGGGGAAGGAAAGATCGTTCGCGAGAAATGCGACGACTGTCGCGGTTCGGGTTTCGAACGCAAGGATGTCGAACTGGAAGTCAACGTTCCGGCAGGTATCGAAGACGACATGCAACTCTGCTTGCGTGGTGAAGGAGAGCCGGGAACACCGGGCGCTCCGCGTGGTGACCTGTACGTCGATGTGCATGTCAAATCACATCCGATGTTCGAGCGTCAGGGAAATCATCTGGTTTGCCGAGTGCCGATCACCTACACGCAGGCCGTTTTGGGGGCGGAGTTGGAAATTCCGCTGCTCGATGGGAAAGACACTCTGGAAGTCCCCGCGGGAACGCAACCGAACCACCTCTTCCGACTGAAAGGAAAAGGTCTTCCCGAACTGCGTGGCGGACGTGTGGGAGACCTGCACGTCGAAGTCAAAATCGAAGTCCCCAAAAAGCTCAGCGAAGAGCAGGAAAGAGTTCTGCGGGAACTCGCCGAGCTGGAACATGCCGAAGTGACCCCACACCGCAAAACCTGGTTTGAAGAACTGAAGTCCTACTTCACCGGCGACGAATAATCCCGCCTCTGATAGATTCAATCGAGAATGACGATGGCCGAAGATACTGAAAATCAAAATCCCGAAACGCCCGAAGATGAAACCCCGTCCGACGAGGCTGCGGAACAGCAGCCCTCCGCGGAAGCGTCTGAGGAGCCGACTCTAGAAGAACAACTCGCCCTGGCGCTCGAGGAACGCGATCAGCAAACCGACCGTGCGTTGAGAGCTCAGGCGGAATTGGAAAACGTCCGGAAGCGACTACTGCGAGAAGCTGATATGATGCGGCAATACGCGGTCGCTCCGTTGGCGGCGGAATTGCTGCCTCTGATGGACAATCTGCAACGTGCGATCGCCGCCGGGGAAAGAACGGGCAACATCGAAGAACTGTTGCAGGGCTTGCAGATGGTGAGCAAGTCGTTCGAGGAAACGCTGGGAAAATTCGGCGTGGAAAAGATTCCGGCGGTCAACGAACCGTTCGATCCCAACAAACACGAGGCCCTGCAACAAGTTCCGTCCCCCGATCACGAACCGATGCAAGTGTTACAAGAGGTCGAAACGGGTTGGCAAATGCACGATCGGGTGATTCGACCCAGTAAAGTGATTGTTTCCAGCGCTCCTCCTGCGTAAATTAGATCGTTTTCTTTTACACATTCCTCACAGGAAACTGTTTGATGCCGACCTACGATTATAAGTGTGATAAATGCGATCACGAATGGGAGCTGTTTCAGTCGATCACGGCTGATCCCGTCAAGACGTGTCCGGAATGCAAATCTCGGAAAGCGCGTCGCGTGATTGGTCCCGGAGCGGGAATTCTCTTCAAAGGCTCCGGCTTCTATCAAACCGACTATCGCAGCGACTCCTATAAAAAGGGAGCGGAAGCGGATAAGAAGGCGCAATCGACCGCGAAATCGGAAAGCAAATCCGAATCGAAAACGGAGAAGAAGAGCAGCGATTCCGGCAGCAAAAAAACGCAGGCAGCCGCCAATTAGAGTGCGCCCAGCGAAAATGTTGCGTCAATGATGCAGCAAGTCAAAACGCTACAGTGAAGTTGATTGTGCTCTAGAACGCGAAATCGAGTTGAATCCTTTCTCGGGTGACTGTTAACCTGACGGACGCTGCCAGAGAGAAGGAATTTACAAATGATTCAGCCCCAAACCTGCCCGATTTGCGACAAGCAGATGCAGTCCTCGAAAGAGGAGGACCACTTCCCGTTTTGCTCCAAACGGTGTCGCGACATCGATTTATATCGCTGGTCGAACGGCGAATATGTGATTCAGCGGGACCTGTCTCCGGAAGAAGCCGCCATGATGGAGGCGATGGAGAACGGAGAAATCCCACCAGATATGCTGGATTTGTAGTTTCTCCTCAGATTGCCTTCTCTCTGTAAAGATTTGGCGGAATTACGCCTTATCCGGAGCCAACCCGATTCTTGCCAGCCAGCGCACCGGAATTTTCTTGAGATCCCGTCAATTGTTGCGATATAATCCAAAGGGTCGCAGCTCTCATCCGTGGGCCGGAATTGTTGCGGCATCCCGCCTGCTTCGTTCACCGCGAAGCTACCCCCACTCCCGAAGGAATGGTGGACCGGCGTTGTCCTGATACCTGTGACACTTCACACATCGCGTCGTCCGCAGGGCAGAAAGACAACCGGGAACACCCCCACTCTCATGGATTTCGGCAAGAGTTCGCCGGAGTCGGTCGTGAGTGAATTGTCTCTGCCCCCAGGCCGTTCGGAATCCAAGACGTCGTCAATCGATCGAAGACTGGGAGTCTCTTCCATGCGTTTGCATCGCTTTCTCATTTGTATCCTGACTTGTTCTCTGCTCGCCTTTGCCGGAACTTCTTTCGCCGAGGAAGAAACGCAGCCTCAGAGCGAGAACGGGATCAGTTTCTACAATCAGGTCCGTCCGATCTTTCAGGCGAACTGCCACGGTTGTCATCAGCCAGCCAAGCCGCTGGGTGATTACGTGATGACCGATTTCAAGAAGCTGCTCGCCGGAGGCGAGAGCGGACTGGCGGCGATTGTGCCCGGCAAACCGGACGAGAGTTATCTGATCGATCAGATCACTCCCGAAGACGGCATGGCCATGATGCCGAAGAAAGCCGATCCGCTGATCGGCAACGACATCAACATCATCACGCAATGGATTCAGGAAGGGGCGAAAGACGACACGCCGACCTCCGCAGTCCAGCGTTACGATCGGGAACATCCCCCCGTTTACACACGACAGCCGGTGATTGCGACTCTCGATTATTCGCCGGACGGCAGCTTGCTCGCGGTCGGCGGGTTCCATGAAGTGCTGCTTTTCAAAGGTGATGGAAGCGAGCGTGTTGGGCGACTGGTGGGTGTCTCCGCGAAGATTCAATCGGTGGCGTTTTCTCCCGACGGCAAAAAGCTGGCGGTCACCGGGGGCTTGCCGGGCCGGATGGGAGAAGTTCAGGTTTGGGATGTCGCCGAACAGAAACTGCTGGTCTCTACGCCGATCACTTACGATACGGTCTTCGGCGGAAGCTGGTCTCCGGACGGCAAATTGATCGCTTTCGGATGTACCGACAATTCAGTCCGCGCCATCGACGCGGAAACCGGTGAAGAGAAACTGTTCCAGGGGGCGCATAACGATTGGGTCCTGGGGACGGTCTTTTCTGAGGACGGGGAACATCTAGCGTCCGTCGGGCGCGATATGACGGTAAAGCTGATTGAAGTCGAAACGGATCGATTCGTCGATAACATTACCTCGATCACTCCCGGAGCCCTCAAAGGGGGAGTGCAGGCGATTGCCCGCCATCCGGAACGGGATGAAATTGTCGTGGGAGGTTCTGACGGCGTGGCGAAGGTGTATCGCATGGAGCGTCTCACCAAACGCGTGATTGGCGACGATGCGAATCTGATCCGCGTGATGCCCGAGATCGGCGGTCGAATTTTCGGAGTGGCTGTGAGTGCGGACGGAAAACGAATCGCAGCGTGCAGTAGTCTCGACGGTTCGGGAGAAGTGCAGGTTTACTCTTACGAGTTCGACACCTCGCTGCCGGATGAGATCAAGAAGATTCACGAAAAACGGGTCCAGCAATGGAACGCCGACGAACGCCAGAAAATCGAAGAATACAACTCCCGGAATGTGAAACGCATCTCGCGGACTGCGGTCAGCGAATCGGCGATGTACGCGATTGCTTTTCATCCCGATGGAAAGACACTCGCCGCGGCGGGTGGAGACGGCAAGATCCGCCTGATCGATCCCGAAACGGGAGCGATCAAAAGCAGTTTTGAACCGGCTCCCCTCAGCAAAGATTCGCAAACAATGATGGAAATGGGAATCGCCCAACTGGCGGCTCCCGAACCGACCGACCTGACTTCCGAACGTCTTCCCCAAGGTCGATCGCTGAGAAAGCTGATGGTCGAACCGAAGGAAATCACGCTCACGAGCAAATTCGATTACGCCCAGTTACTGATCACCGGCGTTCTCGATGATGGTTCGACGACCGATCTCACGCGACAGGCCGAACTGACGCTTTCAGCGAATGTCGCCTCGGCAGGACTGTCCGGAGTCATTCGTCCGGTCAAAGATGGTCAGGCGACTCTCGGAATTTCGATCGCCGGTCAATCGGCGTCGGTTCCGGTAACGGTGGCGGGAGTCGATCAGGATTACAAAGTCGATTACATCCGCGATGTGAATCCCGTACTGACGCGGCTCGGCTGTAATCAGGGGACATGTCACGGTGCGAAGGACGGCAAAAACGGTTTCAAACTCTCGCTCCGAGGATACGACGCGATCTACGATGTGCGGGCATTGACTGACGATCACATTTCCCGCCGCGTGAACCTGGCGTCTCCCGATAACAGTCTAATGCTGTTGAAAGGGACGGGCAGTGTTCCGCACGTCGGGAATCAATTGATGAAGCCGGGCGAACCGTATTACGAAATTATCCGTAACTGGATTGCCGATGGTGCCCAGCTCAATCGATCTTCTTCGCGCGTCGCCAAAATTTCAGTGACTCCGGAAAACCCGGTCGTGCAGGAAATCGGACAGAAACAACAAGTCCGCGTCGTCGCCCATTATCAGGACGGTTCGCAACGCGACGTCACACAGGAAGCCTTCATCACCAGCGGAAATACCGAAATTGCCACCGTCAATCGGTTTGGAATCATGACCGCACTTCGCCGAGGCGAAGCGCCTGTGCTCGGCCGTTTCGATGGAGCGTATGCCGCGACCACTCTTACGGTGATGGGAGATCGCGAAGGGTTCGTCTGGCAACAACCGGAGACCTGGAGTCGGATTGACGAACTGGCGGCTTCCAAGTGGGAACGGATGAAGATTCAGCCTTCGGGATTGTGTACTGATGCGGAATTTATCCGCCGGGTCTATCTCGATTTGACCGGCGTGCCCCCCACTGCACAGCAGGTGAAAGAATTTCTGGCCGACACACGCGAGACGCGTGTGAAGCGCGACGCTTTGGTCGATTCGCTGATCGGCAGCAAGGAATATGTTGAATTCTGGACCAATAAATGGGCCGACCTGCTCCAGGTGAACGGAAAGTTTCTCGGTCGCGAAGGGGCCACCGCGTATCGAAAATGGATCCACGATCACATCGAGAACAACACTCCTTACGATCAGTTCGTGACTGAAGTTGTGACGGCCGAGGGGTCCAACAAAGAGAATCCCGCCGCGTCGTATTACAAGATTCTTCGCGAACCGGCGGACACAATGGAAAACACGACGCACCTGTTCCTGGCGGTTCGGTTTAACTGCAACAAATGCCACGATCATCCGTTCGAACGTTGGACTCAGGACCAGTATTACCAGACAGCAGCATTCTTTGCCCGCGTCGGTTTGAAACGCGATCCCGGAGAGAAAGGCAATATCGGCGGGACGGCGGTCGAAGGAGCGAAGCCTCTGTACGAAGTGGTGTTCGATAAGTCGGAAGGGGAAATCAAACATGACCGGACCGGTGAAGTGACCGCTCCCGAATTTCCGTACGAAGCCGTCTATAAAGCGCCCGAAGAAGCGACGCGACGAGAACAGCTCGCCGAGTGGCTTACCTCTCCCGACAATCAATACTTCGCCCGAAGTTACGTGAACCGTTTGTGGGGTTATACGTTCGGCATCGGGATCATCGAACCGATCGACGACATTCGCGCGGGGAACCCGCCGACCAATCCTGAACTGCTTGACTATCTGGAAGAGGAGTTCATCAAGAGCGGTTTCGACGTCCGACACATGCTCGAACTGATTTGCAAGTCGCGAACCTATCAATTGTCAGTCGAACAGAACCGCTGGAACGCCGACGATAAAATCAACTACTCGCACGCACTCGCTCGCCGACTGCCCGCGGAAGTGCTGTACGACACCGTTTATCGCTCGGTCGGCGCCCAGACCAAGATTCCGGGCGTTCCGCCGGGAACGCGTGCCGCCGAACTTCCCGATGTGGGGATTAAAATTCCGGGCGGTTTCCTGAATACGTTCGGGCGTCCGCCGCGGGAAAGTTCCTGCGAGTGCGAGCGAACGAACGATGTGCAGCTCGGCCCCGTGATGGCGTTGATCAGCGGCCCGACGATTGCCGACGCGATCGCCGATGAAAACAACGATCTGCACAAGCTGGTGAAAGAGACCAACGAAGATGAAAAGTTGATTAACGAAATTTTCCTGCGGATTCTCAATCGTCCCGCGACGGAGACCGAAATTTCCGCAACCCTCAACTCATTGCGGGAGATCGATCCCGACCACGTTGCCCTGCAACAGAAATTAAAAGAACGTGAAGCGTGGTGGGCGGAAACGAAGCCGAAGCTCGAAGAGAAACGTCAGCAAATGATGGCGGCCGCTCAACAGAAAATCGATGAGTACAAGGCGTCCACGGCTGAAGAAGTTGCCAGAAA
>JABURQ010000181.1 GCA_014762625.1 Planctomycetaceae bacterium | reverse complement strand
CACCGGTTTCCGGCGAGCAGGGTGTCCGTCCCTGTGAACAACGATAGGCAATCAGCCGCGCCACGGCCGCCCGACAGGAGTGGTCGGCACAGAGGATCTGTCCGAGAAAAACCCACAACGTGACCAGCGGTGTGTAGACGCGATCCTTCCAGGCGACCTGGATCGAGTCGAGAGCTTTGGAAAGACACTCGCTGGTGAGTACGTTGGTGAACGGCAGATCGCCGTCCTGAAGAAATTGACGTTGCAGGAACCGAAACTGTTGGCGTGTGGCTGAAGAATGGGTAAAACGCATCGCGATGGCCTCCTTGCCGTGGGTGATGATGTGACAACCACCATCTAGGCGAGCGAGGCCATTTTGCCTATCTCAATTTGCCAGAGAGAGCTGCGTCATATCTACGTGCCATTGGTGAAAATCACCGACGCGCGATAATCAATATTTGAATTTGCTCACCTGGTCGTACGCAAGAACTATGATTTTCTGTGTTATACCGCATTGTCGAGAAAATCGGGAAAACCATAATTGCCAACACTCATGATGTGTCAGTTGTTTCCTACTATGTCCATGAATAGAGAATAACAGTTTGTGCCATCCCGGATCTCGTTCATCCTCATAGATATCTCCCGCTCCTGATTTGAATCGAGGTGTGTTTCACGCATATCCTCTGAGACTTATTCTCATCATTCCGAAAGATGGTGGTGTCGTCCGACCAGACTGACTGAACTCGCTTGAGGACCTTTTTCTCCCTCTTCCTCAACGAAACGCACCTCCGTCCCGACAGTCAGATCTTTCAGTCCGGCGTCCAAGAGACTGTGAGCATCGAAGTAGATCTCACGTCCGTCCACAGCCTCGATGAATCCATAGCCTTCTGCGATGTCAATTGAAGAAGGAAAGAACTCCTTGATTCGACCGTGTGCGGGCGTTGCGTGTTCTTTAACTTCATGACGCAATTTGCGGACAAAATCCTGGAGTTGTCTGCGGGCGGCATCAAACGCGTCGCGAATCGCGATCTGAATATCCTCGTGCGCACGATCCTTCTCAGGACTGCGGTCAACGACGATATCGTGTTCCGGTACAGAAAGATAAATTCTGACTTGATAGAGGTTCCCTTTGTGATGATGTTGATGTGGCGCCTCAACAACAACTCGACAAGCTGTAATTCGGTCGAAGAATTCTTCCAACTTGTCAACGTGTTCCTGAATGAGCTCTTCGAGTTCCGGCGAGGTTTCCATGTTGCGAAAACTGAGTTCGAGTGGCACTTGCATCAGAGAGTCTCCTGTTTTGTCTGATAATTCTTCGGTGATTTGCAAACCCGTGGCTTAATCTTCCGTTTCGTAGCGTCCTTCGAGAGGATTGTTGCCGGGAACATCCACTTCAGCCTCCTCACCTAATTCGAGTTGCAAGGCCTCTAAGGCATCCGTAGCATCTTCCCAGGAATGATAGGGCCCGGAATCGATAATGTTGACACCGAGTCGATGGGCCAGATTGTCGGCAGTTTCCGTGTCCGGATGATCGACGACCTTCCAGCCGTTATCATCTTCAATAATGCAATAGAGAGTCATGTTGAATCACTTTCTGTAATGAGTTGATGAAGATTGTTGATCCACTTTCCCGAACTACGAAAAGTAGGCTTTCTGAACGTATTGCTGCATCATGCGTTGAGTATTGAAGAATGAACCGTTCAGCGCGATGCAATGCCGCATGACATTCACATAGGCATCACGTTGGTTGTGAAATAGTGGGAGGATGATCTGGTCCAGTTGTTCATAGAGTGACGTTGCGTCGCGAATACCGTCTTTCCTCAATTCCGGGATGCGTGCATCCTCTCCAATCGACCAGCCAGTGACACCTTCAATACAACCTTCAAGCCACCAGCCGTCCGGAATGCTCAACGAAGGCACCCCATTAATGGCGGCTTTCATCCCGCTGGTTCCCGACGCTTCCAAGGGAGGTTTAGGAGTGTTCAACCAGAGATCGCACCCGGCCACGAGGTGTTTCGCGAGTTGCATGTCGTAATTCGGGACCCAGCTGATCAGAATCTCGGGATGAAGCTGATCCGCCAATTCCACAACCTGATGGATCAGTTTTTTCCCCTCATCGTCTCGTGGGTGAGCCTTACCGGCAAAGATCACCTGAATCGTTCCATGCTCTCGACCGATGTGCTTCAAGCGATCGAGATCGTGAAGCAGCAATTCAGGGCGTTTGTAAGCCGTCGCACGTCGCGCGAATCCAATCGTAAATAGGTCTGAAGAAAATTCACGACTCGTCAACCCTTTGACAAACTGCAGCATCTGCTGCTTTTCTGCTTGATGCGCTTCCCACAAAGCTTCCGTCGAGATTCCAATCGCATAACGAAAGTTGAAATTGTCAGACCGCCAGTCTGGGATATGGTCATCGAATAATTTCTGGAACGATGGTGCCGCCCAGGTGGCAGCATGGACTCCATTAGTGATCGAATCAATTTTATAATGGGCGAATAAGTGTTGTGAGGTTTCGCCATGCCGCTTGGCGACTCCATTGATGTACCGACTGAGATTCATCGCCAGGAAGGTCATATTGAGAAGTCCTTCACAACAGAAGACCTCTTTCATGGCGAGCATTTCGGGACGCCCGAGAACTCGTTGCACTACTTCCATCGGGAACTGATCGTGCCCCGCAGCAACGGGAGTATGCGTGGTAAAAACGCATTTTTGATGCACCTTGCGAACATGGTCCATCGTCAACTCTTCGGATCCCGATCGCTCCAATTCTTCATCGAGAAGCCCCAGAGTAAGTAAGGCTGCATGTCCTTCGTTCAGGTGAAATATCCGCAGCTTGTCACACCCCAGAGCCCGCAACACTCTGAGACCGCCAATTCCCAGAACGACTTCCTGACACAACCGATAACGATCGTCTCCACCATATAATTTATCCGTCAGATGCTTATCCCATTCTGAGTTCTCGGGAAGATCGGTATCAAGGAGCAGCACCGAGACAACCGCGTTGCCGACTCCGACGACATCCCTCTTCCACGCTCGAATCTTAACGGGTCTGCCTTCTATCGAAACTTCTACCCGAGTGGACAATTCCTCCATTTCAGTTTCGATGGGCCATTCCACGGATGCTTCAGACTGCCAGCCTTCCGCGTCGAGTTGTTGCGTCAGGTAACCGTCTCGATGCACTAACGAGACGGCGACCATGGGAACTGAGAGATCAGCCGCGGAACGAATCGTATCACCGGCGAGTATCCCCAGTCCGCCAGCGTAGGTGGGGATCTCGGGGGCGATGGCGATTTCCATGGAAAAGTAAGCAATCTCGACATCAGCCCACATGTCTATTCGAGACCTCCGTCATGAAATCTTCTTGTGTGTTGTCGAGAACGACGAATTTCTTAAGTTGCAGAGGATTGGACGTTGAGACATTGTTTTGAATCGCTAATCCTCCTGTTTGAATAAGTCGAGAAATCGGTCTTCGTAGTCAGCAAAGAGTCCCAAACGATCCAATTCCTGCTTCAAGAGGTATGCTTTAGATCGGTCTACTTTGGATTGCTCGAACAGTTCCTCGATCCGTTTTTCGTCTTCCGGTTTCAATACGGGTTCGGGCTCTTCCGGTTCCGGAAGGAAGTCTTCTTGAGGTGTCTCTCCTTGAGAGATGGCTTGCTCAACATGCGAGAGAATTTCGCCCAATTGTTGTTCCATCTTTTTCGATTGCTGTTCCAGTTCGGACAAGTCCATTTCAACTCCAGCCAGGGAATTAAACACTTTCAAAACAGCCAGCGAAGCTTTCGGAAAAGGAAACTGCGCAAAGATATGGGGCATCTCGCCAAGGAGACAGATTCCGGAGAGTCCGGCTTCCTGAGCCGCTCCCAACATGATCCCATTCATGCCGCCGATGTGCCCGTCATCAAGGAAGATCACGTCGTGTCCGTTGAGCATTTGCAGACTCTCTTCATCGGTCGCCGCCGCAAACACGCGTGATTCCGTTTCGGGATGCATTTCGGTGGCCATCGCAGCAAATGTAAAGATCCGCTGCACCCCTAAAGATTTGGCTTGCTCGATCAGATTCCTGGCAAACAGATACCGCCTATCGGACTCCTGTGACTCTCCGAACAAAACCACCAAATCTGGCTCTGTTGAAGGGTTTCGCCAGGAAAAAAAACGTGTCCGAGGCCGTTGCCCCAACCGAATCAGTCCTCGATGGACTTTCACATGACCGATATCGAAAAACTCGATGGGCGAATACTCTCCCGTTTGTGACATCCCCAGCTTCGATAAAAGATAATAGCCGGCTGTCATTGCGACACTTCCCATTCCCGGCCAGACGGCAACCAGCCAGTTCGGAGTGTCAGATTTATTTGTGTCCATCATTCACAGCTTATCTGAGGATTCTTGTGTTCGCGTGACTAAGAGTCTGTCTTCAAATTCCATTTTGGCGACGAATGGCAAGCTCTAAGGGAAGGAGAGTGGCCGGAGATCGAAATAAAACAGTTCCCCTCAACCCCCCTCGTTCGGGAGGCATCTGCGTTTCCATCATCCAGCCACTCTCTAAGCTCCCATCTAATTCATTTTCTTGGAAAGGAGTTGTTCAATTTTCTGAGCCGACAGAAGCGTATATTCCCGATCGATCTCACTTACCACCAGTTTTTGCAGCGTGTTCGGAAGTTGATTTCGTAACACCCCCAACATTTTCGGCGGAGCAACCAGGACCAGTTGCTCAAATTCGTTTTTCTGGTGGGCTTGCATCAGATAGTCAGTAATCTCACGAGTCATTTCTTCGGCTCTCTGATGATCGTAATCGACGTGCCTAGAGTCGTACGGTGCGTTCCCGCCGGGACCTTTCACCCGACCGCCCCGGTCCGTCTCCAGTTCTTGAGGTTTCATTTGCGAGATGGGATGAACCAGATCGGCAATTTCCTGGAATTTGGGAGCGGAAGTCTTCTCTGCTCCCGTGTATCCTGCCCGCCCGACATAGTGAATGATTTCATCGAGTTCCTTCGGTTCATCATCGGAAGGAGACATGATTCGTGCCCGAGTCGAATCGGCGACAACAATCCACGTATTAGTCATGAAATGATTTCCTGTCATCTTTTTGCGAAAGTATAAAAAGCAAAAGCCCCCGAACGTTCGAATGATCCAGTCGCACTGAATCATCTCTAACAAGTCTTCATGTGCTGGCAGGACGATGCGATGAGTAGTGCGCTTCGTTTTCGGGGGCTCCTGTGAATTTCTCACAATGCTAAATCATGTGAGATTTCGGTTGCCTTAACCTTTCACTTTCACTTTCTTGCTAACCGCTGCTGCAACCTTGGGGAGAGTCACTTCTAACACTCCGTGCTTACACTCAGCGTTGATTTTGTCCTGGTCCACCTCACAGGGAAGTTCGATCGACCTGTAGAAAGAACCTGACTGACGTTCCACGCGATGATAACGTTTGCCGGTCTCTTCCTTCTCCTCCTTGTGCTCTCCGCTGATGCGCAAGGTATTTCCCTGGAGTTCGATATCGACTTCGTCAGCACTCACTCCCGGAAGATCCATGGTCAATTCCA
Source organism: Planctomycetaceae bacterium (assembly GCA_014762625.1). Classification (GTDB taxonomy): domain Bacteria; phylum Planctomycetota; class Planctomycetia; order Planctomycetales; family Planctomycetaceae; genus JABURQ01. Next base: position 9,588 of record JABURQ010000181.1, on the reverse strand, counting down.
GGTGATCATCACTCTCAGTGAGGTTCAATGCTGGAAATCTCATCCGTTTTTCCAACGGGAGATCTCCGTTCCAGTCCTGTGTGAGTCGACTCATCATGGTGTCAAATTCTTCGCGCATCGAGCGGAACGGATCTCCTTGAAACCAGTTTGCTAGAGTCGTGGGACCATTTTGCCTCTTCAGTTGGGTTGTCATCGTAAAGACTCCTTTTTCAATGTGTAAAATAGTTTGATCGTGACTACCTCGACTCTTCAGAAGCAGTCGTCGTAAAATTTTCCCGTGTTCAGTTTTTCCGATTTCGACAGATTTGCCTCACTAAATAAACCAGTTGCTCCAACGTGTCCCTGTCGAGATGACTTAAGCGATATTTCACGTCCGGTCGCGGTAGCTGATCCGACCAGCGATCAACAATCTCGACCAACATCTCTGACGGCATGAAATAGATATCTTTTGCGGTGAGCCTCGCGATCACCTCGCCTTCGGATTCACCCTCCCATAGATCGGGCACTTCAGCTTGAGTCGAGTCTTGACGACACCGCGACTCGCTTACAAACCATGCGCTGAGTCTGCTTTCAATCGCCCACTGTTTGCAGAGTGAAGTCTCGCGGAGCATATTTTTTCCAGATGCTTGAATGTCACTACTTTCCTGCATTGCAAACCCTTCCTAGGCGAATTGAGGATGTCCGAAACGTTCTCGGTCAGACGATGAACCTCCGGAAGTCTCTAAAAACTCCGTGGTATGCAATTGACGGAAATAGACTCGGACAAAATCTTCGCCGAGTTGATGAAAGCGGAGAATGGCGACCGGTTGATACTCATCTCTGTGAAGGAGATCGTGTAACCGGAACATATCCGTCACCTCCACGTATTCTCCATAATGCTCGGATTTCAAATAGATCTGGGCGCGTGGGTCATCTGCCGGCATCACTCTCAATGATTTGACCAGGGGACAATATCGCAATTCCTGTTCCTGCATGATTTGCCTTTCTCGCTTCGCACATCACTAAAAGACTCCCTTCCTTCCATTCAGTCCAAAAAGTATCCTGTTTTTTCACCACTCATCACATCACTCGATTGAACCGCACCATGAAACTTCCCACGTCGTTTTCTCGCTCAGCGGTGCCCTCTGATCGAACACTCATTGACGGCGATTTCGTGCAACGAAACCCGTCCCTGTGCTGAAATCTGCAGAATGATCTCACAGGGAATCGAAATGAGCCTGTCGTCGAATCGAGAGCCTCTTGAACCTTCATCACCCAGTGGCTCGAGGGTGAGATTTACCTCACCATCCGAAATTGATTCTACAAGCCTTGGTTGAATTCCGATCAGACGCTTTTCTCCTTGCAAAAGCATGCTGTTGCCATCCGAAATGTGAGTGGATATCCGGCACAGGAGGAGATTCTGTCGGACCATAAAAAAAGCCCCGCACCGTGCTCTCTGCACAGTCGGGGCGATCGTTGCCTCGAAACCAATCTCTACAACATTGAGAGATCGGGAAATTGATTCGCTAAGTATTGGCCCAGTCGTGAGCCACCTCTAGAAATATCAAATGTCAATCAATCCATCAAACGAAAAATAGAAACTGTGCAACAATTTTTGTGAAATTGAAGAGTTTCACAGCAACTCTGTGACAGTGGCAGAAGGGAAATGCTGAGACTGTGAATGTATCTTTCATGGCTTGTTAAGCTTGGTTTCATACTGTTCTTGGAATGGGAAAGAAGGGCACACTCAAGCTTACCGCATGAGAGGAAGCGGGGGGGGGGGGAGTTCTCGAAGTCCGCCTCTCAGGGGACCGATTTTTCTGAAACTGGAAACACAACACGGTTCGAAATGGATAGACTGTCGTCAGAGGCCATGAATCACTCAGAGCCATCATTCAAAAGAGTCGTATCAGAACCAATTTGGAAGAGACCGCTGATGTCAAAAAAGAAACAGCAGACGAAGAATTCCAAATCGACAAGTAATTCCGCAAAGGGGAAAATGAAAACACTGAATGAAGAACTGGAGCAGCGAGTCTCCGAAAACTCGCAGCAAAATCAACTGTTTGCAACTACGGTATCCAATTCAGGCGAAGGGGTTTTCATCACGCTGAATCACCAGGAGTGGGCCGATTCGCAAACCATCTTTGTCAACCATGCGATCCTGGAGAATACCGGCCTCACGGAAGCAGAACTGATTGGGAAAACTCCCCGTCTATTCTTAAACGAACTCTTTGATAGTGGAAGACTTGAAAAGATTCAGTCCGATCTGGACTCGCAAGGTTCTTCGCTGATTCAAGTTGCCATCGACCGCAAGGATGGTACGTCGTTGGAAACTGAAATAAACGTCATCACTCTCTTCGACGAGACAGATAAGAGAACTCACTACGTCACGATTCTCCGCGATATCAGTTCGCAGAAGCAAAGCGAGCTCGCACTCCGCGGAAGTGAAGAACGATTCCGCGTGCTGTTCGAAAAGAGTCTCGATGCGATTCTCGTGACCAACGATACGGGACACTTTCTCATGGCCAACGATGCCGCCTGCAAATTGTTGGGCTATCCGAGAAAAAAGCTCCTGACAATGCAGGTTTCGGATATCACATCCCAGCCCTCTTCCAATGCCCAACAACGGTACGAAGAATACCTCAAATCCGGTCAGGAGGTCGGAGAGTTTCGCTTTATTGCTCCCGGCGGAGAGGGACGGATTGCGGAGTACGCGGCGGTAAAAATTGGACCGGATCGACATCTGAGTATTCTGCGTGATGTGACCCAAAGACGAAATGTCGAGAACGCACTCAAAAAGAGCGAAGAGCAGATCCGGACGATTCTCAACACCGCCTCTGACGCCATCATCACTATCGACATCCAAGGCATTATCAACGGCGTCAATCCTGCCACAGAGGAAATGTTCGGATACTCAGAAGATGAAATGATCGGTCAGAATGTGAAGATGCTGATGCCACCCCCCTATTGCGACGAACATGATGCATATCTCAAACGCTACCTGGAAACCGGGGAAGCCCGCATTATCGGGATCGGCCGTGAAGTCGAAGGGATACGGAAGGATGGCTCCACCTTTCCGGCAGATTTGTCTGTCAGTGTCGTCGATCATCTCGAGTTGTTTACCGGAATCATCCGCGACATTACCGAACGGCGATCGATTCAGGAACGACTGATCCAATCGGAACGGCTCTCGGCATTGGGGGAAGCCATGACCGGATTAGCACACGAGAGCCGAAATGCACTCAGTCGCAGCAACGCCAACCTGAACCAACTTCGCCGGAGACTGAAAGGAAAAGAAGAGTTCCTGGGGTTCATCGAACGCGCGCTGCAGGCGAACAGCGATATCCAACGTCAATTCGAGGAGGTTCGCGAATTTGCCTCCCCCATCAAGCCTCGCAAAAAGTCGATCGACTTACCACTCATCATCAACCGGGCCTGGGAAGAGTTGACTGATGAAAGATTTGTGTCCATGACAAACCTGACCATTTCTCAATCCAACTTCACCGGCAAATTGGAGGCCGACCCGGAATTACTTCGGGATGTGTTTCGGAATCTGATGGAGAACTCTGTCGCTGCTTGCGACGGCAAATGTGAGATTACCGTGACGCTTTCTGAAACCATGGAACATTCAACTCCGCTGATACAGATTTCATTTTCCGACAATGGCCCCGGAATGAGTTCCGACTCCATGAAACGCGCTTTCGACAGTTTTTTTACAACCAAAACGCGGGGAACCGGCCTGGGACTCGCCATCGTCAAACGAATTATCGAAGCGCATGGCGGAAAGGTTCGGCTGGGCGAAAGTGAGAAACAGGGAACCGAAATCATCATCGTTTTGCCGCTACGTTGAGCAATGAACTTACACAGCACGAGGTGTTGATCTTACGCGTGAGCGTTTTCTGACTGTTCGCGGAGCAGGCTTGATCGTGAAGTAAACGATCCACTGAGCTAGTTTATGCATCCCTTCTCGGGAAACAGCTGAACCACAGCCCGCTAGCATGACCTGAATTTTCAAAAAGTTGAAAAATCTTCTTCCAAGGTATTGATCGAATGTAATTCTGTTGGCAGTACCATCCGTGGAACAGAAGCATTGTCAATGATGGCTGTTGACGGTTTCTTCAGGGCGACGCTCGCCCAATACTGCATTGATGATTCTGCGCGACAAACGTTTCGGTCCCGCTGAATCCGCTTAAATTCGCAGGCTCCCCTCCAAACGAAGGCAGTGGCTCACTTTGCAGTTCTTACCGCTATTCGTACTCACGTATGTCTGAGTTTATAGGCACAATTCAATTTCAGAATGTAATGAAGGGGAGACCAATGAGATTCAAAGGTATGAGGCGCGTTTATGGAGTGATTGCAGCGACGTTGTTGCTGGGTCTGACGTTTGTTGTTGCCCTTCAGGTTTCCGCGGTTCCGGGCGGAAGACAGGTCGATCCGAATATCGGCAACTGTCTTTCAACTCCCGTCATCTTTAGCGATGGGATCAGTATTGCACTCCGCGGAACGCAGGACGAAGAATTGTTTGAAGGTGCGTTCCTCACGATCGCTGAATGGAGGCGTCGGTCAAATTTCAACCGCCCCTCCAAACAACAATTTGACAGACTGGAACTCACTCAGTTATTTTAAAGGTAGATACACCTCCTACGGCAGGAGGAAAGTATCGGCAATGACAGCCTCACCGCGCAGAGAATGCGTCGTGAGGCTTTTTTTATTTTAAGACAGTTTCAACGCATTATGTTCTCCCGTTTCCGCATTCAAAATCATACGACCTAGTCTCGTGAGCATCATCATGTCAACGGACGACCATCAGACTCTTGTGAAAACGTTTTGGAACGAGCAGCACGAATTACACCACAAAATCAATGAATGGCGTGATTGGTGGAGCGAACTTTCCGAGTTGGGTGAACCGCGGTTCGGTGAAATGCACGATCGTCTGCAGTTGATTCGACAAAAGCTCAGGACTCACTTTCATCGCGAAGAGGAATCAGGTTTTTTACACGAGAATTCTGATTTGAAAGAAAAACATTCGGAGCAAGTCACAGAACTGCTGTCCGATCACCGGGAGCTGCTCAGCGATTTGGACCGTTTGTGTGAAAAGTTAGGAGCGACGGAATCTGGGTTTGTCACCTGGGGACAAGCGAAGCGATCCTTCGATGCACTTCTGAAAGAGCTCGATCGCCAAGAACAAATCGAGAATCAACTGATGGAAGCGTGGACGAAATCTGAAACCGATACTCACGAGAAGGACTGAAACGAACGCGGTCAGATTCTCAGACATTTAATGAAAATTCACTTCAAAATGATATTTCTTCTGCAAGGAGAACGAGATGACAGTGGGAAAAATTTGTGTGCGTGAGGTGGAAATAGTTCCCAAGCATGAAACGCTGCAGGTGGCTGCGGCACAAATGCGTGATCGAAACGTCGGGGCGCTTGTTGTTCTGGATGACGGTCAAGAACCGTTAGGAATTCTGACAGACCGGGATGTCACCATTCGCGTCGTTGCCGATGGACTCGATTGCCGTCAGATGAAAGTCTGCGATGTGATGACCGAGTTGCCTTACAGCATCGAAGAAGGCACACCGATTGAGGATGCTTTGGCCAGAATGCGTCGCGGTCCTTATCGTCGTTTACCGGTTGTCAATCGAAACAGACAGCTTGTTGGGTTGTTGACTCTCGACGACATCCTGGATCTCCTCTCGGAAGAGTTCAGCACCATCCGGGGGATACTCGCCGCGGAAGCACCGACTCACTAAATGGTGTTCAAATCAAAGTGATGGAATGTACGCGAAGCACGTCACTGGATTGTTAACGGCGTTCGCATCAGCCACCGGGATGCCCGGTGCGTTAGTTCATATTCAACTGATATTCCCCCTCGTTCCCTCTTGTTTTGGAGAATTTCATCATGCGTAAGACGGATTTCAAACAGCAACGAGAACAGTTAGTGGAACGAGAATTGAGACTGCTGGGCGTCCGAGACGACTCGGTCTTACAAGCGATGCGGATGGTCCCCCGCGAGGAGTTTGTCTCCGAGGAGACTCGCGAATTCGCCTATCGAAACGTCCCTCTTCCGATCTCTTCCGGACAAACCATTTCGCAACCCTATATTGTCGCCGTGATGGCGGAAGCGCTGGAACTGGAACCCGAAGATCGGGTGCTCGAAATCGGAGCCGGATCGGGATACGCGGCGGCGGTTTTGTCCCGTCTCGCGGCAGAAGTCTATACGGTCGAACGTCATGAAGAATTGGCGAAGACGGCAGAACAGCGACTCAAGAACCTGGAATACCGTAACGTGCACGTGTTGCACGCGGATGGAACGCGCGGATGGCCGGAGCAGGCCCCCTTTGACGCGATAGTCGTCGCGGCGGGAAGTCCGGGAGTCCCGGCGCCGCTCCTACAACAACTTCGTATCGGCGGTCGTCTCGTCATTCCCGTTGGTGAGCAACAAGATTCGCAGAAGCTGATTCGCGTCATTCGACGAGAAGAGGATGATTTCGAGTATGAGGAAATGGGAGCCGTCCGGTTTGTCCCGCTCGTTGGTGAAGCGGGCTGGCAGGAAGAAGGCGATTTGAAACGCCCGTCGATCTCTCCGAAAGGTCCGACCCGCCGTCCGGGAATTCCTGAAATGATTCGTGATTCCGCCGAATTGATTACCTCGATCAAGGATCACGACTTCGGTCCGTTACTAGAACGGATTGGCGATGCACGTCTGGTCTTAATCGGTGAAGCGACCCACGGGACATCGGAATTTTATCGATTTCGAGCAGAGATCACCAAAGCACTGATTGAACAGAAAGACTTTCAATTTGTCGCCGTTGAAGCGGATTGGCCTGATGCCTACCGAATCCATGACTTTGTCACACATAAACTGCGGGACGAACCGCGTTATTGGGAAGCGTTTGCTCGATTTCCGACGTGGATGTGGAGAAACCAAGAAGTCCTGGATTTCATCCACTGGCTACGCGATTTCAATCTGGAGCACCGTCAACCCAATCAGCGTGTGGGCTTCTACGGGCTCGATCTTTACAGCTTGTTTACGTCGATCGATGCGGTATTGAATTACCTCGATGGAGTCGATCCGGAGACGGCCAAACTCGCGAGAAACCGCTATGGCTGCCTGACCCCCTGGGAAACGGATCCCGCCAGTTACGGTCGTGCGGTGTTGTCGGGGAGATACCGTAGTTGCGAAACCCACGTCACGCAGATGCTGCGTGAGATGTTGGAACGGCGCGCTGAAGACGCCGTGGTGAACGGTGAGGAACTTTTTAATGCTCAATTAAATGCCCAATTGGCCGCTGATGCGGAACATTATTATCGCATCATGTATTACGGCTCGGACGAATCCTGGAACCACCGCGACACGCATATGTTCGATACATTGGAAAAATTGCTGGACCGCTATCGGGAAGGGAGTAAAGCAGTCCTCTGGGAACACAACTCGCATCTCGGGAATGCCGCCGCCACACACTTCGGCAAACATGGGCAGCTTAACGTCGGCCAATTGTGCCGTGAAAAATACGGGACTGAGATGTATGCAATCGGTCAAGGAACGGACCACGGAACCGTCGCCGCGGCGTCGAATTGGGACGGTCCCATGGAAGTCAAAGACGTCCGACCATCACATCCCGAGAGTTACGAGCATCTGATGCACCTCTCGGAAATGGAAGCGTTCCTGCTACCGCTGACAAAATCGAACAATCCACAATTGACGACCGCCCTCGCAGCTCGACGGCTGGAGAGAGCGATCGGAGTTATCTACCGCCCGGAAACGGAACGTCAAAGTCATTATTTCGATGCATCGCTGCCTCATCAGTTTGATGAGTGGATCTGGTTCGATAAAACTTCTGCCGTTCAGCCGCTATCGACGAAAGAGCTTTCCGACCACGAACCGCCGCACCCGTTTGCTGTCCTCGACCGATAAACGTCACACAGAATTAAGGAGGTTAGAATCGTGAGCGTCGAACTTCCACAAAAATTGATGGAATCCTTTGCCCAAACGACCGGCCTGGATGGTTCCGAGCCCCCCAAACGCTATCTCTGGACGGATGCATTCGCAGTTTGCAACTTTTTGAGTCTCTTTGAAGCGACTGGAGAGGAACGTTATCTGAGACAGGCCGAAGTGTTGACCCATCAAGTGCATCACGTATTGGGGCGTCATCGCCCCGATGAGGAGAGAACGGGCTGGATCAGCGGCTTATCTGAAGAACAAGGAGAACAACATCCGACGGCGGGAGGTCTGCGGATCGGCAAGACTCTCAACGAAAGGCCAGTCGATCAGCCTTACGATTCGCGCTTGGAGTGGGATCGTGACGGACAGTACTTTCATTATTTAACTAAATGGATGCACGCACTCCAGCGAATGAGTCACGTCACCGGCAATCTACATCTATTGACATGGGCGGCGGAACTTGATGAAGCCGCACATCGATCCTTCGTTATCTCTTCTTCGACAGGCGGATCAATACGCATGTACTGGAAGATGAGTATCGACCTGAGTCGTCCACTCGTGGACTCGATGGGGCATCACGATCCACTCGATGGGCTGGTGACGACGCTCGAATTAGTCTCGGACAAACGGCTTACTGGAACTCACAAAGATAAATTGAATATCGCCGAGCACGATTTCGATGCAATGTGTCAGCAAAAAAACTGGGCCACAGAGGACGCACTCGGGATAGGAGGGCTCTTGGACGCCGCCGTGAGACTTTTTCAATTGATTCAACGAAGTCACCTCGATCGAGTTCCTCTACTATTTAATCTGCTCCACGACGCGCAGTTGAGTCTGAAAACGTTCCGTGGCTCCTATTCTCTCACTCGCCATCCCGAACAACGACTGGCCTTCCGGGAACTCGGTCTGGCGATCGGTCTGCGTGGCCTGAAACTCATTACAAAAATGGAATCTCTCGACGACCGAATCTCCGAACTTCTTGAAGAGATGCTGCCGTACTGTTCGATGGCCGATGAAATTGAATCGTTCTGGTCGGTCGTAGAACATCGACGAGTCCAAACCTGGAAAGATCACGAAGATATCAACACCGTGATGCTGGCGACGGCTCTCCTGCCGGAAAGTTTACTTAAGCTGTGAGCAAACCAAAGCATCGAACATGCAATTGGGTTAAGCCGGCGCGACGTCCGCTGCTTCCACCGGGAGCGGTTTGAGAGGTGGTTGCCCGGAATGTAGAAACCAACGATCGATCAGAATATGCCGCGTCAACATACGAGACCGGAAGAGGCGTCGAGCGAGAAATCGTCTGATGTTCGAAGGAACCGCATCCCACCAATGGTGTTGATTCGACTTTCCAAAATGCCCGTCCATCAACCATTGATACCGGTTGAGTGAATCCCGACTGTAGCTCCCATTGCATTCAATAATTGTGTGGGCGGCCAACATTCCGGATTCCACGGCGGGGCGGATCCCTTCGCCACTCTGGGGATATGCCAAACCCGCTGCATCCCCGATCAAAATCGCGCCATCATCAATAATGTTTCGAATGCCGAATCCCTGCAGGCGATAAGCGTGGCCTTTGAAATGAGCGGTCACTTCAAAACCGAGCCTTTTCGTCTCCCGTAGATATTGTAAGTATTCGTCTTTCTGCGCGGAAAGATGCGCGT
>JABURQ010000182.1 GCA_014762625.1 Planctomycetaceae bacterium | reverse complement strand
GGGTCATCGTGCTCGAAAAAATCTACGATCAATTCGTCAAACGTCTGGTCGACGCGGCCCAAAGTCTCAAAATCGGTCCCGCCGACGATCCGGGCGTCGCCTTCGGTCCGGTCATCGATCAGGACGCCCTCGACAAAATCCACGAGTACATCGAACTCGGCCAGGAGGACGAATTCGAACTGGCGCTGGCCGGCGACGTCGCCGATCTTGGCGAGAAAGGTTACTTTGTCGGACCGCACATTTTCGTCGATGTCGATCCCGATTCCCGTCTCGCCCAGGAGGAAATCTTCGGACCGGTCCTCGCCGTCCTCAAAGCCGACGACCTGGACGACGCTTTCGAGATCGCCAACAACACAAAGTTCGCCCTTACCGGAGGGATGTATTCCCGCTCGCCGAAAAACCTGAAACGGGCTCGGGCGGAGATGGAAGTCGGCAACCTCTACCTCAATCGCGAAATCACCGGCGCCCTCGTCGAACGGCATCCGTTCGGCGGCTACAAAATGTCGGGCCTCGGCAGCAAAGCGGGCGGTCCCGATTACCTGTTGCAGTACCTCCTGCCGGTAAACGTCACCGAAAATACGATGCGTCGCGGCTTCGCCCCGGAACCGGACGACGAGAATTAACAGCACCCTCAGTTTCCGTTTGCTTTAACTGTTTGCCGGAGATTCCGAACGGAACAGACCGAAATTCGCGACTGGTTCTGAACGACGCCACGGCGTACGATGGAGTGAGCAATTCACCTTTCCGAGTTCCAGAACCACTATGAAACAACTGATTTCCGACCTGAAACAGGCCCTCGATCGAAACCAGCCGGTGATTTACACCGCCCTGGTCGAAACCCGCGGCTCGACTCCCCAGAAAGCGGGAGCCGCCATGCTCGTCTATCCCGACGGTTCGCAATCCGGCACCCTCGGAGGAGGCTGTGTGGAAGCGGACGTGAAGCGTCAGGCTCTCAAGTTGTTTCAAGGAGGCGAGCGACAGCTACTGACATTTCAACTCGATTCCGATTACGGCTGGGACGACGGCCTGATCTGCGGAGGACGGATGACGATGCTCGTCGATCCGATTCATCCCGATTCGGACACGTCGTTCTATCGCCGCCTGATCGAGCAGTTCGAGAAGGGTGAAGGGCTGACCGAAGCGATCGTGATCGATGCGGATCGCGAGGTTCTCGGCGAGTCCCAGGCAACCGACCGATACCTGTTCGATCACGAGGATCAGTTGATCGCCACCAGCGGCACAGGAGTCGCCACGGAGACTGTGACACAGAATCTGCGGTCGGTCCGTTCGCGACCGCGCCCCTATGTCGCCGAGGGAATTTCCTATCTCACTTACCTGCAGCGTTGCAAGCTGGTGATTGTGGGAGCCGGGCATGTCGGCGAGAAAGTGGCCGAGCTGGCGGCGGATGTCGATTTCGATCTGTGCATTGTCGACGATCGGGAAGAATACTGTAACGCGGAGCGGTTTCCCCGCGCTCAGGAACTGGTCGTCGGCGAGTTTGCTGAAGCACTCCCAAAACTGGAGATCGACCACAACACGCTCTGCCTGATCGTGACCCGCGGTCACAATCACGACGAAGAGGCGTTGTATCACCTGGTGCAGACCGAAGCGTCCTACGTGGGACTGATCGGCAGTAAACGAAAGATCAAACTGATCTTCGAGGATTTGCTGCAACAGGGAATCTCGACCGAAAAGCTGGAACGGGTCTATGCCCCCATTGGTTTCGATATCGGGTCGCAGACCGTTCCCGAGATCGCCGTCAGCGTGGTGGCGGAGTTAATCGCCCATCGCAACCTTGGTGCAGTCCCGGCAAAGTATCGAGCCCGCAATCCGCTGTCTGATCTCCCCACACAGGAAACCATGTAAGTCGTCCCCATAAAAGGATGCTCCATGTCTCGATTCTTTCCATTATTCCTCCTGCTATTGATTCCACGACCGACCTTTGCCGGAGAACTTACCGACGAGCTTCCATTGGTTCCCGAAGGGTTCACGGTCGATGTGATCGCGACCGAGCCGCTCGTCAGCAATCCCTGTGTGATGGCGTTCGATCGACAAGGGCGTCTCTTCGTCGCCCAAGGGCCGCAGTGGCGGGGACCGACTCCCGAAACACCCGGCGACAAGGTCGTGATGCTGATCGACGAGGACGGCGACGGGCGAGCCGACCGCACTCATACATTTGCCAAGGGGTTCAACTGTATTCAGGGGATCGCTTTTCGGGGCAATGAACTCTGGGTCGCGAATGCCCCCGATCTGACGGTGGTCCGCGATCTCGACGGAGACAATGTCGGCGATGAATACGTCCGACTCTACACCGGTCTCGGGAATCTCGAACACTCGTTACACGGATTAAATTTCGGTCCCGACGGCAAACTCTATATGTCGAAAGGAAACTCCAAAGGCTATAACACCCTCGATCAACTCGCTCCCAAGCCGTTTCGCGAATTGTGGGGAGTTCCCGATCCACCGGGCGCCCCCGATATGCCGGAAGCCAAAGTTTTCACGCCAGAGACGTACCAACGCGCCTATCACACACCGCAGGATGACTGGGGACAGACCGGCGGGATTCTGCGTTGCGATCGGGACGGTTCTAACTTGGAAATCGTCTGTCGCGGGTTTCGCAATCCGTGGGATATCTGTTACGACGACGGGTTCAACTGGCTCGGTACGGATAACGATCAAAGCGAAGGGGACAAAATCTTCGCCCCTTTCCACGGAGCCCATTTCGGCTGGGGGCATCCGTGGAGTTATCACTGGACCGGAGAAGATCATCTCCCCACCGTTCCGGCGAGTGCTCCTCTGTTCGAAGGTTCCGGGGCGGGGGTGATTCACTATCACGCCCGACAGTATCCTGCCGAGTACCGCGACCTCTTTTTCATCAACGACTGGATGAGACGCGAAATCTATGCCTTTCGCCCTGAGTGGGACGGCGCATTACTGAAATGCGTGGACGGTTTTCCTGGCGTGTTCGCGCACGCCGAGGGAGGACGATCGCTCCCCGAAAGTTCCGGTCGCGTGTTCGAGCCGACCGACATCGAAGTCGGACCAGACGGGGCGCTGTATGTGCTCAGTTGGGGACATGGTTACGGCGGCACTCTTCAAAACGGTGAGCAGACCGACAAAGGTCGCGTTTACCGTATCCGGTACACCGGTAATCCGCTGGAGACCTGGCAGTCGGACCATCGTTCCCGACCTCATTCCGAATGGAAACTGTCGCAACTCTTCGCCGATCTCGGGAGCAGCGTTCCCGCCTGGCGCATCGACGCCCAGGACGAACTCCTCCATCGAGGGGACAAGGCTTACACGTTTCTTCAGCAACAATGGCTTGAAGGAGAGCTGACACAATCCCAGCGAACGTGGACGTTATGGACGCTGGGACGATTTCCCGATCAACCTCAATTCGACGAACAACTGACGCGGATTGCGGCCTCTCAACAGACTCCCCTGACCGATCGGATTCAGGTGGTCCGCATCCTCGCCCATCGAATCAAAGAGTTCCAGGTAACCTCCCCACTCCCGCAACGCCTGGTCACGTTACTGGAAGCACCGGAACCAAGACTCCGCCAGGCGGTCGCGCTGGCGATTGAGGCGGCCGACGATCGACAAAAACTGAACGCCCTCCTCAACCGGGTTGCTGTCGAGTCGGACCGCGTGACCTACTATTCCCTCTGGCAGGCAATAAAGTCCCTGGGAACACTCGAACAACGAAAAGCGTGGCTGACAGATAGCCGACCTGCCGTTCGTCTCGCGGCCCTGCTCGGCTTGTTTCATGACGGATTGCTGTCTGCTGAAGAAGCGATGACGCTCCGTTCGGATGACGATCCTCGCGTTGCAGCTCTCGTCAATGATTGGCTGCAAAAGACCGGCAACGCCTCTCCGCTGGTGGAGTTCTCACCGCCGCCGGGAGAGTATCACGAACCGATTCAGGTCTCCCTGAAATCACATGTGGCGGGAGCCTTTCTGACCTACTCGCTCGACGGTTCGAAGCCGACCTTTACGTCACCCCGAGTGCAGGGACCGATCTCCATCGACGGCAATCGCACGCTGAACGTCTCCGTCAATGGCGGGGCCACCAACGGTCAGCAGCTGGTAACAGCGGAATACACGATCAAACCTCGCCCCCGATACCGGCATCGAGCCTTCATTCGTGATGTGAGGACACCCAGCAGACGACACTACGAACTCGACTGGTTCGGAGTCTCCGTCGGCAAGCGACACTATACCGACCGCGATTATATCATCACGGATGTTCCCGCCGAACTGAAAGGAATGCCGTTCCTGCGTGTCGCTAATAACGACGATCGGTCAATCGGTGAGGACTGGCTGCGATTCATTGCGGAAGAAGACGTTGATGTGCTGGTGGGAGTCGATATTCGCAACAACGCGCCGCTCGCATGGATGCACATTGGAGAGCCGAACGGCTTTACCGACACCGGTCTCGAATTAGTGACTACCGACCCAACCTTCCGCATTTACCGTAAATCGTTCCCGGCAGGAGAAATCATTCTCGGAGGCAACACGAACCGCTCCGACGATTCCGGGCGCGGTAACTACATCGTTCTCTTCGACCGGGAACTTCTTCATCCTTCCAGTAAGTCAGTGACTCTTGAGAATGTCCTCGCCAGAATGCCGACCGCCGACCCGGAACGGGGACGCGAACTGTTCCTGCATCCGAAGGGGGCGGGTTGTGTCAAATGTCATCAGTTGGATGGTTTCGGTTCCAAATTCGCTCCCGACCTGACCGACATCGGCTCCCGGGCGCGGAAGCCGGAAATCATCATCAAATCGATCCTCAATCCCAGTGAAGTGATTACCGAAGGATTCGCGCAACAAACGGTCGTTACCTCCGAAGGGAAAACTTATACGGGAGCCGTGATTCAGGAAACCGGACTCTCCTTGACGCTGATCACTCCCAAAGCGGAGCCGATTGAAATCCGCAAGGAAGAGATCGAAGAACGGATCGGCTCCAAACTCTCTCCCATGCCGTCGGGATTCGACAAACTGATGTCCGCTCAACAACTCGCCGACCTGACGTCGTGGTTGTTGACGAAAACCGTGATCGGTGACCGGAAGGGATTCTGGTTGCAGGATTCCGACAACAAACTGGAGATTCATTATGCGGATCAGAATATCGCCACCTACCTGAAACACCACGACCGATTAACGCGGCCTGCATTCGTCAATGTGAAACTTCCCAGTGGCATTCAGGTTACCCGCAATTTCCCGCCCCGAAAGCCGGAAGATATCGATCCCGGTTACAACGCTGAGGACGGCATTATCCATCCTGTGATGCACCCCGGTCTCTGGATCGGATACGGCGACATCGACGGCAACGATTACTGGCGTTTGCAGGCCAGGGTGGAATTTGTCGAGTTCGTCGAATCACCGATCGCCGACCGGGACACTGCCTCCTTCACGATTCGAAATCGATATCGAAATGAAGCCGACACCGAAACCGTCTGCGAAGAACTCGTGCGGTACAACCTGAAACGAATCGAAGAAGGAATCGTGTTCGAGATTGAGGCTACCTATCGGTCCGACAAAGATTTCTACTTCGGCGATCAGGAAGAATCGGGACTCGGTTTGCGGGTCGCGTCACCGATCCGCGTTCAGGGAGGCAACGGTACCATTCTCAATAACCGCGGCGAGAAGAATGGAGCGGAGGTCTGGGGGAAAGAGGCGCAGTGGTTCGATTACTTCGGCACAATCGACAATCAGCAGGTCGGCGCAATCGTCATCCCGAACGCCAAGAATCCTCGTCCTTCCTGGCTCCACGCCCGCGATTATGGAGTCATCGTCACCAACCCGTTCCCCAAACAGCCGAAGGAACGCCGCGAACCGTACGTGAAAACTCCCCTCAAAGCGGGGGAACGATTTCGACTCGGCTGGACGGTGATCCTCCACGAATCACCGGCGAACCAACCGTTCGATCGCAAGTCGTTAATCGAACGCGTGACGCAGGACTAACGAAAATCGAAGACGGGAGCCTAATAACGGGCAAGGTCGCCCTGGGCTGACTCGGGATTGAGCTCGCTGACGAACTTCTGGGCCTGAGTGAGCATCATTTTCAATTCACTCTGCAGCGCCAAAAACTGCCAGCCTTCTTCGATCCGCTGATTCACCTGCTCGATCGTCTGCAGATGGATGCCGACCGGTGTACCCGTCTTCTTGCCTGCGGCGAGAATCTTCTGCAACTCGGCTTCAAATTCTTCCGGCGTGGGTGGTGTGCCGTCCGCGTCTTTCATCTGCCAGGTCAAGTCGTTCGGACCGACAAAAATGGCATCGACACCGGGGAGCGAATAGATCTCTTCCGCGTTGCGGACCCCTTCCGGCGACTCGGTTTGCAGAATGACGAGGATTTCGTCGTTGGCGTATTTGTAGTAATCCCCGGCGGTCGCGTCGAAGTTGAGCGCGTGCATCGCTCCTCCGATAGACCGATTCCCTTCCGGCGGAAACTTAGCGGCCGCGATGGCGACTTTCGCTTCTTCGACGGTATTCACCATCGGCACGATGATGCCGTGAGCCCCCGCGTCGAGAACCCGCTTGATCAAATCGTGATCGCCGCGCGGAACCCGTGCGAGCGGCACACATCCCGCGTCCGAGATCACCGCAAACAACGTCGCCGCCTGAGACCAGTCGATGGGGGAGTGTTCCATATCGACGGTGAGCCAGGGAAAACCAACGCGGGCCATCAATCGCGTGGCGAAGATGTCTCCGAAGGAGAGCCAGGTTCCAACTTGCGGTTTGCCGGCTTTCAAAGCGGCTTTGACGGGATTCTTTTTCATGGTGGGGTATTTCTCAGGTGGGAATTCAATGTGGGCTTTATCAGTATTAAAAGAGAGACGGGAGATCGCAAGTTCGCATCGTGGTTATTCGAGCGTCGGAGGACCGCTGATCCATCCCAGTTCGTTCAGGAACTTGTCACAGGCAATCACAGTCTTGCGGTAAGGCTCGTTATCGAATTTGCCGTAGTTGAAAAATCCGTGTCCCATCCCCTCGAAGACCATCGTTTCACATTTCACACCGTCTGCTTTCATCTTCTCTTCAAAAGCTTCCAGAGTTTTTACGGGAATCAGATTGTCCATATCCCCGAGGAAGACGATCGCCGGTGGATCGTCTGCCGAGACATTGTGAAACGGGGAAAACTCTCTGTATCGTTCGCCCACACGTTGATGTCCCCAACCCGTGGGACCGTTATCAAAGACCGGATTGAATAACAGCAACGCATTCGCTTTGGGAGAAATCGAATGATCGTCGTCCGGGGCGTCGTGTCCTTCCACCATGCCGACGAACGCCGCAAGATGTCCCCCCGCGGAACCGCCGCCCGCGGCGACGCGATTCGGATCGATTCCCAACTCGTCCGCATGAGCGCGCACCCAGCGCATCGCCGATTTGGCATCCTGCACGCAGGTCACCGGAGGTTCCTTCCCTTTCTTGTCGAGCAATCGATATTGCACCTGGACGCAGACCAGTCCTCGCGTCGCGAAATACTTGCTGTGTTCGGTGAACTGTCCGGGGGAACCACCCGTCCAACCGCCGCCGTGGAAGAAGACAATCGCCGGTCGAGGTGTGTCCGACTTTTCTTTCGGACTCGTAACGTACAACGCAAGTTCCCGATCGTCGACTTTTTTGTAGACATACTTTTTCCCGACCGGCTTGGCGGCGGAGAGAGAATTGACGACCAGCAAACAAAGCGAGACGAGCGTGCAGGAAATGACAGAGCGAGACATACGAGGCTTTCTCAAAAATCAGTGTGAATCGATTCGATCTCTTCAGAATCCGCGAACCTCCCGTCAGAATCAAGCCGCGAATCTTAAACTGCGGACATGATTTCCGATTTCTAGCAGCCCGTTGAAAAACTCAATTTTGCTGCGAATGGTTTTTTGAGCTGAATCACATCGTCACAAAATTCTCGCTGAATCCCAGGATTCACCTGCGAATTTTTTCCTCGTGCTCATCTCAAAACTCTCATTCTCGCTAACAAATCCGTTTCTCAACGCGCTGCTAAGACGTTACAGTGAAATTCTCACTCGACCAGCCCCACCGGAGACTGTTATGCGACTATTTTCACTCTGTTTTTTGTGTCTGTTTTCGATTTCCACCCTCTCCGCCGAAGACTTGAAGATTGTCGCTTTTGGAGACTCGACGACCGCGTATCGTAACACCATCAAACAGGTTTATTCGGATCGCCTGCCAGCTCTCCTGAAAGAGATCGGGATCGATGCTGAGGTCATCAATGCCGGCGTGGGTGGATCGAACACCGGCGACAAAGGAAAACATGCGCTCGCGCGCATCGGTTCGATCCGCCAGCATCAGGCGGACTGGGTCGTCGTCCAGTTCGGCATAAACGATTGCTGGATCGACAGCGGCGAACCGGACGGCCCCTCCCGCATTCCGCTGGAGGACTTTCGACGCAACCTCGTTGAGATCGTCCACACGCTCCGTCACGACGGCTCGCGCGTTATTCTGATGACACCCAACCAACTGGGGACCAAGTACGACGGATTTCGCAAAACGCGATTCCAGCAATACGTGCAGGCGGTCCGGGAAGTCGCCCACGACTGGCGCGTGCCGCTGGCCGATATCTGGAACGAGTACGCCAAACTTCCGCTCGAAAAAAGAGAAGCTCTCTTGCTCGACGGTATGCATCCCGGCGACGAGGGACAGGCCCTGGTCGCGAAACAGATTCTGAACATCCTCCAACCTCGACTGGAAGCCTATGTTCCCGCCGAGAAAGCGGCCGAACCGAAACCGGTCACGCGCGGTTATTCCATTCCATTGATCGATCTCAACGACGACGACGATCGACAAGTGATCGTGGATCGCGAAGAAGGACAGTACCTCGGACATCCGACAACCGTCCTTCTGGAAGATGGACGCACCATGATCGCCGTCTATCCCAAAGGGCACGGACGCGGTCCCATCGTCATGAAGCACAGTCACGACGGCGGCAAGTCCTGGAGCAAACGGATACCGGTTCCTGAGAACTGGTCCACCTCGAAAGAAGTCCCCACGATTTATCGAGTCTACGACGCCGAGGGTAACAAACGGCTCATCATGTTTTCCGGTTTGTATCCAATCCGGATGGCGGTCTCCGAAGACGACGGCGTCACCTGGACACCGATCGAACCAATCGGTGAATACGGTGGGATCGTCGCGATGGGATGTCTGTTTCCGATTAAGACCGGTCCCGGTCATTACATGACCCTGTTCCACGATGACGGACGGTTTTTTACCAAAGACGGCCAGAAATCCCCCACCTTCAAACTCTTTAAATCTGTTTCAACGGATGGCGGCCTGACGTGGGGAACGCCGGAAGTGATCTACGAATCCGCCGATGTCCACCTCTGTGAACCGGGAGTGATTCGTTCTCCCGACGGACGACAGTTGGCCGTTCTTTTACGGGAAAACCGCCGCGTCAAAAATTCGCACGTTATCTTTTCTGACGATGAAGGAAAAACCTGGAGCGAACCGCGAGAAACTATGGCCTCATTGACGGGAGATCGACATACCGCCGTCTCATCTGTTGACGGTCGGCTATTTGTTTCCTTTCGCGATATGACGCATGAATCCGCCACGAAAGGGGACTGGGTGGCGTGGGTCGGGCGTTACGAAGACATCGTTCACGGTCGCGAAGGACAATACCGCGTGCGACTCAAAGACAATCACAAAGGAGCCGACTGCGCCTATCCCGGCGTCGAAGTACTCCCTTCGGGAGAAATTGTCACCACCACTTACGGGCACTGGACGCCGAATGAGTCTCCCTACATCTTAAGCGTTCGTCTCACCTTCGAGGAACTCGATCGCCTGGCGGACAAAAAATAACAAAACCCCCGGAGAGATGGTTCTCACCGAGTCGCGGCGGTTTTGGAGTCGGAGCCGGGAAATTGCCAGCCGCCGTTGAAAATCGTCGCGTGTTCGATGGTTTCGGAATACGACCCATCTTCCTTCGTCAGATCGACGATCGCAAAATCTCCCAGCCGCGGATAAAGCTGAGCGTTGGAGGCTTTGAACTGCTCCTCGTGAAAGGTATGCCCCGAGTTGATCACGATATATTTATTAGCCTGGAGCGGATTCGGGTAAATCATCGCCAGGCCCTGTTTGTTGGGATCGAAGGTTTGGCCGTCGGCGACAATCGATTTCTCCGACCAACTGATCGGCAAACCGGGCAACACATCTCGTAAGATCGAATTCGAGGCGGGATCGCCGAACAGAATCAGATGATGTTGTTCCATCATCTCTTCCGTCACCTCGGTATCGTTAACGATGCGGATTTTCCCGCGCAGCCACTTGTCAAATTCTTGCTCGAATCGATCCAATACGAACATCGCGTAGTCGTGTTGATTCTGCGACCACGGCTTGCCGGTTCCCCGCACGCAGACAAAGGAACTCATGAACGCATCGTCGATCGGACCTTGTAAGTCGTGGCGTTTGACGGGAATCTTGTTTTCCTGGAAGACGCGGGTGTCGTCGTAGCTGACGACCTCCCATCCCGCGGCGGTTTTCATATACAGTACATCGGGGAGCAGGTTCCTCGCAGCATCCGCCAGCGGCACAATCGACCCGTCAATCGTAATCGCTTCCGCACCGATCCCCCGCGCTACCCAGAGCGACGACACGTTCTCGGTCGTGATGCGGACCGTCTCATTTTCATAATCAATCTCCCCTTCCACAATCGTGGGGGCGTATTGTTTGATCATTCCGGCAATCGTAATCCACTCGCAGGAATTGTATTTCAACGTTCGCGTTGTGAATCGAAGCGTCTTGCGTCCTGGAAATCCGGGACGTCCTGCCTTCGATTTCTCAATGTGGAACGCCATAAATTTCTTCCGACTTTCGGGATCGAACTTGTGCCCCATGCCGGCACCGATCAGCAATTTGATATCGACGCCGAGTTCCTTGGCCGCGTCCACCGTGCTCGTGCTGGCGACCAGTTGCGAGTCCTTTTCCCCACCGTAAGTACAGATGGGAACGTCGTAGGCGTTCAACGCGTAATCGATGGCGTCGTAGATGCCGAGCGTCCGATCCTGATAGTCGGGAAGCTTGTGTTCGATGTTCTGATACTTGTAGGTATCGACGAATCCGGCTCCCGGGCCGACCGAACACCACTTCGAGGGATAATGCAAACCGAGGTGCCAGGCTCCCGCCCCCCCCATCGAAAAACCGTGTAAGGTAATCCGTTTGTCATCGATCCGGAAACGCCGTTGAACGTCCCTTAGTGCTTCAAAGACATCCGTTTCCCCGCTCCAGCGGTAGGCATTATTGGTCCGACCGAAGACGTCGAGTTGAATCCAGTCCGCTTCTTCGGGAGCCGACTTGTGATCGTGACGCGAAATGAAATTCACTTCGTTCATTTGCCCCGCGCGACCATGCAGCACCACATGCAATGGCCAGCGTCCCGGTTTGTCGAGCGAAAACCCGTCCGGCAACGTCAACGCATACGGTTGGGCCGAATCATCGACCTCGGAGTAGTAACCGAGAATCACTTTGCCCGGCGTCGTTCCCCAGGCTTCCTTTTTTTTCGCGAAAACTTCCGCGCGTTGGTGTCCGGTTTCGAGAGCCGCTTTCGCCTGATCGAGGTAATTCGGTTTGTAGATCTCATCGTGACGCAACATCCACTCGACCGCTTTCGCGTACACCTCAATATCGGCGATCCGCAGACGTCGCGAACGGGACAAGCCGTCCGCCTCGACCTTCAGTTCCTCCGCGGTCAGTCGCGCGATCTTGTCTTGCAGCGATTTCAAACTCGCCCGCAACTCGGGATGATCCTGGGCGGAGAGCGTCGGTCCTGCCAACAGAGAACCGAACATCAAAACGACGAGCAGAATATATTTCATGGCGAGACTCGAATGTGTGGAACAGAAAAAAAAGAGTTCGCACGCATCGCACGAACTCTCTCGACATCAAAAATTATTCGACAACTTCCTGCGATTCAAAACCGCAGCCGTTATGAGAACCGTCGCAGAACGGCTTATTCTTGGTCTCGCCGCAACGGCACAAGGCAATCGTCTCTTTCCCACCCAGGTCGTAAGCGTTGCCCTGCGTATCGTTCAGGGTAATCGGTCCGCTGATCAGAATCGGGCCGTTGGGTCGCAGGTTTACTTTCACGTCTGACATCGTCTGGTCTCCTGTCATATCCGTTAATAATCGAAAACAGAACGCAGAACTTACTTTACGCGGTCCGGCAGCGAGAAACAATTCCCCGCTTGCGCTTGTTGAAATCGTCCCTCGCAAGCTATGGTTGCGACATCCCTGTCCCAACGAAAGCCTGTAATCCGTGACCGCGGAACCCGAAAACAATCAGCCCCCTGCCGGTGAACCGAAAAAAGATCCCGGTACGCGCGTCCGGTTCATCATTTACATGGTGATCAGTTACTGCTCGATGCAGGGAACGATCTATCTGCTCTACAAAAAATTTGGGATTGAGGAGAGCATCGCGGCGGGAATCGCCGTCGTCCTGGTCTCGCTGATGAATTTCTTTTGGCTGATGATCTACGTCTACCGGACTGCTGACGGCCATCGCTGGCGACAGTTCTGGAAATACCTGCATTCGATTGTCGGTTTTCGTATTTGGGAACTGGTCGTTTTCGCGGTGCTGCACGAGCTGTTGGGGATCCACCCGCTCGTCTCCTCGACCATCATGCAGGCCCAAAGCGTCGTCATGAAATACTTCGTCTACAACAAACTCGTCTTCAGTTCGAAGAAACATCCCGACGCCGAAGAACTCGCCATCCACGACATTCCGCCGGAAGACTCAGACGATTGAAAGCGGAGATCGAGTCAGGGAGCGGATTTCAGAATCATCGTCATCTCAACGGGAATTTCGACCCCGTAATTCTCATTGACTTCAGTGGGAACCTGTTCGCCGTTGACTTCCTTGAAAACTTGTTTCGTGCGTGTGCGAACTTCAATCACCTTGGTCTGTTTGACGACTTCGAGGTCGCGCTGATAGCGCGACTTCTCGGAGGAGTCGATAAGTTCACAGGTCCACAGTTCGCGCGGCGCGCCAAATCTCAGGGGGATCTCACCAGTTTTCAGCGATTCGTCCAATCGTCCCCGCACCTCGATTTTCAAGGCATCCTCGCTCTTCTCCAGAGCTCGATAGGTGAGGTGAATTTTCCCCAGTCCATTTCGACCGCCGAAAAGTTGCCTCGCTTCGTTTTGGAGAATCAATTGTCCGTCGGGAAGAAACAAATAGCTGACGACTCCGTGATCGGCGTGTCGCGTATACCACAATTGCTGTAAGAGCCAATGTTGTGGAGGGAGAGGATTCCCCTGAAAAGCGGAATCCCGAATCAGGACGATCTGGTCGAAGGAAATCGCGAGCGATCCACTCTCTCCTTGGGGACCGGGCAAGGCACTGAAGCGCAGACGATGGCCGAACAGATGGTCGGAATCGATGCTCGTCAGGTCCCAGCGTTCCCGCTCGTGGATGGACAGGCTCGTAATCGGAAAACTCTCCCGAGGATCGACCAGTTCCGACTGCAAAGCCAACGTGACCGCTTCCGTCGCCGGAAATTCAAAACCGTGTATCTGGACCGGTCGCTTCGAATCTTGCGGAACAACCTCGCAACGGATCCGCACTCGGCTTTCTCGTAACGCCGGATTGAAATCGGCAGCCTTACCCGGCACTCTCGGGCGAGACGCGGGTCCGTCGCGATTATCGCCGGAATCCTGAGTCAACGCTGTGAACAAAGTCTTGTGACCGTGAGACTCTCCCTGCAGGTCGTTCTTTCCATCAGGAAAGAAGAACGGCTCCGCACGTGCGGACTTTGATTTGATGCTGTCCGCAAGAATCAGTTCCACTTTCCCGGTGTCGAGGATTTCCAGTAAGCCGCCTTCATCCGGCAACAGAGAACTAAAAATCCGCCACTTTCCGGCAAATCGGGAGATCGGTTTGGGAGGACCTGAAGCGACGGGAGACGACTCTTCCTCGGCGGACGAAGACGAAACGGTCTCGGTCTGTTGATCGGAGGAGGCTCCCCCCCAACCAAATCCCAACGCCATCAACCCGACAACAGTCAACGCGATCCCCACCCCCCACCAGACCCGACGTAGAGATGGGATATGTTTGGTGTCGAGAGCCGTGTCGTGATGCGCTGGACGCGATTTACCATCTTGCAGAACGGTCTGCCCGAGATAATCACTCTCGCCGACAGAAGCCGACACAAAGTCCTGCAACGCCGCGGCGAAATCCTTCATCTCGGCATATCGGTCGCCCGGTCGTTTTGCCATCGCGGTTTGACAAATCGCTTCCAGTTCGGGATCAACGTTCGGATTGATTTTCGAGAGTCGCGGCGGCTCGTCGTTGACAATCTGCGCTAGAATTTTGAGGGACTTACCGACAAACGGACGACGACCGGCCAGCGACTCATACAGGATCACTCCCAGGCTGTAAATGTCGGTCGCCACGTTGAGACTCTCCATCTCTCCGTTCGCCTGTTCGGGCGACATATAGGCCGGCGTACCGACGATCGCTCCGTCCTGAGTGAGCGTTTCATCCTCCGATTCGGTCCGCCGCGCCAAACCGAAATCGGTCACCACCGGCTGTCCGTCATCCGCCGACATCAATATATTCTGCGACTTGAAATCCCGATGCAACACGCCTCGCTGATGAGCCTGATAGACGGCCTGCGCGATCTTCGCACAGATGTCGGCAGCCTGCACGTTGGAGAGCGGGGCTCGCCGACTAAAAAAACTCCCCAACGTCTCTCCTTCGATAAACGCCAGACTCAACAGCAACGAGGAATCAGCCTGATCGTGAATCTCGTACAGAGGACAAATCCCAGGATGACGAATCGCCGAGACCGCGCGGGCTTCCCGGAGGTACGGCGGGCGCCGAATGTTGATCCTTTTCGCGGCGTCGCTGCGTCTCTGCGCGAGTCTTGTTTTCTTTTCCGTGGGTCTCCGTTTTCTCCGTCTCATCAGTGTTCCAATTCATTCCGGGCCCATTCAAGCACTGGCGGGCAAGCCGCACAGTGCCACCCGATTTTCTTTTCATTCTTTGCGTCTTCGCACCCTCGCGCGAGTCCTCTTCTTTCGTCTCTCGAATCTTCAGTAATCTATCCGAGAAATCCGCGTCATCCGCGGTCTTTCAATTGGGGATTTTTGAGTTTGGATTTTGGAATGGTGCTTGGCCTCTTGGAAGCGCCTTCTGTCTGATCAGTGTGCTTTAATCTCTTGGCGTTTCTCAGCGTCTCATTGACTTGGCGTCAAACAGAATGGTCCGCGAAG
>JABURQ010000034.1 GCA_014762625.1 Planctomycetaceae bacterium | reverse complement strand
ACAACTGACCACGAACCACTGACGACTAACAAAATACCAACTTGCCAAAGATCGCCTTCTGGATCATTGACTTCCAAAATCGGAATTCAAAAACCAAAATCGAATAACGCTAACTCTGGTACGAACGCCTCGGCAAGGTCAATTTCGGTAAGCCGAATGAATGGAATGCCGATCGAAACGGATCTCCACAGCTTGGTGAAGAAGTCTCACGCAGCGGCGCGGCGACGCAGAGAAAATAAGAGAGCGAATACAGATTCAGAATCAGGCAGACGAGAATTCAGGATACTGAAAACTCAACACTTCAAACTTACCGGTAGACTTGTCCCTGGTCCTGGTATGGGGGGGGCTGACATCAATCTGTCTCCCATGCGTCGAGGAAGCTTGTGACCCGCGTCTGAGCGCTATGTATCATCAGGAGGAAAGCGTTTCGATACAGCGGTTACTGACATTTTTTGACAAACCGGGTAAAACCCAGTTTGGTGTCGAAATGCAAAACGGCTGCAAGATGCAGCCGTTTAATGACATCAAGTGGAGGATACCGGGCTCGAACCGGTGACCTTTTGGCTGCCAGCCACTTCTTGGGACGTGACGAAAACGTCGAAAAGCCCTGTATTCATAGAGTCTATCGCCTCTTGCGATGATTGCAATACTACCAACGAACTACCCCCAAAACCCAGCCGTTTTGAGCATGTCAGGTTTGAAGTTGGGTAGTAAGTGGGTAGTTGATTCTGTGGATCGTCAGTTATTGGAATTGCGTATTCTGAACCATCCAGCGCACGAGCAAAGAGAACCGCAAACCAGTACAAATCACGGTCTGCGCGTGCGAATCGTTCGTCACGTCGTACCACCCGTGGAGAAGGTTACATCTCACCGTGTATGCAACCTCAATAAACTCTTCTAACGAGAGTTGTTTTAATTCCACCTCCTGAGTTGACTGGTCGGCATACCTTTGAGGAGACGGATTCGGCCTGCGAGTAGGATCATGAGAAATGACAGGCAAAAATAACTTCACGTTTCCGACAATTTTGCTTTGGTATCTATGTGATAAGTGACTGCGATCCTGCTCGTTCAGTTCCGGAAGTTGAGCCAATCTCAGCCAAGATTCTCTTTGATTGATGCCCGTGAGATTGTTTGCCTGAACCCACTCATTAGCGTATTGATCGTAAATAAGACAACTGTAAATCAGTGATTCGAGTTGTTCGTATGAGTCTGCTCCGCCCTCACTTTTTTTGATCAGGAGCAGAGCCAAGGAGAGAACTCTATCCACAGTCATAAACGTGATTTTGGGATCACGTGGGACTCTCAACGATGCTCCTGCATTGGGGAACCAAGCCATAACAAGTTACTCCGCTAACGAATAAGATGTGCGCGAATTGATTCAACGTAAATGAGGCTAGGTAACACTCGCAATGTAGTCGATCTGGGGCCGGACTCGACGCTTTCCAAGTCCACCTTGGATTGAATCAACACCAGTGACACGACAATGGAGTTTCACCACATCCCGGTTGCGATCTGTGGTATCAGCCATCGTAAACCATCGGGTTATGTCCTCAAATCGCTTCAAATCATATTTGCGCCCGATCTGTGAGGCGTAGACGAATCCAAACGGAAACCACGACATTTCTCCACCGAAGAATCCGTAGCCGGGAGCAAACGTTTCAACTCGACCATGAAAGCGAGTTATCGTACCTGCTTCCGGAACCTCCGGTACCAAGAATGCATAGACGCGAAAACTCGGCTGATACGTCGATTCCTTATTGAGAACGAACTCACGAAGCCCAGCATTGTGCTTCGCGTAACTAAGTTGTTGGATCGCGAGAATCATGGTCGCGATCTGTTTGGCAAGCAACAGTGTGTCGCACGGAATTTGGATCAATCGCGCGGAGCCGGAAGAATCAAAGAGTTTTGGAGACTCAACAAGGTGTCGAACAAACTGGACGTATGCGTTTGCATACGGGGAACAAAGTTCGTTGTTGCAATTCCGGCAGATTGTGCGGACCCGAAAGCCTCCCCTCAACCGCACTTGATGCGCAGATTTAGAGGCACGTTCAGGAATCACCAGACGGTCCCACAATGCGGTCGATCCGTTGAACGCGTTTTTCGGAGGAATATGTTCCTGCGTCATTTTACCCTTCCGAAGACAGATATGACATTGTCCCTCCTCAGTTACAGCATCGTATGCTGAGGTCAAGTACATGACATTTGTAAGCGGCTCTGCATCCATTCGTCAGCCTTCCAGTTTCTGACTGGTGCGGAATGAGGGTTGTTCAATCGACACACCATTTCACAGATTGGTTCTACAATTGCCAACCAATACCACCTGAGTCATGCTCTACTTGCGGTAAACTTAGACCCAACTTCCGCTTCTTGTGTCCTTCCAGTAGCATGGAGTTCCCGCTGAGATTCCTTTGAGAACACAAGCCACAGCGAGAGATTATGCCCGGAGAGCATAAATGGCAAAAAAGAAGTCTACCAAAAAAAGAAATTACGATCCTCCGAAGGAATCGACGGGAGACACCTTGCATACACTTGCTCGCGCTGGTGTTTCCTCAGTACCAATAGTTGGCGGTGCAGCGAATGAGTTCTTCCAAGCAGTGATCGTCCCTCCGCTGAGGAAGCGACAGGCCGAGTGGATGGAAGAAATAGCAGGAGGCATTCGTGATCTGGAAGCACGTCAGCAGTGTGTTATGGAAGAATTGTCGGAGAACGATGCATTTCTGGATACTGTCCTTCACGCATCGCAAACTGCCACCCGGACGGCGAATGTGGACAAGCGAAACGCTCTGCGAAACGCTGTACTGAATGCCGCACTACCAAATCCACCAGACGAATCGAAGCAGCAATTGTTCATTCAGTTCGTGGACACTCTAACGGTCTGGCATATTCGCTTGCTCGAATTGCTGATTGATCCACTTGCGTGGTTCGAGCGAAACAATAAACAGCCGGTTCAAATCAACATTCTCGGAACGCTGCAAAAGATGATTCTTGGCGCATTCCCGGAATTGCAGGGGGAAGACGACTTCATCGAGCAATGCGTCTCCGACCTGCAAACCCGTGGATTGCTCACAAATTTCAATTACCACACGAACATGGGAGGTCAAGGAATCTATGAGTCGCGGGGAACTAGGCTCGGCCAGCAGTTCATTGACTTCGTGACAGCCCCAATGTTCGATGATTGATGACGTTCGTGATCCACGCGGACACATTTCCGCTCTCAACATGATCGCACCCGAACATGAAACATGACCAAAGGAAAACAAGGTGGCAAAGAGATACGCTTTCTGGCGATCACCGAGCGGAAGTCCTCATACGAAAGATGATGGGAAATTTGCTCCGACCGTGCTTCTTTCAAAGATTGGTGAAGCAACTTCTTTGAACTGCGGAAAGATTGTGAGATCGGGCCTCCGAACCGTATTGGCATCAATGCAGTACGAAGTTGCGATTAGTTCTTTGCTCTCGATTATTGGCCCGGAGGACAAAGAGCTAAACGAAACGGACACGAGAAAGATTGTGAGTGAAGCAATCAAAGCAGTTGTCAAAAAGCAGGGTGGTGCAAAGCCGATTTCCGCAGCAGAATTCATTGCCAATGCTAATCGACAAGCAGCAGATTTCTTTCGTCAGCCAACAAAAGACTTTGCACTGATTACCTCACTCAACTTGAAGGAGTTTCCAGCGAGATCAGTTGAGATCGAAGGGTGTAGGATTTCTGCATTGAAAAACCGAAGTCGATTCCCGATGCCCGACGCGTTGGCAAAGCAATTGAACGCAGCATTGTTCAAAGAGCATGTTAATTCAACCGAATACTTGACAGTAAAAGTCAAAACCTATGGTCGAAGTGTTCATGAAGCTACCGATACTGGACTCAACGCACTAAATCTCCTGCGCGGCCTCTGGAATCTCTTTGACACATATGGCACGACGAAGGTGCGACTCGGAGGCACGAGACAGAAGTCGATTGCGGTAATCACAACAGGCCCGGTTCATACGCTTCATCAACTCGACGGCAAACCAGCAGTAGATGTGTACTGGTACGAACCGACTTATTCGGAAGATTCGAGCCTGTACCAACCGAAACGTGGTTGGAAAGAGCTAGAAAAGGATCGCAAATGGGCCACACGTCGATTCAAGAAACACCCATTTGCCGCCGAAGTCAAGAATCTGGTGATCAGGTATTCGGAAGCACTGGACCAAACTAATCTCGATGTGGCCTTCCTTCAAATGTGGAGTATGCTCGAAAAGATCACGAACACTATCGGAGGCAAATACGATCAAACCATCAGGCGAGCAACGTGGATTTTCAATGATGACAAAGTTCCGAAAGAGCTATTAGAGTTTCTCAGGATGCGGCGGAACCAATTCGTCCATGCAGCAAGGGCAAGCGATGATACAGAACAGATTGCCTACATGATGAAGCGATTGATCGACCCTCATCTTGATCTTCTGATCGCAAATTCGTATCAGGTTCAGTCGCTCCGCGAATATGGAGAGTTTCTCGGTTTACCGAAGAATCTTTCAGCACTCGAAGCGCGGCGAGATCAGATCAACGTCGCGATTAGAAAAAGCCGTCCTTCCAGAAAAAAGTGACCAATCGGACGTATGGTCGTAATTTCACACCTAAGTTTTGCCCTGGCCTTCCCACTTCGTTACAGTGCAGTTATCCCATCTCCCCGCTCCCAAGTTGGGAGCGGTTTTGTTGATCGAATGAAACTTCTGCCATCTGCTCAGTTGCGGTAGCCCTGCCATTCTTCTGGCAATCCACTCTTTCGACCAATAGAATTTTCAATTGAGGGAGTTTTCGATAGACCACGGCGGGTGACCTCCACTTTGAAAGAGGCCATAATGCCCGACTCACCCCTCACTGTCCGTGACCTGCGCCGGCAATGGAAACAGCACAAAGAACGGCTGAATGAAATCGACCCGCAGCATCCTACAAACGTCCGATTCCATCGCGCGTGTAGCTGGATGCAAAGAGCCGAGCAGATTTCCGAGAAAAACGATCTCGATTTCGCACTGTTGAGTCAGTGGACCGCATTCAATGCTCTGTACGGTCAGTGGGACGAATCGAAACGCGAACCCGTCTCTGATTGCGCAAGCTGGCGCAGCTTTCTGGATCGGATGATCGCACTCGATATGACCAGTGTCATTGCTGATGCGCTGACCGAGAACAAACCGCTGGTAATCTCGATCTACGATGACGAATATCTCAGCCGTTACTTTTGGGAAGAACCATCCAACAAGCGAGCCAAGAAATCCAAAACTGCAAAGTACGATTCGAGAACTTGGTACTATGAAGGCAACTGGACGATGATTCTCGACCGTTTGATCGAGCGAATCTATCTGCTGCGATGCCAACTCGTTCATGGGGCGGCCACATACAATAGTTCCCTGAACCGCACGGCCTCTCGTCGGTGCTCCCAGATGATGGACCATCTCTTGAAGGTATTTCTGCTGGTGTGGATCAACGACGGTGCCGACGAAGACTGGGGCTGCATGTGCTATCCTCCGATGGGGGTGAAGGTCGGAGTAAGGTAGCTGAAAGAGGGCAATCGTAACGTGAATTATCCAGAGACAATCCAAGGTCCAATAAGCGAGTCACCGAGATAATGTTGCAGGCTTTATTACATGGCAAGCTATCGCGCCAACAAAAGAATATGGAAGATGTTCTCACGTCGAATGTTTTTGGCTTACTTCGCTATCTTCCGCCCAGCCAAGGTCTGCTGCCGCTGCTTTCCCAAGCACGCACCACTGATGGCGAACAACCATTGCGCTGGCTCATTGATACGGATCGACAATCTCCATTCATCACAAATGAGGACATTGACTATCTCTTTTGGGAACGGCTTCACGAACCCGGCTGTATTTTCTGCGAGTCTGACTTGCTTCTCCGAGTCCGTGTGCCGAGCGAACGCAATCTGCTAATTCTTATTGAAGCCAAGTATCGCTCGCCAAAGTCATCGAAGGCAGACCCATCGGAAACCCGTCCCAAGGATCAACTCGCCCGCGAATGGGATAATCTCGTTCGTCGCGCCAAGCACGAAGATGCGACTCCGTTTCTCATCTTTACAACGGCTAGCGTTGGGATTCCTCAAAGAGAAATCCAAGCGTCTGTGGTAGATTATCTGTCAAAGCCGGGCCGTTCCGATACTCCTCAAATACTATGGCTCAGTTGGCGACAGATTTCAGAAGTGTTTGGTAAGAACCGAGACGTTGCAATACTGAGTGATTTGTGCGAGTTGACTGAACGATTGGGGCTAAAGTACTTTCACGGTTTCTCCATGACTGAATTCGTTCCACGTGAGTCGCATTGGCGATTCGATGCCATCCCGCGTCGGTGGTTCGATCTCTTAACCGTTCCCATCATTGATTGGAAATTCACAAAATGAGTGAACCACAAACAAGTGATAGCCAAACAATCGCTGCAACATTTCATGTCTTGCGACGGTTCTGTCACAACGTTGCATTGTTGCTTGAAGCAAGCGAGAATCTGTTCATTGATGATTACAATTGGAAATCGGCACTTTCGTACAATTTGTGCGTCGGAGGGAATTCAGAGAGTCTCGAAAATCCGATGCAGTGGTTCCCGACGCGGTTCTTCCGCTGCTATACCCCGAAGGACCATCCGGAACATATGGCCTATGTCTCTGTTCTGTTTGATTTGCCTGATGGTCAGGAAATGACAGATGGCCAAACACTGCTGACGGCTGGTCTACTGACACATGAAAGCGAGGATGGGTGGGCAAAATTCCGAAAGGATTATTCGCAGTACTTCAAGTGGCACTTGCTCCGGGACGATAGAGTGGACACTGCTGAATTGACCATTCACACCCCTTATCGTTGGAACACCAAATCGCTTCCATATAACTGGGAGAAAAACAGCAGAAGAATCAAACAAGCGAAGACGCTTGGTGTGTCGATAGATCGAGTAACAGATTCAGAAGGTTTACAGAAAATTGTGAAGCAGTTAGTTGACGCGATTTGAGCAACGATCAACCCGCTTGAATTTGAACAACTACCATCGCCGTGATACTGAAATCATCACAAAGCTACTTTACGGAGTAAAAATTCGACGTTGCTCTCTGGCAATCAACCCGAACTTCGACCTAACTCACGACTAACTTTTGCTTTAGCCTCTTTGCGCTGGTAATATCATCTGTCCATCTTCCCGCCCCGGCCACGGGGCGGTTTACATTGATACAGAGAAAATACTCCAAATGGCGAAGAAGAAAGCGAAAAAGAAGTCCAGCAACGGAGCCAATCTCGGCTTTGAAGCCACGCTCTGGGCGGCGGCGGACAAACTCCGCAATAACATGGATGCTGCCGAGTACAAACACGTCGTTCTCGGCCTGATCTTCCTGAAATACATTTCTGATGCGTTCACCGAACTCCACGAGAAGCTGGTTGCGGGGGAAGGCGAATATGAAGGAGCGGACCCAGAGAGTGCCGACGAATATCTCGCCGAAGGGGTGTTTTGGGTTCCGCCGGAAGCCCGTTGGTCGCATCTGCAAGCAAACGCCAAACAACCGACCATCGGCAAGCTGATCGACGATGCGATGGTTGCCATCGAACGCGACAACGCCCAATTGAAGGGTGTCCTGCCGAAAGACTTCGCCCGTCCCGCACTCGACAAGCAACGGCTCGGTGAACTGATCGACCTGATCGGTACCATCGGCTTGGGCGACAAAGAAAACCGCTCGAAAGATATTCTCGGTCGTGTTTACGAATACTTCCTGTCTCAATTTGCCAGTGCCGAAGGGAAGAAGGGCGGACAGTTCTACACGCCCCGCTGTGTCGTCCAGACGCTGGTCGAAATGCTCGCCCCGTACAAGGGCCGGGTGTTCGATCCCTGCTGCGGTTCCGGCGGGATGTTCGTGCAGTCGGAGAAATTCGTCGAAGCCCACGGCGGACGGATCGGCGACATTTCGATCTACGGTCAGGAATCCAACCCGACCACGTGGAAACTGGCGCAGATGAATCTCGCCATTCGCGGGATCGAAGCCCATCTGGGACAGCATCACGGCGACAGTTTCCGCAGCGATCAGCACAAGGATTTGAAAGCCGACTACGTTCTCGCCAATCCCCCGTTCAACGACAGCGACTGGGGCGGAGACGCACTCGCGGAGGATGTCCGCTGGAAGTACGGCACGCCGCCGAAAGGGAACGCCAACTACGCTTGGGTGCAAAACTTCCTCCACCATCTGGCACCGACCGGCATCGCAGGTTTCGTGCTGGCGAACGGTTCCATGAGTTCCAACCAGTCCGGCGAAGGCGAGATTCGCAAGAATATCATCGAAGCCGATCTGGTGGATTGCATGGTCGCTCTGCCGGGGCAGTTGTTTTACTCGACTCAGATTCCGGTCTGCCTGTGGTTTCTCGCACGGGACAAAAAGGCGAAAGGCTTCCGCAAACGATCTGGCGAGACGCTGTTCATCGACGCCCGCAAGCTGGGAAAATTGATCGACCGCGTGCATCGGGAACTGACGGACGAAGAAATCCAGCGGCTGGCTGACACCTACCACGCATGGCGAGGCGACAAGGATTGCGATCACGAATACGAAGACATCCCCGGCTTCTGCAAATCCGCCACGACGGAGGAAATCAAATCTCACGGCTACGTTCTCACTCCGGGACGATATGTCGGTGCGGAGGAACTCGAAGAAGACGATGAACCGTTCAATGAAAAGATGGAACGTCTGACAAAGACGCTTGATGAACAGTTCGAGGAATCATCAAAGCTGGAGACTGCCATCCGATCCTGTCTGAAAGGGTTGGGTTATGGAAAATAGTAATGGCTGGTCAATTCTTAGAATTGCCGACGCCCCAATTGAAATCGAAGATGGGGACAGGGGCAAGAACTATCCTAAACAGGCCGATTTTACATTAAGCGGTTATTGTCTATTTCTCAATGCGGGCAACGTAACGCTTGATGGGTTTCGGTTCGATGATTGCAAATTTATTTCCAGCGAAAAGGACAACAAATTACGAAAGGGAAAACTCTTACGCGAAGATTTGGTAATGACAACGAGAGGCACGGTTGGCAATGTCGCATACTACGACGAATCTGTTCCTTACGATCACATCCGCATCAATTCAGGTATGGTGATTTTTCGTCCTGAGACAGATTCACTCCTGCCACTGTTCCTTTATCAGTATTTGCGTTCCAAAGCATTCAAAGATCAAGTTCATGCACTTCGTACCGGAAGCGCACAACCTCAACTCCCCATCCGCGACATAAATAGAATAGAAATCCCGCTACCACCCTTACCTCAGCAAGAGGCAATTGCGGCGATTCTCGGTGCGCTCGACGACAAGATCGAACTGAACCGGCGGATGAATGAGACGCTGGAGGCGATGGCGCGGGCGATTTTCAAAAGCTGGTTCGTGGACTTCGATCCGGTCCGCGCCAAACTCGATGGACGCCACCCCCCCGGCATGGACGCCGACACCGCCGCCCTGTTCCCGGATTCGTTTGAACATGTGGATGGGGAGTTGGTGCCGGAAGGGTGGAGGCCAACCACTCTGGGTGAAGAAATCGACTTCCAAACAGGGTTTGCCTTCAAGAGCAAACATTTCTCCGAATCTCCACCCGGAATCCGATTAGCTCGCGGAATGAATGTCAAAGAAGGCGAGTTCTTTTGGGGGAATCAATCACGGTACTGGCCTGAAGTTACTCCGGGTATCGAAGAATATCTGCTCCAAAAGGGTGATGTGTTGATCGGAATGGACGGTTCCAAAGTGGGGAAGAATTGGGTCCGAGTGCGCGAGAGCGATCTTCCTTGCCTGTTGGTCCAACGGGTTGCGAGATTACGTCAAGCAGAAAGTATCGGAGAGAATTTTGTCTGGTTAATCGTGAGCGATCCCGAATTCCGATTCTATGTCGATGCCGTAAAGACGGGAACGTCGATACCTCACATCAGCGGCGGCCAGATCAAGAATTACGATTTCATTCGCCCTCCAATTGGCGAGAACAAATTGTTTGAGGGATTTGAGTCTTTAGTTGCACCGTTGACAGAGCAAGCCGACAACAATCACGCGGAATCACAAACTCTCGCCGAAACTCGCGATGCCCTCCTGCCAAAACTGCTATCGGGAGAGATTCGAGTCGCTGACGCTGAGATAATTGCGGAGGGGGTGGTGTAATGGCAATGAGCGACCAGCATCGCAGAAATGCTCAACGCTGCCGCGAAAAGATCGCGCAGCTTCAAAAAGAGAAAAGTAATCTGGTCAAGAAGTCGGCTGACCTTCAAGGTAAAATCAACTCAGCTACCCAATCAGCAAACCGTTCGCGAAACGCTTCAACAATACAGAGCAAGATGCGAGAAATAGCGAGAAGTTCAAAAGACCTTGCCAGCACAGAAAAGAAGGTAGCGACAGTTGAACAAAAGATCGCACAAGAACAGAAAAAACTGAGTCGTGCGGAAGAATCTCTCTCCAAAGAAGTGCAGCGAGAAGCGAAGAAACGCGAACAATCCGTAGCAACTGCTGCTCGACAGTCCGAGCAGCAGTTGCAGAGACTCAACAACCAAGTCACTGAACATAACGCTCTCCATAAAGAAACTATCGCCAGAGTTGACCAATTGAGCCAGTTGCCAGAAAAAATCCGAGTTGTGTTCTTCGCCGCCAACCCACTCGACCAGAACCAACTGCGGCTGGATGAAGAAGTAAGAGCGATTCAAGAAATGATTCGCAAGTCCGAACATCGCGACTCGGTCGAACTTGTCTCGTGCTGGGCAGTACGTCCCATGGATGTTTTGCAAGCAATCAACGAACACGACCCTGGCATCATTCATTTCAGTGGTCATGGTTCTTCACAGGATGAAATAATTTTCCAGAATGACGAAGGTGGCACCAAAACCGTCTCCAAAGATGCCATCGTGCAAGTGATGAGAGCATCATCGAGTGACATCAAGCTGGTCTTCTTCAACACCTGTTATTCCAACAATCAAGCGGAAGCAGTGGTCGAGCATGTCGATTCTGCCATCGGCATGAACGACTCCATCGGAGATAAAGCTGCGAGAGTATTTTCGTCACAGTTTTACTCAGCAATTGGATTCGGCAAGTCAATTCAACAAGCCTTCGAGCAGGCAAAAGCACTGCTGATGATGGAAGGTATTCCAGAAGAAGATACCCCGGAAGTCTTCGTGCGTGACGGTCTAGACGCAAACGACATAGTGATTGTCAAACCTCACAATCTCGATTCTGGCTCAAATGATGGTGAGGTGGTGTGATGCCGGACATCTATAACGTCTATCTCGACGAAAGTTGTCATCTGGAAAAAGATGGAATCGCACCGATGGTGCTGGGGAGTGTCTGGTGCCCCCTGAACAAAACGGGACAAATCTCAAAGCGTATTCAGGAGATCAAATCGAAAAATCGCGTCCCGCACGACTTTGAGGTGAAATGGACGAAGGTATCACCGGGTGGGCTTGAATTGTACAGCGAACTGATTGACTATTTTTTCGATGACGACGACCTGCATTTTCGCGGTGTCGTTATTCCCGACAAGTCGATGCTGGATCACGAACAATACAATCAGAACCACCACGACTGGTATTACAAGATGTGCTTCACTTTGCTGGAACCGATTATCGACCCGGACGCTCACTATCGAATTTATCTCGACATCAAAGACACTCACAGCCATCAGAAAGGACTCAAGCTGCGCGAAGTCCTGTCCAACAGTCGTTTCGATTTCGGTCAGCAGATTGTGAAGCGAGTGCAGCCGATTCGTTCCGAAGAATCTCCAATTCTGCAAATTGCCGATCTGTTGATTGGGGCTATCGGTTACAAAGCGCGCAACCTTCAAACCAGTCTGGCCAAACTGACATTGATCGAGAGAATGGAAAATCGAACTCGCGGGTGGCCTCTCGACCATACCACTTGGTTGCGCGAATCGAAATTCAATGTGTTGCGTTGGAGATCAGGGGGAGAGACCCCATGACAAGTCCCGCATGGCTTCCCGAAATCATCACTCTCAACGATCACGATGGTAACTGGCAGAACTACATCGACGCCGTCTATGCGGTGTTTGAAAACGATTTCATCAAGTCAAAATGCCATTTGAAGGGCAAGGAAGTCGGCGTCCGACGAGAAACATCTTACGACGGTAAGTGGTTCACGTTTTGGCATTGTGTGTCCGAGGGACGCATCGAGGAAGATCGCACCCCGGACTTTAGACGAAGCGAACGAGTGCCGTGGATCAGACCTACCATCGAGCATGAAACGGAAGACACTGTCGATGTGTGGACAACCAAGAAGAATCGTGAGCAGCGGCTTTATCTTTGGGTGAATGAAGAATACATCGTTGTGTTGGGAGTGAGGAAAAAGTATTTCCTGCTGATTACAGCATTCCCCACCAACAGAACACACACCGTTGAAAAACTGAGAAGGGAACGAGACTCCAATCAGTCATAAATAACAGACGCCGCACCTTATGCAGGAACGGCGTCGGGACTCCTTCTACAATTGGTAGATGAGCTATTGGAAGTATCGGTCTAATTTGGGCCTGAGTCAAGTTATTCCACAAAAGACAGACACCTTCGGTATCCGTAAGGATCGCTCATCGTTCAAGTTATTGAAAAATCTACATTTACCTCAAATCACACTAGAACCATGACGACCAACACGAACAGCTTGGGACGACTGGAACGAGTCGATCTCCGCAATGTATGGGAGACCGAAGCCGGGGATTTCACGCCGTGGCTGGCGAGGGAAGACAACATCGCTCTCTTGAGTGACACCATTGGGATTGATCTCGAAGTCGAGGCACAGGAGAAGAATGTCGGTCCGTTTCGAGCGGACATCCTTTGCAAGGACACCGCCAACGATCATTGGGTGTTGATCGAGAATCAACTGGAACGGACCGATCACTCCCACTTGGGACAACTTATCACCTACGCCGCCGGTTTGAACGCCGTCACCATTGTCTGGATTGCACACCGTTTCACGGAAGAACATCGGGCCGCACTGGATTGGCTCAATGAAATGACGGGCGAGGACATCACATTCTTTGGTCTCGAAGTCGAACTGTGGCGGATTGGTGAATCTCCTGTCGCTCCCAAGTTCAATGTGATTAGCTCTCCGAATGACTGGACGAAATCCATCAGCGGAGCCGCCCGGAAGATTACTGAGGGTGATTTGAGTGAGACCAGAATTCAACAACGAGAGTTTTGGCGGATGCTGCAAGACAGTCTGGATGAAATCAGTGGACCAGTCCGCGCCGTGAAGCCACAACCGCAATCATGGTTGACGTACTCGTTGGGACGCACCAATTGCTATCTCGTGAGTGCTATCAATACTCGCGACCAATGGATCGCGGTTTCGACAGTGACTAACGGGAAACACGCGAAACCGTTCTTTCATCTGTTACAGGAACAAAAAGCCGAAATAGAAACTGAACTGGGGGAGGCTTTAGACTGGCGAGAATTACTGGACAAGAAAGAAAGCCAGATTGTTCTTCGTCGTGAAAACATTGATCCCTTGGATCAAAACCGCTGGCCAGAACTTTGCGAGTGGTTTTCCACAACTCTCACCAAATTCCACGAAGTGTTCTCGCACCGAGTTAAACAGCTTGACCCAGAAGATTATCTTCCGCCGGGGGAAGATCAATGAGCCAGACATTCAATGAAAATACCGTTGAAGAAGCCGCCCTGTCGTGGTTTGACGAACTCGGCTACTCGACACTGCACGGCCAGGACATCGCCCCCGGTGAACCCGGAGCGGAACGCCAGTCCTACAACGATGTCGTACTCATGGGCCGTCTGCGGGATGCTATCGACGAACTGAATCCGGACATTCCCGAGCTGGCGCGTGAAGAAGCCCTGCGAAAGGTCCTCAATCCAGAATCTCCCGCGCTGATCGTCAATAACCGGGCATTTCACAAGATGCTACGGGATGGAGTCGAAGTTGAATATAACCGACCGGACGGTTCCATCGCCGGGGACCGCGTGCGACTGGTCAGCGACGATCCATCTGAGAATGACTTTCTCGCCGTTAGGCAATTCACGGTCGTGGAAGGACATCACAACCGACGCCCGGATGTGGTCGTGTTTCTCAACGGCTTGCCGATCTGTGTCATTGAACTCAAAGCTGCGTTGAGTGAAGACGCCACGATCTGGTCGGCATGGAATCAATTACAAACCTACAAGGATCAGATTCCGTCGTTATTCGTGTACAACGAAGTTCTGTGCATTTCAGACGGACTTAATGCTCGCACGGGATCGCTGACTGCTGGGAAGGAGTGGTTCAAGCCGTGGCGATCCATCGAAGGTGAAAACGAAGCCCCACCCACGATGACGGAATTGGAAGTTTTGATCCGGGGAGTGTTCGACAAAGAACGCTTACTGATCTTGCTGAAAAACTTCATCGCGTTTGAGGAAGACACGGACAGCGACGAAGTCTACAAGATTCTCGCTCAATACCACCAATTCTATGCAGTCGAGAAAGCGGTCGGAGCCACCGTTCAGGCATCGTCGGAAGCGGGAGATCGCCGCTGCGGAGTGGTCTGGCACACTCAGGGATCGGGTAAGAGCCTGTCGATGACTTTCTATGCCGGACGCATGGTTTCCCACCCGGCGATGGAGAATCCCACTCTGGTCGTTCTCACCGACCGAAACGATCTGGACGATCAATTGTTCGGTCAGTTTTCGCGCTGCTACGAATTGATGCGGCAACATCCGCAGCAATCGGAAAATCGAGGACAGTTGCAGGAACTCTTGAAAGTGGCGTCGGGTGGAGTTGTCTTCACAACCATTCAGAAATTCTTCCCTGAAACAAAGGGCGAAGATTACCCGATGCTTTCTGACCGCAGAAACATCGTCGTGATCGCCGACGAAGCCCACCGCAGTCAGTACGACATGATCGACGGCTACGCCCGGCACATGCGGGATGCACTCCCCAAGGCGTCGTTCATCGGATTCACCGGGACTCCCATCGAACTCGGTGACAAAAACACCCGGGGCGTCTTCGGTGATTACATCGACATTTACGACATCGAGCAGGCGGTTAAAGATCAAGCCACAGTCCCGATTTACTACGAATCGCGCATCGCCAAACTGGAACTTGACGAATCGCTGCTGCCGAAACTCGACCCGGAATTTGAAGAACTGACCGAAGGCGAAGAAGAATCCAAGAAGGAGAAGCTAAAGACCAAATGGGCGGCTCTCGAAGCACTGGTGGGGTCAGACAAGCGAATCAAACTGATCGCCGATGATTTGATCCAACATTGGGAGAAGCGATTAGAAGCGATGGACGGCAAGGCCATGATCGTCTGCATGAGCCGACGCATTGCCGTCGATTTGTACAACGCGCTGATCGAACTCCGCCCCGAGTGGCATAGTGAAGATGATGATAAAGGCGTGCTGAAAGTCGTGATGACCGGTTCGGCTTCCGACCCGCTGGAATGGCAGACACACATTCGGAACAAACCCCGGCGGAAAGAACTCGCCAAACGTTTCAAAGACCCGGAGAGCGAATTCAAAATCGTCATTGTCCGGGATATGTGGCTGACGGGATTCGATGCTCCCTGTCTCACGACGATGTACGCCGACAAGCCGATGCGCGGGCACGGGTTGATGCAGGCGATTGCGCGAGTCAATCGCGTGTTCAAAGACAAACCCGGCGGATTGATCGTCGATTATCTTGGCATTGCCGATCAGTTAAAATTGGCGATGAACACCTACACCCAGAGTGGAGGCAAAGGCGCGCCAGCCGTTGATACGGAAGAAGCGGTCGCCGTGATGCTCGAAAAGTACGAAGTCTGCTGTGACATGCTGCACGGCTTCGATTGGTCGCTGTGGCATTCAGAGAAGTCTGCCGAACGGCTGACACTGCTTCCTCAAGCGCAGCAACATATTCTGGAAGCCGATCCCGATGATGGGAAATCACGATTCAATCGAACGGTTTACGATCTCTCACGGGCTTATGCGCTTTGCCCAGCACACGATGAAGCGGAACGTATCCGGGATGACATCGCATTCTTTCAAGCTGTGCGGTCCGCGTTCCTGAAAACATCCGGTGGGGAAAAAGACCCGGCGGAGTTGGATCACGCCATCCGGCAGTTGGTCTCCAAAGCTGTCTCCGCTGGGGATGAAGTAATCGACGTGTTCTCCGCAGCCGGTTTGAAACGACCGGACATTTCGATTCTCGATGATGAATTCCTTGCCGAAGTTCAGCACCTACCTCAAAAGAATCTGGCAGTCGAGTTACTAAAAAAACTGCTCAAAGGAGAAATCAAAACACGACGAAAGAAGAATGTCGTGCAGTCGCGTTCGTTTGCTGAAATGCTGGAATCATCGCTGAAACAATATCACAAGCGAGCGATCACCACTCAGGAAATGATCGACCAGTTGATCGAAATGGCGAAAGACATGCGGGAGGCGGAGTCTCGTGGTGAGAAACTCGGACTCAACGAAGATGAATCGGCGTTCTACGATGCTCTCGCCGCAAATGAGAGTGCGGTGGATGTCATGGGTGATAAACAACTCGCGGTCATCGCCCATGAACTACTCACGACCGTCAAAAAGAACGCCACTATTGACTGGACGATCAAGGAAACAGTGCGAGCTAAAATGCGGGTAGTGGTCCGCAGGATTCTACGGAAGTACGGCTACCCGCCTGATTTGCAGGATGCTGCGACGCAGACAGTTTTGGAGCAGGCAGAGACGTTGTGTGCGGAATGGGTAGGGTAAGCCGAGCGATATAGATGGAGATTGGCACGGAATGGGGTCAAAACGTCAAAAAAGAAAAAAGAAGCAAGGGGATAGACTACAAGAGAAACTGAAGCAGACGCGTAGAATCAATCTGTCAATTCTCAGGAGACTTGGGATTTGGGAAACGATAAAGCACACATCGCTAAAAGACAGAATTCTGAATGCCCGATTCCCCGGACCTTCAGTTTGCTTGGCAACTTCCTCTAAGCAGATTCCAGAATCGAAGGAATTGATCTCAGCCGTTAAGACCGTTGTTAATGACACTACGTTTAATTCCTCCTTACTTGGAGACAGTTTCCGGTTCACCGATTTCTGCGTCTATGTCAAGCCCATACTGGAAGTTATCAGGAACACTGCATCAAAGAATGACAAAGAAAATGAAGTACTCTCGAAGCTGAGAACTGTTTTCGATGATGGTTTACATTCTGAAGTGACAATGGATGCGATGCGGGAGGTTATGATGCGAATCGACTTATTTTGTTTAATGGTTGGAGGCATCGACACACAACTCTATGAAGCTGAAATCAAATCCAAACGAGACTACAAAAATCAATGGAGGGTCGAAGTCGCTCTGGGGTGCCAACGAGCGATCAAGAAAAAGTTTCAAGATGGTGAGCGTGCGCGATATGCCTTTAGGTGTGGGCAGAAAGATTTCTTTGGGAAAGTGAAATGGTTGGAATTAAGTGGTCAACAACTCGGCTTTTCAAATGATGCATTGTATCCAGTTTATATTCAGAGACATGCACTGGATAATCTACGTCGAAGGGTAGTCATCACAGAAAAAGCTGAGGATCGAGAGTGGATATTAAGCGAGTTTCTAAATAGATCGCTCTACGATCCCAAAGTTGCGCGGGTCAACTCCGAAAATGGGGACATGCTTATTGAATACCGTGTTGGAGATTACAAGATTGGCTATCTACTTGGTTCTCGACTCGAAGATGCTATTCTGATCAGGACCTTCTTGTTCCTTACCATGAATGGCACTCCCGAAGGCGATCTGCTTTACAAGAAATTGAGACTCAAAAGAAGTGATAAAGAATATTTAGAACTGGATTGCATCGAAACATTCATAAACAGCGATGTTCAACACGATAGCGAACTGCGTTCGTTGCTTGAAGAATGTGGATGTGGGGATTTGTTCTTGTTTGCTGAAACAACTCTCGACAAAGAATTGTGCAAGAGAGGCAACGCTGAAGATATTCGCAGATATCTGAAATTGTGACCCGCTGCAATCCTATTTGATTTCTTCATCGGCATCACCCCAAACGTGGAAACGTCAATTGGAACTCCCAGCAGTCTCGGTCCTGAGCATCCTTGATGCGTTTTGCTTCTGCGTAGACCTTCCCGTCGTCGATTTCATCGGGCCACGAGATTCCGGATGAATTGAGCAGTTCGGTGAGT
Organism: Planctomycetaceae bacterium; assembly: GCA_014762625.1. Taxonomy (GTDB): domain Bacteria; phylum Planctomycetota; class Planctomycetia; order Planctomycetales; family Planctomycetaceae; genus JABURQ01. Next base: position 73,289 of record JABURQ010000034.1, on the reverse strand, counting down.
TCGTCAAACGTCGCGTCTTCCAGTCCGACGGCAGAGAAATAGCAGAAACGGCAGTCGTATCCATCGACAAGAGCCATTTCAAAAACAACCGGGCGACCATCCGCCAGTTCGCTGGCCGATTCTTTCTCAGATCGGATTTCTCGTACGGTCCCGAACTGGCCTTCACTGGATTCGGGGCGATTTGATCGGTCGGGAACGAAGTGCTTAGTCATGGTTCTTATTTTCTGACGGGTAAACGTACCCGAGTTTTCGATGCTCTCGCCATTCACCAGTTCCAACGAGTCGGTCGCGTTCAGTTTCCCCAACTGCCAACGTGCGGATATCACGCTTCGGTGCCCCCAGAAGGTATAAGGAAACGGTCCCGTCCTTCTGGTCTCTCCACACCCAAACCAAAGGGCTACCATCACCTTCCTTCTGAAATCCGTTAACTGGTGTCTGATCCGCGACTAGGTAAGTGTGCCGTCCATCATTTCTTCGACCATATCGGTAGAGAGGAACCGTCCCGGAGAGTTCCTTTTGAAGCCCGGAAAAAGCTGTTCGTATCAACCTCCATTCCGGATTTGCAGCCAAAATTCGATCCAAGGTTTCTCTGTCCCCAGCGCGAAAGACGTGCTTCCATCCGATGTCGATCTCGTAGACGGCTTGTCGGTTTGCTGTTTGCGTGAGAGAAGACGTGGGGACTGAGTTGCCAGTTTTGTCTGGAACACTGTTTGGTGCTGGATTGTCAGCCGTGGATGCAGTGTCAGGCGGTTTATGCGAGGCTTGCTCTGGTTGGGACTCAGTCTTGTTCTCGTTCCCAATTGGATCAACGGGAACCGGGGCTTTGTTCCGAAGTGCCTCGATCACGTCATCAACATCCGGCAGGGGCAATTCGCGAACGATCTCCTTTTGCCCAAACGCGGCTTCTCGAATTGGCAATGCTCCGTTCTTCCTCGCTTTGGTAATCACAGCGGTGCGACGCTCGATCCAATCTGATTGAATTTCTGAGAACGCGTTTTTCTCCGGCCCCACGGGCATCGCATCGCGAAGTTCGATGAAATCTTGGTCGGCTGCCGCGCGATCCCGCTCCGATTCGAGTTCCTCACGAATCTGATCAGAATGCTCAGCAAGCTGCTTAGCTTCTTCCGCCTGTTGTTCATCCCAAGCGGTTTGTTCTTGTTGCCATTTTTCTTCGAGTTCCTGCTGGAATGCCAGACTATCACGCGGGTCGATGTGTTGCTTAATGCTCAATATCCGGCGTTTCAGATCAGCGGAGTCCACTGGATCGTTTGCGTTGATTCCAATAGAAGATTCGCCATTTGTGTATGTTCCCACGTAAGGTACACCATCAGGAGTCTCATAAACTCCGACGTGAATGCTCAAGGCTCCGTCTTTTGTAGCGAAGGTCCAGTCGGGGCTGTCGTCCCGTCCCGTCACTGAAACCGGTCTTCCCAAAATCTTCTCCCAAAGTTCAAGGGAATTATTATTACGAGAGAAATCGCTGATCCGAGTATCGCGGCACTCGTCGTCTTCCCTGAGCAATCGAATAATTTCGCGAACTTCCGCTGATGTGTAGTCGGCGGCGGTTGTCGAACTTGGTCCGTTGAACAGAAAGAATCGCAACAATAGGACCAACGCGATTCCTCCAACAACCACACCCAACTTCTCGCGACTGCCAAGACGCGACCAATAATTTTGGGTAGTAGTCACGACACCTGATCGCTTCGACGCGACTCCGTCACTCTGGGTTTTTTTCGGTGGACTGAGTTCAGCCGAAGGTTGAAACTCGGCATCCTGTGATTTGGGGTCAGGCTTCGCGGCATCTGCGATCAGTATAGAGTCATTGCCGCACTTCTGGCATGTGATGCGTTGTCCCAGTTTCTCAGGTCGAACGCGGTACTTTTGTCCGCAAGATTCGCAGGATGCTTTGATGTTTTGTTCCGACATTGTGCCGCTCCCTTTGCGAAGGCTGGTCACTCAGGTAGGGTTCGGCAACACAAAGAGGGACGCCGAAACCGAGACCGTTCCCTCAGCCCCGCCAAGGGCTTCCAGACCAGCACCCAGCCCGACGCCCCCGTTCGGGGGCGCAGGTTGGGTTACCGAGTCTGGATCAAGAGCCTTTCGGCTCAGGTTGGCGGTTTGAGGAAACCAGTAACCAAACGCTTGCGCGTTTTTCAGATTGTCAGTTGGCCCGCCGGATTTCGACAGGCCGGGAAATGATTGCTCTCCTAAGTGGAGTGATAAAGTAACTCAGTTGCAAGTTCGGTCTGAGTCATGCTTTTCTCAGAATACGCTGAGAGGCAGTCTGTAGCAATGTTGAGTCTTGCAGCGGGATCGGTTAATTACAATCGGTCGGCTCTTTTGAATACGTTCAAGTGGTGAAGATAAGAGTAGATGCCACGATGGGGAATGAGCGGGGTCATCAGATGGTTTTAGGTGCGATAGCAAAGGAGATACAAGATGCTTTGGGAAACAAGGCAAGCGTGGATTTTGTTGATAAGCCTAAACCGAGAATTGTGGTTGAGTCCACAATCAATGGCGAGAAATGTGTCGTAGGAACGGTGTCTCTGAGCAACTGCGGACAATTTGCACACATCAACATACTGGGACGCACCTCGAAGGTGGAACTTGCCAACCCCCATCAGTGTGCGGTCGAGAGTTTTGTTGACATCTTCAAGTCCTGCCTCTGATTCGACCAATTACGAATAGAGATAATGTGCCACAAGTATTTGACTGAATCGCTGTCAGTCTCTTGCGTTTCCCATCTTGCGAATGAGCAAGTTGTTCAATATTCACTCGGCAGCAAGACCGTCGTCGCAGATCGGTCGGCTTCTGTGATGATCCACAGTTTTGTCCCCAGCGACGTTTTGTAAGCCGACAAGACGCGATCACCGTGACGCAGTGCTTCATCGTTCATCGCAGCGTCTTCCACACTCACGAGTCCCCAGTCACCATTGGCGTGACGGGACAGGAATACAGAGAGATTGTCACCCGCAGTCTCAAGAGCATCCAATGCGCCCGACGTGGCGACAACTCGACCAAGTGAGAAGCTGGGTTTCTTTCGCGGTGCGATCATTCATTCCTCCATTAGAAGTTCAAGTTTTCGGCGGCTTCGGCAAGATCATCAGCCGTTCGCTCGACGTACCGCCGCGTCGTATTCAGGTTTTCGTGACCAAGAATCTGCGCTAGTCCCACAAGATCGTTACTGTTGTCAGTGAGATACTGGTGAGCCATCGTGTGCCGAAGCAGGTGTGGATGCAGCTTGAATCCACAGACGGCGGCGTATTTGTCGCACAAAGCGCGGATGCCCCGGTCAGTGAGCGGTCCCCGTTCTCCGATGAAAACCGTCGATGAACTCACAGGCGGTCTGGTTTCAAGATAAGCCTGTAGTGCCTTCCGGCAGGGAAGGGGAATTGGAACGGAACGCTGCTTGCGGCCTTTGCCGTGATGGAAAATCGCGGAACCGCTACGTTCACCGATCATCAAATCCGGAAGTTCAAGATTCACGACATCCGAGACCCGGCATCCGGTGTAAAGGAACACGGAAAAGATCGCTCCAGCGCGGGTGTCATTCCGTAGTTCGACTTCCCGGAGTAATTTGCGGACTTCGCTCCGATCCAACCCCTTCGGTGCGAGTTGCTGGCGACGAAGTTCTTTGACTGCTTTGACCGGGTTTGTATCAACGTGATCGTGATCGACCAGCCAGTCGAAGAATCGGCGGACTGTAACAAGTGCCCGGTTCACAGTCGCGACGGCCTGTCCCTTTTTCCGGTGAAGATGATTTCGGAAGTCGATCACATCCCGGACCGTCACACGGTCGATCCGAAACGATTCGGCATTCGTCGTGGCGAACCAGCGAGCGAACTTCCGCAGGTCGGTCCGGAACGCCTTCCGCGTATTCGGCGCGAAGTCATTCTCATTCAGGAACTCGTTCACAAGACCGGCTTCGTTTTCACCGACCGGGATACACCGGAAAACATTATCGCCCGAATTCTTCATAGCTTACCTACAGAAAGTGGACACAAATTGGACAGTTTGTCGGCTCGATTGGGCGGATAAGGTCACTTATCCGCCCAGATTATCGGTCGAATTCTGGCGCATCAGAGCCACGAAAACGGCCCGGATGACTTCGCCTTGCTCGACATTGGAGGTTCCATCGGGGAACAGTTTTCGGATTGTCTGCTCGACCTGACGCGCAGAGACGGAATTCATTCCGAGAGATTTCACCCCCTCGACGACGGTTGAGTTGCGACTTGTCGCCTTCTCTGTTTTCACTTTCGACTTACGATTCTTGCGCCTCACGGCAGCAGGCTTCGGACCGCTGGCGTAAAACAAGATCGGCTTGCCGTCGATGCCACAGTTACGACGGAGAACTTCGAGGCAGACCTGCTGCTGCTCGGCAGTGTAAAAGGGCCGCCGGGTCTGCGGGTCGTAGACGGGATGCGGAAATGCAGTCCCTTGCAATTGATAAAAACGACTTCGTGAAAGTCCTACCATCCGTGCCATTTCGGAAACGGTGACAGCAGATTTCGTTTGGATATTTTCAATCATGTTTTTCCCCCAGAGTGGCTACAGATGATTTCAGCAGATGCTCCCGGCCCTTCGCTGTCAGCATGCGCCGGCTTTGGTCATCTTTAACGATCAGTCCCGACCGGATCAGAAAGGACTCCGTGACGCTGCTGACTGTCCGTGCCGGAAGTCCGAGCACTGAGGCGATGACATTCAACCGGAAAGCACCATCAGCCAGTATTTCGAGGTACTGCCGTTCGGTTGTATCGAGGCCCAAGTCGTCGATCTGTTCGAGATCACAGGCACGGTCGAAGTGCCGAACCGTGATTGTTTCCTCGCCTTCTGACCGACATACTCTGCGACATGATTGCAGAAGCCGTAGGCCCAAGCGGGGAGTTCCGCGAGATCGCATAGCGATCATGGGCACTACGTCAACATCTAATTTCCATCCCAATCGCTGGGTTGCCCGGAGCAAGAGTTCCGTCAGTTCGTTGGACGAATAAAAACCGTATCGAAGATTGAGTTTCATCCGATCCCGGAGCGGTTGCAAAAGCCCATACTCATCAGTCGTTGCGAGCAATAGCGTGAACGACGCCAATGGTATTGCAGTTGATGATCCGTCTTTTCCGTTCGATAACAAAATACGTGACTGATCAAGTGCCAAATAAAGCGCGGTTTGAATCGGTCTGGGAACTTCATGTGCTTCATCGACGAAAACGACATCCCTGTCTTTGGCTTGGAGCAGAAGAGCATTCAGCTCCGCTGGTCCCTTCAGCGTCTGCCCCAAGACCTCGTGTAGATCAGAAGCCATTTCTTTTGCGACGATATGAGCCAACAATGTTTTTCCACACCCGGGTGGACCAACCATCAATGCTGAATCCATTGGCGTGCCATCTGTGAAAGCTGCATCGAGTGCGACGGCGACTTGTTCGACGACGGACTGCTGACCGATCATGTGACGGATTGATGTGGGGGCAGCATCGCGGATTTCAGTTGGTCGTTCTTCAGACATTCGACACCTCCTCTTTCTCTTGACTCTTGCAATCGACAGAATCCCGGCGTCCAAGAATGAAGTCAGCCGACTTTTGTGCGGCTGCTGCTGCATGGACAACGAGTCTCTTGTCGTTTTTCAAACTGCGGAGCCATCCAGCGATGTACGCCGCAGAGTTCTCAATGACGGTGTTTTCGATCCCACAGTGTCCGCATAGGAATGTGGCTCCCATTTCGGCAATCAGTTCTTCTTTGGAATAGGAACGACTCCCAAATGAAATCAGAGAGGTGACGCTAGGACGGTTGAGACGGGACACATGCCCAGTTGAATGCGACAACTCGTGGAACAGAGTGGCGTAGTAGCTTTCCGGCTTCTCAAACCTTTCTGGTTTGGGCACACGGATGGAATCATCACTTGGTCGATACGAGGCGGTTCCGCCTTCATGGGAGATTTCGGGAGGGTCCGGCATTTCAAATACGACCCTCTCGCACACCTCAATCGGCTCAAAAGCGAATTCCGGAACCGACGCAGAGCCGGGCAGTTTGTCGGAAGGCAGATCGCACTGTGCAACATTGAAAACGTTGTAATAACGAAGCAGCGGGAACTTTTCCTTTTCGCCAGTCTTGGAATTCACCTTCTCCCACCACTTCCAGAAGATCACGGGAGTGGACTTCTCACCTTTGCGGACACTTCCACCGAGTTTTTTCGCTTGGTTGAACGTCAGCCAGTAAGGCGACTCGTAAGGAGTGCAGGCTAGGAGAAAAGGATTGATTCCTCGGTAGAAATGCCCGGAAGCAAGGTTGCGGGGATGACCTGCCTCTCCGCCAACCCACGGCTTGCGCCATGGAATCGTTCCGGCTTCGAGATTTCGGAGAATGCGCGCAGTGATACGCTCGTAAACATCGACTGGCATTGGTAACTCCAAGCATTGGGACCAACGAAAAGCGAGGGGCAGTAACTCTCAGCAAAGAGAGGGACCGCCAGTAAGGTGCCAGCAGGGCACCAGCCTACGTCTATATCATAAGGACGCAGACTGCGAATGTCAATATTATATTGACATGTTTGGAGCAGCAAGGTTAAAATTTCTGCATGGGAAAAGAACGCATCGAAGACACGGTGATGGAAGGTGTCCGCCAGCGCGTGAAACAGTCCGGTATGACTTACCAAGAGATCGGCGAAAAGATGGGGTATTCGCAATCATCTGCCCGGCAGGCCGTTTCTCAATTCTTGCGAAGTGGAGACCCTCAGATTTCAATGCTGCGTCGGTTTGCAGAAGCAATGGAAGTTTCATTACAGACGCTGTTGAAAGACAAGTAGCAACCTCGATCCCGGCATTCGGTAATGTCGATGAAATTCGGATGTTCAGCGAATTGTTCTTGTCACAATCGGAGACTCAGTTCAGAATGACATATCGACTGAGCGTGTCATTCTGACCAGATGGAGAACGAAATGAAGAACGTCGGAGAAAAACCCGGAAAAGGGCGTTACTGTTGCACCGATTGTAACTGGTCGGTCGCACTGGATGACGATGACGACACGCTTCCCCCTTGTGGAAACTGCGGCAAAGGGCAGGACATCACTTACGAGAAGTGCTAGACGCCAACTCACAAACGGGATGGTGGCGAACTGCATCGCTATCAAGCATTGCTTGATGGTGCTGTTTGAGTGAGGAGCAGCGTCTTCAAATCTGCTCTGACTGTGGAACGAATGCGCATTTGCCTCGCCCTGTTTTCCCGGCCCGAACCTCGATGCAAGTCAGGTGTCTTTCAGTGTTGTCAACGGTCGCAATGCAGGAATCGCTCGCACATGTGCAGAGTCTTTGCGCATAATTCAGGCCGGGGGCTGATCGTTGCCTTCAAGGGAAGTCATTTTTCTCAACTTCTCTTCCAGCCGTGACATCTTCTTTGAAAAGTGAGTGGCCTCTTCTCGTGCCAGTTGGATGTGTTTATTGAGGAATGCAATCGTGTCTCTTATTTCAGACGCCACTTCGAGACAGTCCGTTTCCGTCAATGAGTGCAATCCAACGCTCAAGGCTTCATGCAAGAAGCCCAAGGGGTTGCCCTGACCGCGCTTCAATACGTCGGGCACTAAGTCCTTGACGAGTTCAATCTTTTTAACATGTACCTTTGTCTCTTTTACTTTTACAAGTGCCTGTTGGTATGTCTTCTTGGAGTCATCATCTGCAAAGATCACCGTCAGGTCATTCAGCAGCGTGTCGATGATGCTTTCTATGATGCGTCGATAGTACGCAAGTGCGCCGAGTCCGAAACCATTGAGTTCACACATGCGTCCTCGTTTGTAAATGTCCTCATGCTCTTTGAGATACGGTCGCAGTTCTTGTGGCAGGCTTGCTGCTTGCGCAGGGTATTGTCCAACTTTAATCACATGACCACGTTTCTCAAAGTCAACAGACTCGTCCTCTGAGTCGTTGAAGAGAACCAAATAGTTCACGCCTTCCTCTTTACAATCCTGACAAACGAAGTGAAATCCAATAATACGACCGTATCTGGCATTATCAGACTCATCGTTTCCCCCAATGCTGACTGACTTGTGCCTAAGTCCTGACAGCTTTCGTCCATCAGCGAATATCCGATTGATGGCCAGTTCATTGAATGTTCGCACGCCTTGACATCTATTGCAATAAAGCTGCAACGATGGTGTGTCTAGGTCGCTCTTCGTCCCAAAGTGGATGCCCGGAGAATGGTATTTCCGATAGAGGCCATAATTTTCCAAGAAATCTCTCGTCAAGTCAGGCATGACAAAGCCTTCACAATTTGAAAGGGTGTGCGTACATACTTATGGGAAGATACAAGACAGAATCAAAAGGTTCGTCCATGTCCGTGGAAACGACCTGATTCCCAACCCGAAAAAAAACAGGCACACTCATCCTACCGCACAAGAGGACGCTCTGCGAGGCGTTGTTACGGAAGTCGGTTGGAACGCCTGCTCTCAGTCCGACCAGAACTGATCGCGGAGTTTGGTTTGAGATAACTCGAAGATTAAGATCACTTCGACGAACTCCCAGGCTCCGCACTCTCAATTGCTTCAAACGCCTTTTCCAAGCATTCGACAAGTTTGTCCGTCTTTTCCCAAAATGCTTCCAGGTCCGGCTTGATTGCAATGACACGGGTGCGTTTTTCGGACAACATTGGAAGGCAAGACTCGATTGGTTGGCTGTCGATTCTTCCTCTATACCTTTCAAACCATTGACGAATCTGTCGGTCGGCCTCAGCGATTGCATGGTTGGCGCTGGTATTTCGGCCTTGGTCCCGCACCTTTTCCAATTTGGCTTTTAGGTTGTAAACGACTTGTCTGAGGGACTCAATTGCTATGTCACGGTTGGTGTAACCACCGATCTCCGCAGCGTGTGGATCGCCGGGGAAGGTTTCTCCCAATTCTCGCATAAGGTCCAGCGCACGGCTTCCGTAGTATTGTGATTGGAGTTTATGTTGATCTTGATCTCCATCTGGAGCGCTGGCAACTAAATCACGATGGAGTTCCGCCATGACAGTGAAAGCCTGAACCCGCGCCGTCGTTTGAGCGACAGCCAGTTGCTTTGCGTGAGCCTGCTCGGATCGCTCCAACGCTTTTAATTGTGTCTGCAATGTCCAAACGACTGCGAGAAACGCGAACCCAGAGAAGATGGCTGCCATGAAACCAAAACCCGCACCGAACTGGGCGAAGGCTTCCAGTCCCAAGAGATAGCAAGGCAAAAATCCGAGGATGAAAATCATAATGACAATCAGGACAATACATTTACCCGAGACAATCTTCTTCCACATAACCGCCACCTTTCCGAGAGCAGATGCCAATAGAAATCATTTTCCATCTAACAATGAATCTGTAGAAATGAATCCAAATTTGGCGTTCAAGATAACTCAATCACCAGAAAATCGCGCCGTATAATCTCGATGGACCGGAACAACGAACCCGTATAGGCATTACGTGCCCGTGTGGGACCATGATCCGGCGACTTGTCCCAGATTTTGCTCTTGCCGCACGGAACGATGACAAGCAAGTTGTGCGCATTCTCTACAGATTCGTTTTCGTTCATCGCCGTTGTTCTCATTTGCTTGAATTCGGAACCAGATCGCTCAACCGAGAGAAAAGTTGCTCACCGTTGACAAGTTCTAGCCGTCCCGGGATGAAATGTTGAATAGACGGGTCGGAGGCAATCATGGGTGCAAAATCAGAAGTGGTGGTGACAAATCCCTTGGATGCGCCATCCGGCTCCAGCACCCCCATCAGCGCACGGACATCGTTTGCCGTGACCAGATGACCCGGCTGGTATGCTTTCACTTGGTCGATTACGCGGACCTGCCCGATACCACGCTTCACAGCAATTACGTCGCGCCCAAGGTCTCCACTCGCCGGGGTGAGAATGACTTCATCGAAACCTGCCGCATCATACGCGCCGGCAACAATCTCTTCCCACTTGCGTGGAGGAATCTCGAAAGCGGCTGCGGGGTTTTCTCGCAACTGTCGAATGATCTCAAACCATGCAGGTGCAACGGCGCGAATCAGAGTCCCTTCTTCGGTCTTACTCTCAGGAATTAGAAGTCCTTTTAGGAGCAATGAAGAACTCTCGCGTCCGAACGTCGCACGCGCATTGACCGATGGTGCGGTCAGTTTGATTTCGGCAGGTTTGATACTGGCATAAACATGCCGTTTGATCTCTCCGCATTCTGGGCATGGTTCGGGCTTATCCGAAGTTTCCAATCCGGAAAGATCAAAGCCACAAGCGGAGCAGTGAATTCGAGTGTTCATCGCGACAACCAGCAATCAACTGAACATCAATTAGACAACACAAAGAGCCAAGCTGGCTGAATGGATTGTGTGCTGCCAAGAAGCCAATGTCCACTTCGGTAGCTGAACTATATCTGAATACGCTCCGCTAGAGATTGTCTGAATTCGTGGATTGTGGAGTATTCAAGTGACGCGCTAGAAATTCCGCAATGCTCTCGCGAATTCGTAACAGATTTGGAATGGAAGTGTACGGGATCATTTCTTCCGGCACGTGGTCCAACCAACTGGGAAGTTTGTACTCGCTGTGATCATTCCAATGTTCGCTGTGACGACACTGCGAAAGCAGATTCTCGATTTCGACGATCAACGAGAAACGTTGCTGTATGATTTCGGGCGGTAAAGTGGGTGTGAAGATACTGGTGAATTGTTCTGCCTGTTTCTGATGAACGAGTTTCTGCAATTTCTCGAAGGCTTCCGCTCCGGCCTTAGAATCCCACCAATCTTCCCCAAACTCATCGAGTATTTCTTCTGCCGCTCTAATCTCAAAATCGTCAACTTCTGGAAGATGTTCGTATCCTTTTTCGTACTCATGCAAGCAATCGTTTGAAATCGCTTTGCGAATCAGTAATTCGTCACGCGACACTGTTGGAGGATGCTTTAACACTGTAACCGTATTCAGCGGGCCATATGCGTCAAATACGATGTTTTGATACAAAGCGACTTCATTAAGAAGATGAGCGATTTTCATGCGAAAATCTTTGTTTTCGTCGGACAGGGGAGAACAAATCAACAAGTAATAGTGATCGAGTCCGTAGCTGAGAGCCTCTGCAAATTGTCGTTTGACGTTCGCAGCGAATTTTGGTTCGGCCACATCCACGTGGCTTTTTATCTGAAAACCAGCCTTGAATCCACTAGCGGAAATAACAGCGTCCACACCACGATCATTCAATGCTTGACGACCATCAATGTGACAGTAGCCCAAAAAATGACGATGAGCATTCAGGTAATCGAGTAACGCCTTGATCAGATCATCGTGGCGGACACCTGCGAACCATTTGGTATCGTCCTCATTGCCCAAACCGCGATTCAGGAGGCATTCTAGGACAGCCTCAATCCCTTGATGTTGCATATTCTCCCAATCACATCTTCCTCAGCCTCTATTGACGACTAAGTTCGGCCTAACAGGCAGAAAGCACTTACTTCTTACGTGTTGGCAGTTTCGATTTCTTTGGGCCAGTTGTTTCACACTCCGCCCGACGAGCGCCGTACTTACTCACGCAGTAGTCGTTGATCTTTTGATGGAATTCCACGATTTCATCCTGCCTCCATTCTGGGCGAGGCTCTGCCACAACGTAGCCGCCAAATCTATCGTGGTGGCTCTCAGTTAACACTCCCGACGCTCTCAAAATAGAGAGGATATTCCTCCATGTATCGCAGTTCTGCTTGCCACAGCATTCATACACCTTGCGAAACTGCGAAGACGGCGTGGCTGGCTTCCCTCCTTTGTGACATTGTTCGCAGACAAGTTTCCCACGCCCGCCCTTCATCGTGCTTGCCCAAAGATGACAAGAGGGACAGCGGTATCTGACAGATAAGTTGGGGTACAGCTTGCTCTTTGAAAGTTCGGGGTTATCGGAATCAACGGCAAACCCAAAAACCACCAACCCTTCGTCTGTCATGTACTTGGGATACGGCATTTTCGAGATACCCGGTGGAGGCGTAAATCCAACTCTCCCAAGCCTACCCTGCCGTCAGGTATTTGGCAAAGTTGATTTGAGGTAAGTTCACCTACCCATACGGAGTCACGGGGCCGCGAGACGTTTCAGGTTCTGCTCATCAAGCAGCCCGGCGGCCACCAACTCCATCAGAGAGTAATCAGGCAATTTTTTGTCAATTTCTTCCAAGAGTTCCCCTCCGGCACGTCGTAGAAGCAGCACTTTCGAGAAATTGAAATCGGCTGGATCAATGGCTTCCATCATCGCGAGCAGTTGATCCGGGTTCTTTTTTAGTCGAGTGACGCGCGGATCATGTTCCTGCTGGCTGCGGTACGTCAGTTTGTGACAATCCCGGCAGAGAAAATGCGTTCTGCCCAGCGGTAAGTACAGCTTCCTCGCTCGTTTGTCACAGCCGTCGGACGGGCATTCAAAAACAGTCTCTGACCTGTCGGATTCTTGTGTTGAAGTCAGGACTGGAATCGCTTGCCAGACTGATCCGCTGGTAAACTCTAAAGCGAACATCAGCAATCGCCCACCTGATTCCAACGGTAACAACTGGCCTCTCGACTCTCTGACTGGCTGACCTGAATTAGTTCTAAGGTGCACTTTTCCGTTCCCGACAGCTAATTGCAGGAATTCATCGTTAGTGTCCCGGATATCAATCTGGAGGCAGTCTTCAACAAGCATCTTCTTCTGGTGGTTGCGCCAGCGACCAGATCGCATGTTACCCATGACTCTCTCCGTGTGATTTTCCGAAATCGGAATAGAAACTTTGAAATCCTCACATTCAGACAGAATTGTTCGTGATTACGAAGGTGAAGGAAAGGGCATTTGTGGTAAAGATAGCTTTGTGCCGCTACAAGCGTGTGGAAGTTGTCCGGAAAATCGCAAGTCACGGTGTACGCAGTACACTGCCACTTCCTAAGCAGTCGCTTCGATTGTTGTAATGCCCTGCTGGTTGTTCCCCTGACGCCCCCTTTACGACTTGCTGGTTGCAGAGCCAGGTTGAGACATGAGACCGGGCCTTCACTTTTTGAGTTCGGCCCGGTCTCGCGGCAGTTTGTCGAAAGTGAATTGCGTCAAAAGGGGTGCCGGTAAGCAAAGACAAGTCGATCAAACAACGATTCCGGGTAACCAACCGCTTCGTTTACCGATTCTCAATACCAAATCCTTCTCAGACAGATTTTTGAGTTGATCCCGGACTGTTCGTGCAGAAACATTCAGTTTCTTCGCCAGAACCGATGTGGCAACACCCCGCTGGGCATTCTGATTGATCGAATAAGCCCCGCTGAACGCAACGGCAAAAATATCGGCAACTCTCTGTATAGGATTACTTATACAATCAGTTGCCGCTATTCCAACACTGCATTTTTTTTTCGACCATCCTGAGAGTCCCGCCTTCTGGGCTTCTTGACTGAGAACTGTGAGTAATCTCGACTCCGTTAAAGAGACTCCCTTGAACCACTTCTTGTCGAAAACTGGTATTCCCAAAGGTTCGAGGGAGAAAACCAACGTTAACGGAATCCCGTAGGGAAGATAGCTGCGGGACCGTTCCATCCCTTGAATCAGTTTTGATCGGACAACACATTTGTATGCATCATGCCAGTCTGGATCGCGATACCCTCGTGAAGAAATCGTTACCGCTCGCTGGTCAATTGATTGACCGTACCAAAAACGGTCCCCCCACAGCCCGTCTCGATTCGCAGCCTCGATTTTTCCTTGGCGGATAAGTTCCTTTTGAATAGCTCTGGGAGGAACATAAGGGGTTCCCAAGATTATGAGAACATCGCAATCCAACCAACTGTTCGAGCCGGTGTCTTCGCCGGATCGGAAGTGAGTGAACCGATGGATTTGGGTAGGAAACTCCCTTGCTTTCAATTCTTTGATAGCCGAAAGGTGCTTACGATGAACGATCAGTCCGACTTTTCGGTGATCAGGAAGACGGGAAAGCACGTCACGCACAAGTTTCTTCACCGTTGAAGGACTGGTTTTCTTACGAATCATTCGGGGAATCTGACAGACCAGTTTTTGCCGTCGAATCTTTCCTTTCGGCGTGCGATCAGAAACAACAAGTGAGCCGATACTGGACTGCACATTGTGGAGTGCCTCTGAGCCATCGGCCAACCAGATTTTGGGACCAGCCGGAATCGGCGTCTTCCATGTCACAATAATTTCAGCGGCTTCTTGACTCATTCGTGCGGGACGTATGACAAGGTCGCATTTCATTTGTATGGCGTCCACGACAGTCCGCAGCGCGGTCCCGTTTATTACGAATCCTTTATTCTCAGGAAGTTGCCGGTAGTATTCGATCTTTTTCCACAGACTTCGTTGCCAGTCGGCAGAGGGGAAAGCGTAGGCGAGTGTCTTGATCGGCTGGACGGTTCGGCAATTTCGCGAGAACATGACAATTTCACAAACCGTCCTCCATAACGCATCAAAGAATTGAGCTTCGTGTTTGAGTCCGAGAGCTTGGCTGGAGTTTGAAGCAAAAAAAAGCAGGTCGAGCAACGCTATGAAGTCCTCGACTTTGACTGCCTCAGAACGCTGGAACGCATTTCGGACTTCTTCGTGAAAGAAAATCACATCCCGCTTGAGGCTCAGAGAGGCTGTGTTACGAGCAAATCGTTCCTGGGTACAAATAGAATGTGGCTCCCGTCCAGCCTTATTGATTAATGATAAGTATCCATCCTGTTCGCAATCGTGCTTAAAAGGGCAACGCGGACAAATAATTTTAGTCACTGGTAAAGACATTTTTCGAGCGCGAACTGCTTCCGCATGATTACGGCAAGTTACTTGCGTTAAATCAGGGTACGCTTGCGCGAGAATTCCGCCACTAGAAAGTTCAGTCTCTAAATCTCTCGCATTTTGGAGCGTTGGAACCACCGTGAGGGTCGAGTTTGAAAGCTTCATCAATTGACGATCTGCGTAACTTTTTCCCAATCCGGGTGGACTCCCATCAAATTGAGGATTACCGAATTTCCATTCTGCAATTCGTATCTTATGAAGTTCTTGCCGCCAATCTGCTATTTCGCGGAAGTAACCATTATCAGGAACACCGTTCTCAAATTTCCACGGCTCTGCCTCAAACATGATTTGCTGCAATTGTCCCCGGCTTAGTCCACCGTTGCAGATGAAATCGTCCAACCCCTGTTTACCGCCGTCTGTCGCAGGCGGAATTCTCATGATTTTGACACTGGCTCCGGCCAAAGTTAGCTCGTTCGCGAGCGTGACTTCGGCTTTGCGAACATTGAGATTGGTTCCAGTATCGGAATCAAAACAGATGAATAATCTGAGATCATTGTGTACAAGATATTCGAGATCATCGAGCAGTTTCTTGTGTTGGTCTCGGAAGCACCACACTCCGCTGATCGAGACAGTCGGAAATCCATGCTGACTAGCACAAAGGGCTTTCTTTTCGCCCTCAGTTATTATTACGAATCCACCCGGAACAAGTTGTTGCAACAGATTCGGAGGAAAGTACAGATGGTTCGGCTGGTCTTTGGGCGAAAGATATTTGATGCCGTGACCGTTGCAATCCACCAAGGTTTCGGTGGGCTTTAAGCGACAGTATCCCCTTGGATATCCATTTGAGAACCGGTAGGGGATCACCATTGCGGAATCTACGCCGTGAGGCAACCATCCAAGAATCCTTTGGATTTCTAATGGGCTAGCCACCGAATGAATACCGGAGTCAGTAATCATTTCATTTGAGAGTCCGGAACTATGTAAGTCTTCGAGATGCTTTGGAAGAAGAAAGTACGGGGTAGTCGTTGGCTGCTGAATTGAATACAATGCGTTTGTAGACACTCTTACTTCCTTTCGCGAGGGGTAAGAATAAAAGAAGACCGGGTGACTGTTACAGCAGCCCCGGTCTATTTCTTTGATTTCAGTGAACTGCCCGCCGGTTTTCAGGCTTGGGAATCCAACGTCGCAGTGACCCACATGTGGTACAGGAGAGTCGTCCCCAATGAGGGCGTTTGGCAGGTTCGACGTGGACTTCCCATGCATCACATTTGGTGCAGGGCGACAACGGCTGGAACTCAGCAGCAAGTTGGCCGAGTTCTTCTGGTGTCAGTCGATTGATTCGTGGTAAGTAGGGATTAGAACTTTGCATGGCTCTGCCTTGAACTCGATTGAATCATTCGTTGGATAATTCTCTAGAGTCGCGAAATGGAAATAGAAGTCGTCGTACACTTGTTCCAACTTGCCAATCGAATTTACAGCACTCCCACGTCTCGCAGCCGTCTCTCCGTTTCTGGAGTTCTTTCGCTCACCTCACTCATTTCGGGCTGGATCACTTCCCGCTCCGACGCTGCGGTGGACTCTGTGATGAACCGTCGAACTGCTTCTCGGCTTGTGTATCGACGGTGTCCGATCTTTAGAGTCTCAAGTTTTACACCTGCGATTCCTTCAACACGCCAACGGTGCATGGTGGTCAGGCACGGCTTGTTGGGAAGTGCTTCAGCCGCCTCAGGCAATGAAATGAGTGTTTCTGCATCTAAGTCGATCATTGTCAAAATTCCTCAATTAAGATTGGTAATAACTGAATCTGTTTGATATTGATTCATAACAATTACCACGGCTTAGTAAAGAACTTTTTCGAGGCATAAACCATTTATACATAACAACTTAGAACCAACTTGGAGCAAACTCAGGTCCAACTTCGACCGGAGTTAAACCCAAGTTGGCAGACGCTGTCTTCAGGAGTCTGAAAAACAAGGGGAAACACAATTCCACCGGATCGCGTTCCCTCCGATTTCCGAAGCCCACTTACCTCATATTCTGGTCAGAAAATCTTGAAAATATTTTTGTTGGGCAACTTTTTCGACGTTCCAGAATTGTGATCACCCAACCTCCGCCATGATTTCAGCAGCCCTTTTCAAGTTCCGTTCGGCGTAAATCCGAGTCACTCGCGGATCGGAATGTCCAAGCACAACCTGTGCAGCTTCGAGACCATATTGTTCTTCGAGCCACGTCGCTCTTAAATGCCGGAGTTGGTTGGGAGTCCAACAGTGCTCTGCACGCCACGCCGAAGCATCTTGCTTCAATTTCTGTCGTTCTTCCGTAGTCATTTTTGATGAAATGCTTCTGAGTTGATCAGGCATCCCAAATGCTTGCTCACACGCTCGAACAACAGCCCGACGGTACGAGTCATTTGTATAGAAGGCTCCCGCAGTCCTTTTAGGATTCGCGACTCGCTTTCGCTTTTTCTGAGACGGCGTTAGCGGTGTCTTTCTCTCGGCTCGCCGTATCTTGGATTGTTCTTCGTTCGCCTCAGCAGGGGAGAAGCAGAACGACTCAGGATCGCGATCCAAGAATGAACGTAACAAATCCTGCCCCTTTGGACCGATAAAGACTTTACGAAGTTTCTCGTGGTGTTCTGTTTTGTGTTCCGACGGAGTGAAAACCCAGACTTCGTCTTTTTCGACTTCAACATCGCACGGACGAATGGAACACACTTCACCGGGACGCATCCCAGTCAGCAGTTGGAGTTTGACCATCGTTTTGACTTGTCGATTCAAAAAGGGAAGGGTGGCTTCGACCCTTTCTTGATCAACCGGAGTAACCCGCGTTGATTCCTTCGCGCGACTTCGATTCTTCTGCAAACCAGAAACTTTGCAGAGTGCCGAATGGACAGCATCGGGAACGAATTCGTTCTCAACGCCCCACCGAAACAGTCGTCTGATCCTTTCGACGTGCTTGTTGATACTCTTGCGCGTGTATTCTGCGTCAATCATCAATTCGCGAACCTCCTTCAATTTAAGCGGGGAAAATTCGCGAACGCGCGTCGTTCCGTGCTGATGTACGAGAGGCCGAAAGGCGAGTCGCAGGCACTCATACTCGGAAGTCAGTTGGCCGTTTTTTCGATAGTGCTGCTTGGCGTGTTCGAGAAAAAGTAGAACCAGATCGTCCACGGTCAGATTGAAGCGAACCGCGTCGTCATTCAGAGCCAGCCACTTAGCGATCAGGTCTTCGTACCTCTCGTAGCTTTCGGAAGAACCGTACTCGCCAAGATAGTAGGATTTCCCACCGAAGCGCACGCGGGCCTGTCCGCTCGGCTTGTGGTGTGAGTACGCAGGCTTCTTTCGAGATTTTCGAGGCATGATACGACTCCTGAACGACATAACGTTTCAGGGCCGCTCAACGAATTCGCCACTCACGATCCAACAAAAATGGGTAGTAAGTGGGTAGTCAGCCAATTACAGCGACTGACTCGCCTCGACATTCGTGACCGCAAGATGCGGTCTGACAGCAGTTTATGTTAAGTGGAGGATACCGGGCTCGAACCGGTGACCTTTTGGCTGCCAGCCAAACGCTCTCCCAACTGAGCTAATCCCCCGTGGTTGGGTCTTCTTTTGAGTCAGACGCACCGTTCAGAAAAGTGGTTCGCCTGACATCTCATTTTTCATCGGAAATGGAGGCCACGATCTTCACCGAATTTACCGGTTTCAATCATTTTTCCAAGTCGGATATGCCTATTCGTACCACTGTTGATAGCGACTGTCAAGCTCGCCAACATGACTGCCGCACCCATTTTACGACGATTGTCGGTTCAACGGGAAGCAACACCGGCATACTTCTGCATCGCAACCTCTTTCACCGACTTCAAATCGAGTTTTCCGGTCCCCAACAGCGGGATTTCTTCGACTTCCAGGAACGAATCCCGACTCGGAATCCAGATATTGGGGAGCCCCGATTCGGTCAGCTTTTGCAGGATTTCATCCAGTGGAATCGTCAGCCGTTTGTGAAGCACGATGATTCGCTCTCCCTTTTTCGCATCCGGAACAGCAGTGACTGCCACGCGGGGAAGGGGATTGTCGTCCTCTTCACTGACGGGGGCGGCTTCATCGATGATTTTCGCTAACGCATTTTCGATGCGAACGTGGGGGACCATTTCGCCGCCGATTTTGGAGAACCGGCTGAGACGTCCTGTAATTTCCACGAAGCCTTCTTCATCGATCCTGGCAATGTCGCCGGTATTGTACCAGTGATCGACGAGCACCTCTTTCGTCTTCTCGTCGTTATTCAGATAGCCGGACATCACATTCGGACCGCTAATCCATAGTATCCCCTCTTCATTGATCCCCAGTTCCTCGCCGGTGTCCGGATGCGCGATACGTGCCGAAACGCCGGGCAGGGGGCGGCCCACCGTTCCCGGACGACACGCCGTCTGTTCCGTCGGGCCGGATCGATTTGGCGGCACGTTGACCGCGGCCACGGGCGATAATTCGGTCGTGCCGTAACCTTCCGTCGGAAAGACACCGAATTTCTCCTCGAAGGCTTTTGCCAGATCCTGCGGCAACTTCTCGGCCCCGACCACCACGGTATCGAGCTTGTGGAATTGCTCGGGCGTGCAGCGTTTCAGATAACTGCGGAGAAAGGTTGGCGTCGCCATCGTAATCGTGACGTTGTGCTTTTCAGCGAGTTTCCCGATCGTGCGACAGTCGAGTGGATTAAAGTGATAAACGCCTTTCGGGTCGAGACAAAGCACCAGCCACAGCGTTCCGGTGAATCCAAAGGAATGAAAAAACGGCAGTGTGCCGAGAAACACATCCTCTTTGGTAAAATGAAACATTTGCTCGACCGCCTGGACGTTCGACATCACATTCGCATAAGAGAGCATGACACCCTTCGGCTCGCCGGTCGAACCCGAGGTGAAGATGATCGAAAACAGGTCATCGGGCGACTTCTTGTGCAACCCGAGTATCCGTTCAACGAGGCGGACCGGAACGACGTACGTCATCAGAGCCGCGGTCAGTTTGTCTCCCAGACCGGCTTGTTCCTTGATGTCCTCAAGAAAGACAAACTCGGCTCCTTCGAGCTCGGTCGGTTTCTTTTCCAGAAATCGTTTGCTGGTCAGCACGTGCTTGATGCCGGCCTCTTTCACGCAATAGGAAACCACATCATCCGACATCGTGTAGTTCAAGTTAACAGCGACACGTCCATCGAGAGCGACGGCGGTATTCGCCAGCACTCCACCGACAGAAGGTGGTAACAAGATGCCGATTTTTTCCTCGCCGGGTTCGAACGTCGTCCGCCTTAAGACCGACCGCAACACCAGCGACGCCAGGATCAGCTTCTTGCCCGTGAGAGAAGTTCCGGCTGAGTCGACCACTTTTTCACGGGAACCGTTCTGTTTGCATTTTCTGAGAAAGACGCGGGGAGGGATCAACATACCGGCTTTTCGATCTTCCATGGCTTCGACTCCTAAATGTTGCACCGCTTGACGCACTTCGTGGACGTCATTGGGGTCATGTATTTTCTCTCCAAAGTTAATCGACACGGGATAAGGCCAGCGTTGAGGCCGCTTCCAGAAAAACCGGCCTCCCGAATAACTGAACACCGACCCCCATAACCCGTCGAGATAAATGGGAATCACCGGGGCTCCCGTCCCTTTAATGATCTGCATCATACCGCGTTGAAACGGCTGTAAACCGCCGGTTCGCGTAATTTCCCCCTCGGCAAAAATACACACCAGTTCGCCATTCTCGACCGCCTCGCGAGCGGTTTTCAACGATTGGACGATTGACTTCGGACCGTCGGTCGACTTGATCGGAATCACGCCGAAGATTTTCGACAGCCAACCGACAAATCCCCCTTGAACGTAATCCGCCCAGGCAATCATGCGAATGTTTCGCGAGGAGACCAACAATAGCAGAATTCCGTCCAACCACGAAACATGATTGGCGACCAATAACGCTCCGCCCCGTTCGGGAAGGTTTTCCAATCCCTTCACCCGCACGCGGTAAATCGTATGCGTCAATAACCAGACGATCGCCCGAATCGTTGCCTGCGGCAATAACCAGGCGGCATACAGAATGACCGGTATCGTCGCGAAAGCGACCACCATGAAGATGCTCCCCGCCGCCATTCCGAGTTGACCTTTCAGTAACCAGAACAGAAACGCCGAAACGAGCATCATCGAGAAGGAGATAAAGTTCTTTGCGGCCAGGATGCGTCCGCGTGTTTCCCGTTCGCTGCGATGCTGCATGAAGGCTTCCAGCGGTACATTAAACAGGCCGGCCCCCACTCCCAAGGTAAACAGGGCGGCAAAGGCGCTGTATTTTCCAGCCAGCGAAATTGTGGCGTACTGCTCGACGACACTTCCGACGATCGCCAGCGAACCGGCTCCGACCGTGATAATCGCCGCACCGATCGGGACGATCCCTAACTCCACGGCCCCCTTCGACCACAGACCCGACAGCACCGATCCCAAACCCAACCCGACGACGAGGACCCCGAGGTAGATGCCGACATCTTTCTGATCGAGATGCAGTTGTTCCAGCACGAAGGGGTCGATCGTCATCTGTGCGAGCGATGCCAGCAACCAGAAAAAGGAGATGCCCAACGCCGTCCGGAGCAGGGGACGATTTCCGCCGAGATATTTCAAGTCGCGAACCGTGTTGCTGAAGGCATCCCAGGGGAATGTCTGATCCGGATCGGCAGCGGGACTCTGGGTCACGAACAACGAGGTGCCCCAGCCCATCACGGCGACGCCGATTAACGCCACCGCCGCATAAAGAGGGGTGATTCCTCCTTCGATGCCGAGTTCCGGATTGACGGTGAAACCGAACAGAAAGTTCCCCGCAATAAAACCGGCGGCACATGCCACCACCGACGTGAGGGCCATTACGCCGTTCGCGGAGGTGATTTTCTGGGACCCAACCAGTTCGGGAATCGCCCCAAACTTGGCAGGACTGAACAACGCCGACTGGGCTCCCATCATGGCCACGACAATAAAGAGAAAGGTCACATTCCCCATCGCCATGGCGATGACGCCGAGCGTCATCAACACAATCTCCGCCACCTTGCAGGCGACGATCACCTTCCGTTTCGAAAATTTGTCGGCCAGATAGCCGGCGTGTGCGGCCAACAGCAGGAACGGCACGGTGAAGCAAACCAATCCCAGCGAGAGGGCGACTTCGTTATCGATGACCAGTTTCGCGAACGGCACCGCCAGCCAGCGGAACATATTGTCGTTGAACGAGCCGAGAAACTGAGTGGCGACCAGGCCGAGAAAGCCGGGACTCATCAGTTTTCCGTCAGTGGATGGGGATTCGAGGTTCGAGTCAGACATGGATCAGGAGCTTTATTCACGAGGAAGGAGACCGTTTTCGAGGCCATACATCCTCGGGCGTATTGTGGTGCAGAATCTCACGCGATGCCATCTTTTTTTGTTTTTCGTGTTCGGAAAAAATTCCGCTGTCTGATGGCTGAATTCCGAGGGTTTTCAAAGATGAGCTTTTTGCAAGACCTCAACTTCTCAAGTTCTCATCTTCGAACGAAACCCGATGGTTTTGCCCGGTTTTGGGACCATCCGCTGCGAAATCTGAAATCAGGTCTGTCTGGGAATGGCCCGTTGTGCTGCGTTTACAGTCAATTGTGAAACCACATCAGAAGATTGGGGGATGGGGTGATCGGGAGATGGGGAATTTTGTACTTGGTTCTTTGTACTTGGTTCTTGGCAGTTTGGATTCCAAAACCGAAGGACAAAAAACAAAGCGCGAAATACGAATAATCAACTTGCCAAAGATCGCGATGTGGATCACTGGCTTCCAAAATCGGAAATCCAGAATCCAAAATCGAAGAACCCCGAACGCTAACTCTGGTACACACAAATTGTCACGGTCAATCTTGTATTTGCCGTAGCCGTAGGGCCGGTTTCACCGGCCACAAAAGAATTGGAACGCCGATGACGCCGATCAAAGCAGATGACTGCAGGTTGTGAAACGAGGTGTGCACGAAGCACGCTGAGAATTCAACACTTTAAACTGAAAACTGTTTCAATGACCGCTGAGGACAAGGATCGGAAATTCACACAAAGCGCGGCGGCGTAGAGAAACTCGAACGGGAAGTCTGGCACATTTCGCCCCCACATGATGGGGAGATAGCAACTACCGCCTTCGGTCTTGAGCCCTCGCTATTGCTCGGCGACCTTAGTTACTCTTCGCCCCCCAACCGGCCTGAGGGATCGGCGGGGATATCCTGTTAGAAGTCTCTTACTTTTCAAATCTTACTTCTTCCGCGAGTCGCGGAGTTTCTGCAGCAAGTCTTTGACCTGTTCATGATCTTCGGGAATGCCGTACACAACCAGACAACCGCGATACGTCTTCACCCAATGAGGGGCTTCCTCCCAGGCATCGCAATCGTCCAACTCCGAACTGGGAATATAGATCATGTCCCTGATGATTTTGACGATGGCTTTTGCTGTGGCGTGTTTGCCAGCGGAATACAAAAACAAATCCTGGCAATTGTAAGCGTGTGCTTTGTATCCATTCTCGGAGTTCTCCCAACAGGTTGTGATTTGCAAATACCCGTTGCGAATCCGGTAGCGCAAATTGCGTTCTTCGAGCAGAAAATCCTGCAGAATCGATCTGCCGGGAATATGATCGGGTTTGACCTGTAACGTGATGGGTTCTTCGAGATCGATGTCATAAAATACGATTGGATCGATCCGGATGTCGATGCCTGTTTGTTGACTCAAAGTCTCAAAGACCTCACCCAGCGGCACATCTGCAAAGTCGGCTTCCCACGGTTGATCGAGAACCTCTTCGACACGAGCTCGATAGGCCAGTTGTCTGCGGACTGCCAATTCCTCAGGCGTCACAATTCCTTCCGTTTGTTCATCAAACGACAGACCGAGTTCCCCGAGAAACTCCAATACCATTTCATGATCTTCAGCACAGGCTTTAATAACAATAGACGTATCAAAGAAACGCACATACTCGACATCGTAATAGTCTTTGGAGGGAAAGAAACCGGGTGAACCTTCGGAGCTGATCAGTCTATTGAGAAGTTTAATCAGTTGTCGGCGTGATCCCTTATCTTTCGTCGTGAGCAATTGTTTGCATCGATAGACTTGGGGTTCTAGTGGAAACTCAATGAACTGTTGATAGGTAGTCATCAACAAAACGCCGTCGCAGATTCGATAACAGAGATCCCTAGGTCGCAGAATCAAATCCCGCAGAACAGTCTTTCCCGGTATAGTGTTCGATGTGACCACCAGATCGATCGGTTCTTCAAGATCGATGTCCCGAATGGCTCGCGGATCGATCACAATTTTGAAGCCGTACTGATCACTGAAGTGATCGAACACTTGCTGCAACGGCACTTGCTGTAAGTCGGCCTGCCAAGGCCTGTTGAGAATGGCTTCGATGCGATTGTTCTCAGGCTCTTTCTGATGTCGAAGATGGTGCAGAAAGTTCCGTATCCGTCCCTGATCGTCCGGGCGAGCCTGCACACACAAGCATCCGTTGAACGCTTTGACAAACTCATAATACAATTCAGGGGAACCTCCATTATCGCTCCAATACGGCTCCGGATTCCGAATCATCTGATAGAGCACATCGACAAGCTCTGCCTGTTTTTGCAGTCGTTGCTGCTCTATGTCATCACAACTAACCGGTGTCTCCAGCAGATCCCGACAATGATGGAACGTAATTTCGTGACTAGTAAACCAATAGTCCATCTCGGTCATGATGAACAGGCAGTGATCGACGATGCGATAGCTGGCATCTCTTGCTCCCAAGACGAAATGACGCAAAACCGTTCTCCCGGAGAACACGCCCGGTTCGATCTGTAAGTCGAATGGTTCTTCCAAAGCGATATCGGCAACGGCGCGCGGATCGATGAAGATCTCAAGGTTGTGCTGCCGGCCAAATTGTTCGAGAACCTTCTGAAACGGCACCTGATGAACGTCGATGTTCCACGGCTGATCGAGGATGGCGTTGATTCTGTTTCGACCGTCGGTGACAAATTTTTCCGCAGCGATTTCGGATTGATCCCGCAGAGACTTCACTTCTTGATCGCCATCCTGGGCGGCGCGAATCATTCGAAGATAACGACGCACTAGCGCATGATCGTCAGATTCGCAACGAATAATGAGAGAGCCTTCGACCGCTTTAACATATTCTTCGGGTGACGCCTCCCCTTCATCTGACTCCCAAAATCCGGGTGTTTCACCGGCCTTCTGCTGCGCTTCGGAAGGACGGCTAGATTGATGCTCCGAATTTTCGCCTATCATTTCCGGTTGTCGAACCAGAATGTCGAGAGCGTGAATGAGCCTTTTGCGCCGCTTGCGTTGTTGGGGATCGGAGAGATTGAATTTCGCCGAGCCGGCAATCAAGTCCTGGCAGCCATAGACTTCAATCTCATAGCGATCGAACAGAAATGCTTCATCACTTGTAATCAGCAGAGAATATTTTTCAAAATGATACTCCAACATCCGAGGCTTCAATAGAAGCTCGCGTAACAGTGACTTGCCGGTCATGATTCCCGGGTTCACCTGCAACGTGATAGGTTCTTTCAAATCGATGTCGTCTTTGTAGCTAGGGTCGATCACAAACTCGATGCCGTATTGCTTGCCGAACGATTCCAAGACTTTCCCGAGTGGCACCTTGTTGAAATCAGCTTCCCACGGCTGGTTCAGGATGGCCTCCATCCGCTCGCGTTGCTCTTTCGGCGTGAGAGTCTGCGTTTCCGATGAGACCTGGGAAGTGCAACTCTTCTCTTCCGCAGAGTTTTGATTCGTTCCAAAACCGCATGTTTCCGGACCAACGTTCGCCAGTAACAACCATGCGGACGTCAAGAAAACAAAAAAAGGAGAGGCGAGGCGCATGAAACGTCTCCTGCGGAAAAATTGGGCAATAAGTTGTGAGGACTCGGCGAGATGGGCCGTATCTCAAACTCTTCGAACGTAGCGATATGGCGGCTTACGAGTGCGTAAACGTATTATCACTGACAGCCGATGCAGGTACAAGAAAATTTTTGAAACATCGGGAACTGATACCATGGACTGGTTCCCAAAGTGCTCCTCTGGAACTGAATGCCCGGCAAGTTGACGCTTTCCAAATCTTGAACAGAGCAGGAAATCTGGTCGTCGACAGATTCTCTTTGTCTTATCGCCTGAAATGCCGTATCATATGGCTCTCCGCTGATTTGTCCTTCCCAAGTCCCGCCTTCCAATATTGCCGCGAGCTTTTCATGCGAATTCTGTCGTTCGCAATCCTGTTATTGGCTCTGACGCTTCCGGTTCGCGCGGAAGAATCGACCGAGAAGCTCTTCGATCAACAGATCAAACCATTGCTGGCGAAATACTGCATGGACTGTCACGGACCGGACACGCAAGAGGGAGAGATTCGCTTCGACCGGATGCCGACCAATCCCGTAACGGCAGAGAATCCCGAACGCTGGCACGATGTGTTGAATCAAATTAGCGCGGGAGAAATGCCGCCCCAGGATTCCGATCAGCCGAGTCCCGAAGAACGTCAAATCCTTTCGGACTGGTTACAGCGTTTTCTGCGCGAGGCGGCCGCCGCCAAACGATATCGGAACGGACGGGTGGTGACGCGGCGTTTAACGCGATACGAATACGCCAACACGATGCGCGATCTGCTGGAGGTCGATCTGGACTATGCGAAAGATCTCCCCCCCGAGCCCGCTTCGTCAGAGGGCTTTCGGAATAACAGTTCGACGCTGGAGATGTCCCCCACGCAGATCGAGACCTATCTGAAAACCGCCCGCCAAGGATTGGCGGAAGCGATCGTCACGGGCGAACCACCGAAACTGTACGAGTTCTCTCAGAGCGAGACCGCGCGGGGGCGTTTACCCAATCGGAAATTTGCCGGCCACGAACCGGTCCGGCCCGAGTTCGTCCTCGATCTGAACGAGTTCCCGCGACACGGCAAGTTTGAGCTGAACCTGACCGTCGAATCGTCGATTCCCGAGGGGAGGGCGGTGCCGCGAATTCACGTCACTCTGGGACACGTGCCGGGGATCATTCACGTTCCGCGCGGCGTGATCGGTGACGCCGACGTGCGGGGAGGCGTGCAGACGCTGACGTTCACCGGTCGCATGGAAGATTTTCCGCAGCCGGGACCGATCGCGTTCGGGAACTCCGGTTTCAAGGGGATGATCGTCATGGTCGATTTCCTCGACGCGGACGGGCACGAATTACGCTACGACGACCGCCAGTACGTCCAACCTCAGCCGCAACCGAAGCCAAAGAAGAAAGGCAAAGTGGTCTTTCAACCACTGGAGGCTCCCAAACCACCGACACCGTTTGGATCGCGGCTGGAGCTGCGGGTCGTCTCCGCCGAGTTCCGCGCACCGGTTTATGCCAGTTGGCCGCCGCAGAGTCACACAGAGATCTTCAGCGGTTCGGATCAGGTGGAAGACGAAACGCAGAAAATTCGCCACATTCTCCAACCATTCATGACGAAAGCTTTCCGTCGTCCGGCGACTTCTGAGGAAGTCAAGCAGACGGCACACCTGTTCGAGGTGATTCGTCCGCAGTGTGACTCGTTTGAGGAGGCGGTTCGCGAGACGCTGGCGTCCGTGCTGGTCTCGCCCCACTTTCTGTATGTCGTGGAACAGCGTGATGAGTCCGGGACTGGGGAGCCGCAGCCGTTAAACGATTACGAACTGGCGTCCCGCCTGTCGTATTTTCTCTGGAGCAGTATGCCGGATGAGAGACTGTTCCGGCTCGCCGCACAACAGAAACTGCATCATCCCGAAGTTCTCACCGGCGAAGTGGAACGAATGCTGACTGATGCCCGTGCGTCGGAGTTTGTCGAGCACTTTGTCGATCAGTGGCTCGATCTGGATGCCTTGAATCGAGTCGCCGTCAATCCCGAATTCTATCCCGACTTCGACGATGATTTGAAATCGCAGATGAGACTGGAAACACATCACTACTTTAGCCGAGTGCTGACAGAGAACCGGAGTGCGTTGGAACTGCTCGATTCCGACTGGGCGATGCTGAATTATTCGCTGGCGAAGCATTACGGCCTCACAGGCCCACGCTCTGCGGAATTCGTGCCGGTCTCGCTCAGTGCCGACAACCCACGCGGCGGCGGATTACTCACGCAGGGCTCGTACCTGCTGGCGAATTCGAACGGCGAGGATTCGCATCCGATCAAACGGGCGGTCTGGATTCTGGATCGTTTACTCGATTCACCCCCCGCGCCACCGCCGCCCGATGTCCCGGAACTCGACGCAGAACGCCCCGACCTGGCCAAGCTGACACTGAAGGAACAGCTTGCGTCCATCGCGAGAAACAGTCGTGCAACGCCTGCCATCGCGGCATCGATCCGTGGGGCATTCCGCTGGAAAACTTCGATGCGGTGGGCCGCTGGAGGACAAAAATTCCCGCCCATCGCAAACGTCCCGCCGTCAATGTCGATGCGAGCAGCGAGCTTCCCAACGGCACCAGGATCGAGGGAATCGACGCATTACAGCATTATCTCGTCGCAGAGCGGAACGAATGGTTCGCGCGAGCGATCGTGAAACGCTTAATGACGTACGGGTTAGGGCGATCGCTCGACCTGGGAGACCGGGAATCGGTCGAAAATCTCAAATCGGAGTTCATTGATGCCGAATATCGGCTAAAATCGCTGATACTGGCATTCGTACAATCGGAGTCCTTTCAAACAAAGTAGTCGCGCCGACAGAGCCAAACTTTTCACAGAGAGTCCATTATGAGTAAATCCTGGCACATCAATCGACGCACCGCCCTCAAAGCCGCGGGAGTCAGTCTCGCGCTACCGTGGATGGAAGCGATGGGTGCCCCCGCAACCGCTGCGGCCGGCAAAGAGTTGCCGCGCCGCATGTGTGCGATCATGTTCCCGTTTGGTATCGCGATGCCGAAAGAGAATTCCGAGGATCGGGCGTGGGGCTGGTTCCCTACCGGAGCGGGTAAAGAATATCAACTCTCGAATGTGTTGAAGCCGCTGGAACCACTGATGGAGGATGTCAGCATCTTTCAGGGCTTGTCTCACCCTCGCTGTCGCGCGATGAACGGTCACGATACGGGAGACACCTTTCTGACGGCGAATAACTTGGCTCCCGTCACCTATCAGAACACGATCTCCCTCGATCAACTGGTCGCGAAACAGATCGGACAGGAGACGCGTTTGCCGTCTCTGACACTCTCCACCGATGGAGGAGTCGGCCCGCGCACTCGAACGACGACACTCTCTTACACTGAGAAAGGTCAACCGATTCCGGCACTCTCCGATCCGAAACAGATCTTCGACAAGCTGTTCGGTCAGACCGCGAACAGCAAACAGGATCGTCGGCAACTCGAATCGTCCGCCAGTATTCTCGACCTGGTCCGGGATCAATCGAAATCGTTACAGCGGAAACTGGGAGTCGCCGACCGTCGCAAGCTCTCGGAATACGAAACGTCCGTGCGACAGGTCGAGAAGAATCTCGACCGTTCGCGGAGTTGGCTCGACGTGCCGTTGCCTTCGGTCGACAAGGACTCGTTGGCTCTGGAAGCCGACGAGAACGCCCCGAAGGATTATCTGAAAACCATCTACGACCTGCAGTTCCTCGCGTTTCAGACCGACCTGACGCGTATCTCGACCTATCAGATCGGAAGTTACGGTCCGTCACGCGCCCGGAAGTTCCCCGGCGTATTGGGACTGAAAGCGGACTGGCACGGTCTGGCTCACGCGGCGAACAAAAAGGGCGGACCGGAAAATCTGGGTCGCTTCGACCAGTTCCTCGCCGAGAATCTGGCGCGTTTTCTGACGCGACTGAAAGAGACTCCGGAAGGAGACGGCAACCTGCTCGATCGGACGCTGGTTCTGTACGGCAGCAGCAACAGCCGCACGCATCAGAACAAGAACTATCCGCTTCTTCTGGCGGGCGGCGGCAAGCTCGGACTCAACCACAATCAATATCTGCATTTCGACGAGAAGACGCCGATGTCGAACCTGTTCCTCTCGATGCTGCACGCACTCGGCGTGGAATCGGAACAGTTCGTCGACAGCACGGGCCGACTCGACGGCTTGAGTTGATCGCCTGGGCTCGCTGGACCAGCGTTTCGTCACTCTTTTTTGGGACTGGTTTCCGAGGAGGGCTCAACGCCGGCTGTTTGCATCACTTTGAGAATAGCGGCGGTCGTTTCGGGCGAAGGTCGGAAGTTCCCCGGACGATGCCCCTGCGCAATTTCCAGCGGCGTTCTCTTGAAGCGATTCTGACGATTCCAGACTTCAATATCGGATCCGTTGTCGGCGAGAAACTGGACGAGCTTCGTCCAACTTTTATACGCCGCGCCGTGCATCGCTGAGTTCCCGCGGTCGTCGACGGCGTTCACATCGGCTCCCAGTTTCAGTAACAGGTCCACTGTCGCAATCGCCTCTTCTTCGGTGCCTGCGGATTCGTCGCCGTTCCCGAGAATTCCCACTCCGGCGGCCGCCAGAAGAGGCGTGGCTTGATCGGCGTTCTTCAACTTCGGATCGGCTCCCAATCCCAACAGCAATTTCAAGTAGGGAAGATCTCCGGTCTCCGCCGCCATTAGAAACGGAGTCGCATCCGTGAGATTCAAGCGTTGATTTCCGGAAGAATGCTTTCCGTGGCGAGCATTCACATCGGCTCCTTTGTCGATCAGCACGCGCGCAAAATCGAGACTGCTCATTTTCCCCGATCCGATGGGAGGTGGATCGCCGTCCCCCCGAAGCGGTTTGCGGACCCAGGTGAGAGCGTGCAGGGGAGTGTACCCGGTTCTTTTCTCGTTGGGATCGGCTCCCGCTTCCAACAGTTTCGCGGCCAGTTCAAAATGTCCGTTTTCGACCGCCAGTAACAGAGGCGTCGTGCTCCGGCGAGGGCCTTTGCCCGATCCTCGCTTGATCTGCATCGGCTCGTTCACATCCAAACCGGCATCCAGTAACCGAAAAACGGTCTGCGGTTTTCCCTCTCGAACCGCAAAAAACAAAGGTGTAAAACCGGAAGCAAGCGGAGTTCGATAATCGGCTCCGGCATCCATCAAGGCGCCGACAGCCTCGACGTTCCCTTCCGCAGCGGCCCACATGATGGCAGTCTGGCCGCGACGATCCTTCGCGTTGACATCCACTTTTTGAGCAATCAGCGCCTTCACCGGACCGAGTTTTCCGGTTCTCGCCGCCGTCATCAACAGGGTTTCTCCCCCCCGTAACACGTGATGCGGATCGGCTCCATTCTTCAACAAGAAATTAACGATTTGACCGTTCCCGTTCAGACAGGCGAGGTACAAGACCGGAACGTCGTAGCGATTTCGAGCGTTCACGTCGGCACCACGGTCGATCAACTCAGTGACCAACTCCGATTTTTCATACAGAACCGCCCAATGCAACGCCGTCATCCCGTCGGCCTGAGAGACGTTGACCTCCAGATCTTTTTGCAGCAATCGTTCCGCGTGCTTCCATTGTTTGTTCTGGATGGCGTCTGCCAGGGGAGAAGAGTTTTCCTCAGCGTGGCCGACTCTGCCAACCGCACAGAAGAAAATCGCGCAGGCCAGTAACATGCGAAGCGAGAACTTCAATCGTCGGCGTTCAAAAGTCATATCAAAAACGATCACAGATCCAGAGGCTCGAAGAGTTCATCCACGGTTCCTTCGCTATCGGCGAACGAGTCCCGTTTCACACCGACCTTGTTTAATAACGTCAGGTGCAGATTGGCCAGCGGCGTCGGTTTTTCGAACTTGATATGTCGTCCGCCTTGCATCTTGCCGGCGGCACCTCCGGAGACCAGAAGCGGGAGGTTGGTAGGGTGGTGGACGTTTGGATGCCCCATCCCGCTGGCGTACAGATAGAGGGAATGATCGAGGAACGATCCGTCTCCCTCAGGGGTGGCTTGTAATTTCTCCAGAAACCCGGCAAACAGCGAGACGTGGAAGTGATTGATCTTGGCCACTTTGGCGATTTTTTCCGGATCGTTCCCGTGATGGGTCAGGGGATGATGCGGATCGTTCACGCCAATTTCGGGGTAGGTTCGATTACTCGTTTCCCGAGCCAACTGGAAGGTAATCACGCGGGTGATGTCTCCCTGAAGCGCCAGCAATTGCAGGTCGAACATCAGCCGAGCATGTTCCGCGTACGCCGCGGGAACGCCGACCGGACGATCGAGATCAGGGAGAGGATTCTCCGTGGAATCGGCTTCCGCCTGTTGAATACGACGTTCGACTTCGCGGATCGAATCGAGATATTGTTCCACGGTTTGGCGGTCCTGCGGTCCCAGCTTATTTCGCAGTCGCTGAATTTCCCCCGTCAATGAATCGAGCAGACTCGCCCGTTTCTTGAGAGCCGCTTTTCGTTCTTCCGCACTCCCGCCTTCACCGAACAGCGTTTCGAAGACCAAACGGGGATGGGCTTCGGAGGGAAGGGGAGTGGTCGGCGAAGACCAGGAGAGATTGTTCTGATAGACGCACGCATAACCGTTGTCGCACTGTCCGACAACCGACAACAGGTCCATCGACATTTCCAGCGAGGGGAGTTGCGTCGATTGCCCGATCTGTTTCGCGGCGATCTGATCGACGGTCGTCCCCAGATAGTAATCGGTACTCTCGGTTCTCTTGGCTTTCGCGGCACTGAGAAAGGAGGAGTTCGAGGTGGCGTGCGTTCCCGGATAGGCGTTCTGTAACTCCATATTCGAGACGGCGGTTACATGCTGCTTTACTTTTTCTAACGAGCGCAGACTGGGCGAAAGGACATCCAGTTTCTTCTCGCCGGGAGGCGTCCAACTCGAAATGTCGCAGCCCATCGGCATGTAGACAAATCCAAGACGACGCAGTTTTTCAGGACTCGCCGCCGTCTCAGCCGTGGCGGTCATGGAGGGGATCATGGCATCGAGAAGCGGTAACGCGAGAGCCGTCCCCGTTCCCCGCAAGAACGTCCGTCTCGGTAGTGCCTTCTTCATAAAACTCATGGCGACATCCTCATTTGAAAGGGTGTGCTGTTGCCGATTCCTAGAATGATCGACGAAAACCGGTAATCGTGTTTAGCAGCGTTTCGCACAATCTCTCGAATCGCCGGTGCGTCGTGTGTCTCCACGCCGCGTCCCAACGCATAGGTTAACAGTTTTTCGGTCATTGTCCCGACGAAAACATCCGGCATTTCCAGAAGTCCCGCTTCGAGACCGTCAACACCGACGAATTCCCGCCCGTCCGGTAAACCACCCGTCGCATCAACGGGGCGACCATTTTCCAGATCGCGCCAACGTCCGACGGCATCGAAATGCTCCAAAGAAAACCCGACCGGGTCGATCAGGTTATGACAACTGGCACACGCGGCGTCGGCCCGATGCTGGGCCAGTCGCTCTCTCACGGGTAGCTTGGCGGAAACGGTATTGTCCTGAAGCGTGGAAACATTCGGGGGAGGGGGAGGCGGTGGAGTTCCCAGGAGGTTTTCGAGAATCCATTTGCCCCGAATCACGGGTGAGGTGCGTGTCGCATACGACGTTACTGTTAGAACACTGCCATGGCGCAACAGTCCCCCTCGACGGCTTTCTCCCTCCAAATCCACACGTCGAAAATACGTCCCGAAGACGTGAGGAATGCCGTAATGTTTCGCCAGTCGTTCGTTCAAATAGGTAGAATCTGCGTCCAGCAACTCGAGGACGCTGCGGTCTTCGCGAATCAACTCCGCCACACAGAGTTCAGTTTCCCGACGGAAAGCTTGTCGCAGATTATCTCCGAAATCGGGATAGAGCCGGGCGTCCGGGGTGATCGATTCGAGATTACGCAAATACAACCATTGACTGGCGAAGTTATCGACGAGCGCCTGAGA
The DNA here is from genome assembly GCA_014762625.1 of Planctomycetaceae bacterium. Classification (GTDB taxonomy): domain Bacteria; phylum Planctomycetota; class Planctomycetia; order Planctomycetales; family Planctomycetaceae; genus JABURQ01. The sequence goes on along the minus strand of JABURQ010000034.1, from coordinate 39,801 downwards.
CCGGTCGTCGGCGAGCATCCTGAGTGTCTGTTGTTCGAGGACTGAGGGCTCGGAGAGACGACCGCGTTCGGCAAGCGTCAATAGCTCTTCATCCGGCAAACTGCTCCAGAGAAAGAACGACAGCCGCGATGCCAGTTCGAGATCGTTGATTGTGTAGGGTGTGCCGGCTGGAACATTGTCGGGGGTTTCCTCGATCCGAAACAGAAACTCGGGATGAACGAGAATGGAACTCAGCGCCATTTCGATCCCCGCTTCAAACCCTTCCTCGCCAAACGTCTCGCGGAACAATGTCATCGGTCGTTCGAGATCTTCTTCAGTCGTCGGTCGGCGAATCGCCACCCGCATCAATCGCGAAAGAATCTTTCGGGCACAGTTTTCTGCCTGTTTCGGAGTCTCGGGACGGCAGGAAAAGATTTTCCGACGACTGGGAGTCTCTCCCGGACCGTTCACTTCAAACGGACCGTTAATCGAAAGTTGATAAATGGCGGGCGTCAATCGCGGATGGCGGTACATGTTGTAATGCACGTTGAGAGGTTGTCGCTTTGTCACCAGCAGCGAACTCGGAAGCTTCAAAAACGTGGCCGCGACATCGTGGTCACCGGCGGAGACCTGAACCCTCGCCACCAGATGCCGATCGACGTTCGCGTGTGAAGACTGTTGATAACCGTCTCCGGAAGATTTGCCGTTGGGAGGCTCGACCGTGAACGACTTCAAGGTTTTCCGATCCAACAGGAATTCCATCTCGTGTGGTTCGCGCAAACCTTCGACCGCTTCATTGCGATCTCGCGCCAGGCGGACACGAATCTCAAAGACGCCGTCCACCGGAAAGAAATGCGTCACCGAAGTCCCCCCCCGCGTTCCAAAGGGGAGGCCGGGCATACGCTGTTCCTGGGTGACGTCGGGGCGCACGCGATAAGTTTTTCCTCCGGGGGACTGGGGAGCGCGTCCCACCGCCAGCCGACTGATTTTCTGCGCGGCGGTGATGTATCGATTGAGGAGCGTGGGAGAGAGTTCTCCGACGGTGACGTTATCGAATCCGTGACTCACTTCATCGGCGGGCAGCAACGCCTCCACGTCGATATTCAAGCCGAGCAAATCGCGGATCGCGTTTTTGTATTCATAACGGGTCAATCGGCGGAAGGTCTCCGTTCTCCCCGGTTGAGGATGTTCTTTGGCATGTTGATCTAAAATCCGTTCCAGATCCTTCAAGGCCGATTGACGTTCAGATTCCTGTGGCTGCAGAGCCTCGGCGGGTGGCATCTGATGGCCCCTTAACTTTTTGACAACTTTTTCCCAATCGTCGGTAGAACTCGTCACCGGAGCGCTCATCAACTCGGCCAAGTCGAATCCGGCGGAAGGCTCGTTTCCGCTATGACAATCGAAACAATACTGTTCGACGAGCGTCAATATAGAGGAATGCTCTACTGACTTGACGGGGGCAAGCGTTTCACTTTGCGGATTGTTTTCCGCGCGAACAGCGAGCGAAATCAAACCGAGCATCAGAGCGATTGATGCGATTCGCTGAATCATATGGAAACGACCTCTGTTGTTTGTGGACGAAGAAACTTCGGGAATCCGTTGCAAAATTCCATTCAGTGACGAAAGTCGAAGGAAAAGACGCATTCCAGCATATCAGATCCTGCCGTCGCCAGGCGAATTTTTCCTATATCACGACCAACAGAAGGATCCAGGCGATCTTGCTCTTTGTTGCCCCCCAGGTCAGTCTGTGGGCTTCATTTCGGGCATCATTCGCTCACAATATGCGTTTCCTGATGTCGTCAGCGGGAGAAGCCTCCCGAATCAGTGGGTCCGTTTTCGAATCCGGAGTCCGAATGCGGTATACTCATTAAAGATCAAAGCTGTGAGCAGACATATTCCAGATGAATCAACCCAACCATGAAACCACTCAAACACATACTTCTCGTCGCAGTTCTGATAACGTCTTCGGCACTCCAGGCAGAAGACAAAACTCTAGATTACACCAGAGACATTCGGCCCATTCTTTCCGATGCCTGTTATCACTGTCACGGTCCCGATGCCAAGGCGCGAGAAGCCGATTTGCGACTCGATGACCGGGACGCCGCAATGGAAGCCGGGATCCTGAAATCGGGAACCATGCTGGAACGATTGACGAGTGACGATCCTTACGTGCAGATGCCGCCCCCCGATTCCAAACGCCGCTTACGACCGGGCGATCGCAAGAAATTACAGCAATGGCTCAAAGAGGAGGCGGACTGGCCGCAAGACGATCGCCACTGGGCGTTCATACCGCCGACTCGTCCCGATTTACCGGTTGTGAAAGACCGAGACTGGCCGAAGAACGGGATCGATTATTTTGTGCTGGCAAGATTGGAACGGGAAGGATTGCCGGTCTCTCCCGAAGCGGACAAAGCAACTTTGTTAAGGCGAGTCAGTTTCGACCTGACCGGTCTCCCGCCAACTTTGGAGGAACTCGATGCCTTTCTGAATGACTCTTCTGAAAATGCCTACGAGAGAGCCGTTGACCGTCTGCTGAATTCCCCTCGATACGGCGAGCACATGGCGCTGGATTGGCTGGAGGCCTCACGTTATGCCGACACGGACGGTTATCAGAACGACCGTCTCCGCTACATGTGGGTTTGGCGGGACTGGTTGATTCAGTCACTCAACAACAACATGCCTTTCGATCAGTTCATCCTCGAACAGATGGCCGGCGATTTACTTCCCGACCGCGATTTCATGACGCAAGTCGCGACCGGATTCAACCGGAACCATCGGATCAATTCGGAGGGAGGTTCGATCCCCGACGAATGGATCGTGGAGTATGTGGCGGACCGGGTGGAAACGACGGGGACCGTGTTTCTCGGTTTGACGCTGAATTGCTCGAAATGTCACGACCACAAATACGACCCCATCAAACAGAAAGATTTTTACCGTCTGTTTGCCTTTTTCAACAACATCGACGAAGCCGGCCTCGGGCCCAATAACGGCAACAGCCCTCCTTTCATCAAGGTCCCCAAAAACTGGCCCCACCTTTCGGGGGAGGAACGCGAGTATGTCGTTCCCGAGTCTCCGAAAGTCAAAATCAGCCAGACTTCCGTCCCCCGACCGCAACCGGGAGCCCCCGACACCGTCATGGTGCTGCACGAACTCGAAACACCGCGGACAACTTATCGATTGGAACGGGGGCAGTACGATCAACCCGACACCTCCGAGTCCTTACAGCCCGCAACTCCGCCGGCTCTCGGAGGCTGGAACGACGAGTGGCCCGATAATCGACTGGGGCTCGCTTATTGGTTGACCTCCCCTGAGAACCCTTTGACGGCCCGAGTGACCGTCAATCGATTCTGGCAACACTACTTCGGAATCGGCATTGTCAAAACGAGTGAGAACTTCGGCGTGCAGGGGGAGTATCCCAGTCATCCGAAGTTACTCGATTGGCTGGCGACAGAATTCGTCAACAGCGGCTGGGATGTGAAAGCGCTGCAGCGGCTGATCGTGACCAGCGCCACCTACCGTCAACGCTCATTTTCATCACCGGAATTGCAGGAGCGCGATCCGGAAAACCGTTTGCTCGCGCGGGGGCCGCGGAAACGGCTGTCGCCGAACGCCGTTCGGGACTCAGTCCTGTTTACGAGCGGATTGCTGAATGAGAAAGTGGGCGGCCCTTCGGTCAAACCGTATATGCCGCCGGGAATCTGGAGCAGTATCTCCAACGCCAAATACAAACAGGACACAGGGGAGGCTCTCTATCGCCGCAGCCTTTACACCTACTGGCGACGAACGGTTCCACCCCCGACGATGATGACCTTCAACGCCGCCGCCCGAGAGACCTGCATCGTCCGGTCGGACTATACGACAACTCCGCTGCAGGCGCTCACGTTGATGAACAATGTGACGTTTGTGGAAGCCGCGCGCCATCTGGCCGAAAGAGTCTCGAAACAGGAGGCTCTCACGCCGAAAGAGCGACTTGCAAACGCTTTCCGGATGGTCACAAGTCGTCGCCCCGAAGCGGACGAATTATCGGTCCTCGTTTCCGACCTGGAGCAATATCGGAACGAGTTTTCTGAGACCCCACAGTCAGCCAAGAAATTGTTGACCATCGGTGAGAAACCGAACGATCCCCAGCTCGATCCGGTCGAACTCGCCGCTTACACGCTCGTCACCAATACCATTCTGAATCTCGATGAAGCGATTTCGGAGAATTGAAATGACACCTCGCCATGAATTCGTCACCTCTCAATCACGCCGTGCATTTCTCGGCGGTGGTGCCTTGGGGCTGGGGGCAATTGCTGCCGGATCGCTACTGCATGCGGACGATCAAGCCTCCACGCAGCGCATGTCCGGTCTACCTCACTTCGCTCCGAAAGCCAAACGTGTCATCTATCTGTTTCAGTCGGGCGGTCCTGCGCAGATGGACCTCTTCGATTACAAGCCGGGGCTCGCGAAGCGGTTTGGCGAAGAGGTGCCGACTTCTGTTTATCCGCCCGAGCGAAAAACAACAATGACCTCCGGCCAGAAGTCGTTTCCCGTCGCTCCCAGCAAATTCAAGTTCCATCAACACGGCGAGTCCGGCATCTGGCTCAGCGAAACGCTGCCTCATCTCGGTGAAGTCATCGACGACGTCTGTGTCATCAAGAGTATGCATACCGGGGCCATCAATCACGATCCCGCCGCGACCCTGTTCCAAACGGGGTCAGTGATCGCCGGACGTCCCAGTATGGGAGCGTGGGTCAATTACGGCCTGGGGAGTGAGAACGCCAACCTTCCCGCGTTTGTGGCGATGACTTCCAACGGTTCCGCCAAACAGGGGCAGCCACTTTATAACCGCTTATGGGGCGCGGGATTTTTACCCGGACAATACCAAGGGGTCAAATTTCGCGGTCAGGGAAATCCGATCCTCGATCTCTATAACCCTCAGGGAATGACCCAGATTCAGCGCCGCCGCATGCTGGATTCCCTGCAGAAACTCAATCAGCAACAGGCGGAGCAGATTCAGGATCCCGCGATCGAGACTCGCATCGCCCAGTACGAGCTGGCGTATCGTATGCAGATGAGCGTGCCGGAGTTAATCGATCTCAAGAGCGAGCCTAAAAATATTCTGGAGATGTACGGCCCCGAAGCAACTCAGGTCGGAAAGTATGCTTACAACTGCTTGCTGGCCCGACGTCTGGCGGAGCGGGGCGTCCGCTTCATCCAGCTTTATCACCGGGGGTGGGATGCCCACAACAACGCACCGAAACAGGTCCCCGCGCAATGCAAGGATACCGATCAGCCCACCGCGGCACTCCTCAAAGATCTCAAGCAGCGGGGCATGCTGGATGAGACGCTGGTCGTCTGGGGAGGAGAGTTCGGACGCACGATTTACTGCCAGGGAAAACTGACTGACAAAGTCTACGGCCGCGATCATCATCCCAACTGTTTCACGTACTGGATGGCGGGAGGCGGTGTCCGCGGCGGTATGAGTTACGGCGAGACCGACGAGTACAGCGTGAACGTCGTCGATAAACCGGTCCACGTACACGATCTCCAGGCGACGATTCTGAATCAGCTCGGCATCGACCACGAGCGACTTACTTATCGCTACCAGGGCCGCTATTTCCGTTTGACCGATGTGCACGGAAACGTCGTCAAAGACATCCTCACCTGAGATGCAAATTTTGGAACTCGTTCTTCAGTCAGCTCTCTCACCCGCCCAAAGCGAACACCCGCTCAGAGAGAATCCTTGATCCTGTCCGACTCGAAGAGAGAGGCTTCGTGCTTTGGATGCCTCTCCCTCTCTGGGACTTTGCGTTGATCTCTCTCATGACCGGTGGAACCGGCCCGACGGCTTCTCCATCATCCGCTCTCCTGACGAACCTGTGGCGACTCTCTGTGTCATCTGTTCCAATAGAAACGGAACAGAAAAAAACAGAGGTGAATTATGAATCCCCGTCAGTTGGCGAAACTCGGAGTGCCGAAAGACTGTCATCCCATCGCGCTGCAGGCCGTGCAGTCGATCGCCAAGTACAACCGGACCGTCGAAAAACCGTTGCGGATCGACGTCAAGGATGTCGTGGCGCAGTGCGTGGAGAATCCAGACACGTTTACCGGACATACTCATCTCGCCGACCTGGCGAAGGAATTGATCGCGGACCGCGAATTCGTGCGCCCGGAGCCGGTCGATTACAAGACCTGGGGAGCCGACGGCATCGATCCGAACGCTCACGCGCAGATGGAACAGGCCTGCTCGATGCCAAACGCCTTTGGCGGTGCGCTGATGGCCGATGCGCACCTTGGTTACGGTCTGCCGATCGGAGGAGTCCTCGCGCTGAAGGACGCGATCTGTCCGTACGCAGTCGGCGTGGATATCGCCTGCCGCATGAAGATGACGGTCTACGACCTGGCGGCTGACGAGTTCAATTCGCACAAGGATTCGTTCCGCGCTGCGCTCGAAGAAGGAACCGTCTTCGGAGTCGGGCAGGGGATGAAACGCAAAGCCCGGCACGACGTCATGGATGAAGACTGGTCGATCACCCGCATCACGCGCGAAAATAAGGACAAAGCGTGGAAACAGCTCGGCACCTCGGGTTCGGGGAATCACTTTGTCGAATGGGGTTACCTGTTCCTCGATGAGGACGCCGACGACCTCGGTCTAAAGGCAGGGGAGTATCTGTCGCTGCTGTCGCATTCGGGCAGCCGGGGAACCGGTGCGTCGGTCTGCAGCACCTATTCGGATATGGCGCGGGCGGTCCTCCCTCCCAAGTTTGCCGACCTCGGTCGTCTGGCGTGGCTCGACATGAACACGCAGGAAGGTCAGGACTACTGGAACGCCATGAACCTGATGGGTCGGTACGCCGCCGCCAATCACGATGTGATCCATCGTCGCGTCGCGGAACTCGCCGGCCTGGAAGCGGTCGCCGAGGTCGAAAACCACCACAACTTCGCATGGCTGGAAAACCATCGCGGCGAGGATGTCTACGTCCACCGGAAGGGGGCGACTCCCGCCGGCAAAGGGGTGTTGGGTGTGATTCCCGGCTCGATGGCCGACCCGGCGTACGTGGTTCGCGGTCTCGGCAACGAAGATTCGCTCGCGTCGGCGTCTCACGGAGCCGGTCGTCAGATGAGCCGTCGGAAGGCCAAGGATACCTACAACTTCAAGGCGGTCAAAAACGACCTCGCCAAGAAGGGAATCGAGGTGCTCTCGGCGGGTGCGGACGAAGTTCCCGGCGTGTACAAGAACATCAACGAGGTGATGGACGCGCAACAGGACCTGGTCAAAAAAGTGGCCCGGTTCGAGCCTCGAATGGTGAAGATGTGCGGCGACGGCTCGCGTGCGGAAGACTGACGTCTGAGGAATCAGGCGTCAGGATTCGGGAGTCAGAAGTAAAGCCGTTTCCACCGGTCTCTTTTTTTATTTTGACGCAAAGACTCGAAGTGGCAAAGCAACGCGAAGGGAAGAAGATTCGCCACGGATAAGACGGAGGTAAGGGAGTGTCACGGATTTTGAGCCGCTGTGCGAACCGTGGGGTTGGTTTTGAATGAGGAAGAAAGGAATACCGGAAGGGTTCTTGTAGGGCAGGAGCCTCCCTGCCGAGAGATAGGTAAAAAATGAGACCGCAGCTAACGCCGATTTCGCGGGTATACGCAGATGGGACTTGGTTATAAAAGACCGAAAAGGGACAGAGATATGTTATTTGATGTATATAACCTCGAATTCCCAGAGGGTAGAGATGAACTCATCTTCGGCGATTTCCATTTCATCAAACAACCTGACTATCGAGAAAAATACAAGTGTCTCTCCCACTATTCAGACCACACAGGTTCATACTCAGCACAAAAGAACTCTGGATCACACCAAATGACAGCCCAGCTTCATTGTGATGAATCATTTTCAAAATCAGTCTTATTTCATCCAGACATTGAATATGGAATCTTACACGACCTGATAGTTCTTCTGAGTATTTTCACCTCTAGAGACATTGCGCTTTCTTTGCATGACGATTCGAGCAACACAGAACCGTTGCTTTTCAATGACCCTCGATATTTTAGATGGGGTGGGATACTTGCAACATCGATTCCGTATGCTGAAGCAGGTGGATCAGAAGAAGAGTACCTGAGCATCAATGTTGGTTTCGAGCAGGAGGTTAGCCGCATTTTTCAACTTATCCAAGATGATAATTGGAAAGAAAGATATCGTAAGGGCCATTATCTACGGCTTTGTAAATCAATGATCGCCCAAATAACTGTTGAGACAGCTTTCATACAAAGCTGGACCATTTGGGAGCATCTGTTTTCTGTCCTGAATGATTCATGGTTATCAAATAAGGCTCTTCGAAATACCAAGGCGGTAGAAAAAATCGCGTTTCTACTCACTAACTATGCATTCAAGCACCGGCTCGGTGAAAAAGATCATAGACGATTGAACGAATTAGCTGGAATCAGAAATCGACTAATACATTACGGGATGTTTCCAGATACCGACAGTGTAATCGATGATGCAAAAATGTTTATACGAATGACAGAGTTTCTCGTTGCGAGAACACTTGAGTTGGAACCTTCAAACCTCTTCAATACGGTTGAAAAATTCGAGGAATTTCTAAATAGACAACAACAGAAGTCAAATCAGAAAAACCAAATCTTAACATGAGCCAAGTTAAAACACTTCTCGCCTCCGCAGCTTGCGCTGCACGCCTATCAGCATCGCAAGCGATCAGCCCCAAGGAAAATCTGCGGCTATCCACGTCATCCGCGGTCTATCCAAATCCACGTGCTTGCGTACGAGCCTCTATCCTCCGTGACAATCCGTGTCCTCCGTTTTATCCGTGTTCTCTCTTTTCTTTCCTTTGCGTCTTGGCGGCTTTGCGCGATCACCATTTTCAAATCCGCGAAATCTGCGTTCTACTCAAAAGTCCGGCGAGTTCGCGCTCGCGGCTTAATTCTTACTGCATTCCTATCTTCCTGATTTAACATCAGCTCTGAATACCCCTGCCGACTTCCGTCGGCGGCTCCAATCTTCCTGACTCTTTTGAGGTGGAAAGTGATTCTTTGTGGGAGGATGTTTACCGCGCGATCCCTTGCGATCTGAACATCGCAGCTCCTCATTTCTCTGCGTCGCTGCGCCTCTGCGCGAGACTTTTCTTTGATCCGTGTTATCCGCGGTTCAATCATTGCCTATTGTGACTTCGTCACCCCGGTTACCCGTTGAACGGTATCCTGTCTCCTGATTCCTGCAAAACTCCCCTTGTCAGATCGTCATTACCAGAGTTACGGTTCGGAGTTCGTTGGAGAGCTACGGCCCTGCCGCCTGACGGCGGCGGCACAAAATCAGTGAAACTCCGTCTCATCAGTTTTATCCGTGTTCTATTTTTCATCTTCGCGTCTTGGCGCCTCTGCGCGAGACAACATTTTTTCCAAGCACTGGCGGACAAGCCGGACTGTGCCAATCGATTCGATCCAGACACTCGTTTGTCTGTTTGGAAACGTTTGGCAACAAAGTCCCTATAGGTAGAGAGAGTTCGATCTTTGGCAATTTGAATTTCGTTCTTGGTGCTTGGCAACGAAAGACCAAGCACAAAACACAAAGAACGAATACTCAAACACCTGCGAAAAACACAATTCGCACCTAGGGGAGTCAAAACCGAGCAAAACCATCGGGTTTCGTTCGAAGATGAGAACTTTCGAAGTTGAGGATTTGCACAAAGCTCAACTTCCAAACTTTAAGGACTTACGACGAAAACAGAGCAAATTTTGGCAAACAGCGAAAACATTTTAAGCACTTGATTGGCGATTAAAGCAGCGGCTCGATCAATTCTCCCTGTGCTAACGCCATCGGGCGGCCGATGGGAGTGATCAGTTCTTTCTGAGGATCGATGCCGAGTTGATGCAGCACCGTCGTGAACAGATTCTCGACCGGGACCGGATCTTGCGGGTCTTTCTTCTCGCCAGTCGGATCGGTCTCGCCGATCACAACGCCGCTTTTCAAACTGCCTCCTCCCAGGAGGCAGGAGAAGCCGGTCGGCCAGTGATCGCGTCCGTCGAGGCCGTTGATTTTCGGCGTCCGTCCGAACTCCCCGAGGCACATCACGACCGTCGAGTCGAGCAGATCCCGTTCTTTCAGATCGCGAATGAGCGTGGCCAGACCGGGATCGAGGATCTCGGCCTGCGTCTGCATCCCTTCGTAGTTGTTGGCGTGAGTGTCGAAGCCGGTCATGGAGACTTCAATCGCCCGGACACCGCTCTCCACCAGACGTCGAGCGACGAGGCAACCGCGCCCCAGCTTGGTATCGCCGTAGGCGTCCTTGAGGGCCTGCGGCTCGTCGTCAATTTTGAACGCTTGGAGCTGCTCGGACGACATCATGGTGAGGGCGTCGTCGAGCGTTTTTCGGTGCAGCGACAGTTTGGCGGCGGGACGGCGTCGGGCCTCAAAGGCTTTCGAGATCACTTCGAGATTCCCGAGACGGCGTTGTTGCCGATCGTCTCCGACCGGCATTTCCATGTTGTGCAGCCCGTTGCCGGGATCGTAGATTCGGAAGGCGTCGTATTGATCGCCGAGATAACCGCCGCGGGCAGGCCAGGAACCGTCGCCGAACGAGATGTGCTGCGGGATTTCGAGATTTTTGTTGGGAGCCTGCTGAGTGATAATCGCCCCGAGTGAAGGGTGAATCGTCGTTGGATCGGGACGGTAGCCGGTTTTCAGCATATAGGTGCCCCGTTCGTGATCCCCTTCCTTCGACGTCAGGGAGCGAATGATATTGAGATGATGAATCTGCTCGGCGGTCTGGGGAAACAGAGACGCGATTTCCGCTCCGGAAATCTTCGTCTTGATGGACTTTGTCGGGCCGCCGATTTCGGTGCCGGGATGCGGATCCCACGTTTCCAGTTGTGAAGGACCGCCGGCGAGCCAGACCACAATCACCGATTTCTGCCGTTCTGTGCCTCGTTTTTCGGCGGCTTTCAGATCGAGAGCCGGCATCAGGAACGACAGACCCAGACCAGCGGAGAGCTGGAGCACGTCGCGTCGAGTCACGGCAGAGGTGGTGAAATTCAGTGATTCCATGAGAACTCCAGTGAATTGAACAGACTCCAGTAGAGATCGACGACGGCGTGCGTCCGTTGTTGGCCGTCGAGTTCTGCGAGCTGTTGTTCGAAGTAGGTCATCTCTGCGGGGGAAGGGCGGCGAGTGAGACAGACGAGATAACTGTTCTCGATACATTCGCGATCGTTTTCGGAAAAGTTGGCCACGCGTCCGGTCGAATTGAGGGGGTTGGCCTCAATCAGTTCCCTGGTCAGACTCCCGTTCATTCGTAACAGCGCCTGGGTGATGGTTCCCGATCGCTGGTCGAGTTCGTCGGGTCCGAGATCGCCGTAATCGCGAACGAAATCCTGTTCGCGAAAGAACCGCATGGCCCGAAACAGGAGATGCGAATTCTGATCGATGGTTTTCACTGACGAGGATTGCAACATCGAGCCGATCAATTGTTCGGGACGCAAGCGCGTCATCGGAAAGACGCCCCAGTATTCCTTGAGAATTTCGTATTCCTGATCGGTCTCGGCGTCGGAAGCGGACGACGAGCGAAAGAGGTCGGTCGCAGCCATCACGCGGACGAGGCGTCGGAGATCAAAATCGTGAGCGGCGAAATCATCCGCCAGCACATCGAGCAAGTCCGGCTCTGCGGGCGGATCGGGGAGGTCGTCCACCGCGATCTTCGTAAAATAGGGGGAACCGAACATCAACGTCCAAACTCGATTGGCGATGGCGCGGCGAAAGCGGCGATTGTCGTCGTGAGTGATCCAGCCGGCGAGTCGCTGACGCCGCGTCCCTTCTGCGGGAAGCCAATCGGGACCGAAAGGAACGGCGGGCTGCACTTCGCGCGTTTCGAGCGTGAAACGATCTTCCACTTCGTATTCCAGAGAGGTCTTGTCTTCGATTCCGACCAGAGTGAGATTGACCTGTCCGTAGAAAGCGGCCAGCCCCTCGAAATCGGACTGTTTCCAGTCATCGAAAGGATGATCGTGACATTGAGCGCAGTCGATCCGTTGCCCGAGAAAGGCGCGAACGGTCTTTCCGGTCAGTTCCTCGTGATCGAGATCGTCTCCCGCCACACCGGCGGTGATGAAGTTCACGGCCGGCTTGCCGGTCCAGAGCCCTTTGTCGGCGATGACATCGCGCGTGATGTCGTCCCAGGGGCGATGATTTTCCAACTGTTCGGCGAGCCAATCGACAAACCGGTCTCGGCGGTAGACGATGAATTGTCCACCATCCGTTCCGACGAGACTGCGAGCCAGACGCTCGGAGAAATAGTCGGAGAACCGGGAATCGTTGAGCAGACGTTCGGTCCAGCGGGTCAGCAGGTCGGTTTCCTGTTCGGGCTTCCGTTGAGCGGCTTGTTCGAACTGACGAATTTCCTCCAACGATGGGATGGTTCCATGCAGAGACAACGACAGACGCCGCAAGACCGTGAAGTCGTCGGCGGGTGTCAGATGTTCGTAGCCGGCTTCCTGCCGTCGGGCGGCGAGTGCCGCATTGACTGCTCTGACGGTTTCGTCGAAATCAGTGACCGCAGGAATGGTCGAGGGGAGGGGAGCCTTGTCGAAATCGCTACGAATCGTCATACCGATCATCAACGCGATGGTCAGCACCACAAACAGCGGAGACAGGATGATGCGAAGTTTCTTCATCGAGCCGGAATCTCAGGAAATCGGTATCGTTCACAGATGGATCTCAATGCAATATACCAGCGCGTCGCCGATCGGGTTTCAAACGATTCCCGGATTTTCGACCGAATCCTGAAACGACAGCCTATATTTCAGGGTAATTGAGTTCGATGTTCGCGGAAAAATGTTGTTCCGCTCTTCGATACGGTGATAATCATGAGCATGACGTCCACACCACCGACACCCTCGGAGTCTCATCCCGTTGAGACGGTGACAGAACCGTTTTTCGCAGAGGAACCGGTGGAGATCGCCGTCTTTCTGGACGATGACGGCTTCGGACAACTCGCCCCGTTTCCGCGACCGCTCCGTCATCCTCTGCGAGCGATGGCGTGGATTGTCCGGCACGCGTTTGGAGTGGCGAGCCTGATTTTGTTTCTGGCTGTTCTGGCAGCGGTGCCGGTCGTCAACTTCTTTGTGCTCGGCTATCTGCTGGAAGCGGAAGGACGCGTCGCCCGCACGGGAAAAATCCGATCGGCGTTCCATTTGATCGATGTCGCGCCGCGGATCGGATCGATCGTTCTCGGATTCTGGCTGTGGATGTTTCCGCTGCGACTTCTCTCCGGCGTAGCGGGGGATATCGCGATTATCAGCCCAGGGAGCGACCGCTATCTGTTTTGGCAGGGATTGACGTATGCGGCCTCTCTGTTTGTTGGATTGCATCTGGTTTTCGCGCTGGCACGGGGCGGCTCGTTGGGATGTTTTTTCCGTCCGCTCAAGAACGTGCTGTGGTTTTCCCGGCAGATGCGAGCGGGCTCCTACTGGGAGACGGCGGAACAACATCTGCGGTCCTATTTGCACAGTTTCCGCATCAAGCACCACTTCCTGTTAGGTTTCAAAGGGTTTCTTGGAGCACTCCTGTGGATCGTTCCTCCCACGCTGTTATTTGCCGCGGCAAACAGCTCCCAGGGGGGACGTATCATCGTCACCATCGTCGGCGGACTCTGCCTGGTCGTGGTGTTCGGCTGGCTGCCGTTTCTCCAGGCACACGTGGCGGCCGAGAATCGCTGGAAAGCGATCGGCAATCGTCAAGTCGCCCGTCGGATCTGGGCTCATGCACCGATTGCGGCCTTTCTGGCGGTGTTATTCACCTATGCCTTAGCGTTGCCGTTGTACTTGTTGAAAGTCCGACTGTTACCTGAAGACGCAATGTGGGTGGCGACTCTGGTCTTTCTGGTGAGCATCTTTCCGGCTCGAATCATCACCGGTTGGGCGTATTCGCGCGGGATGCGTCCCGAGAAAACTCGTTCCCGCTGGTGGTTGCGGTGGAGCATGAAGCTGCTCAGCTTCGCGGCCATTTTCGCGTTCACCGTGTTGCTGTTTTTCACACAGGATATCAGCGAACATGGTAAATTGGCGCTCTTCGAACAACACGCCTTCCTGCTGCCGGTGCCGTTTTAGACGTTTCACTCGTCTTCGTCGTTCTCTTTATTCTGTTCCGGCGGCGGTTTGGGAGGAGACGCTTTTTTCGTTTTATTCGACTTTTTCGGTCGTTTGACCGGAGTGCTCATGAGTTTCATTTGACGCTTCATGTCTCGCAGATTGATACATGTTTGCGAGAGTTCGAACACCGGTTGGGGAGAGTTCCAGACGGTCCCTTGTTCCCGGTCGGCAATTTGATCGAGTTCCTTTTCAAGAGTCTTCAACCAGAGAGGAATATCGACTGCCGATCCCGCGCTGGTCGCGAGATAGGCTTCGATCTCGGCACGCAGATCCTCAAACGCCGGGGACTTTTCTTCTCCGTCATGAACTTCTTCCACCGCACGCGGAACCAGCGCCAACATCCGGTTGACTGCCAATGGCTTCACAAAACGTTCTTCGAGATGGTCGGCGAGAGAGGGAAGCGTCATGCCGTAACGCGATTGCAAATCCCGCAATTTTTTGATGTGCTGCTCGGCCATCTCTGCGGAACGTAATTGGAAAATGTGTTCCCACATCATGGCAGCGTCCCGCTTACCCTGTCGGCAGAGGACTTCGTGAGCGATCGCCACGGGGGCCATTTTCCAGGCATCCCGTTCGTAATCCGCTTCGACCCGTAAGAAATCGAGAAAACAGAAAAATTTCTCTCCGTAATCGGAATGAGTGGTCGTCGAGTTGTATTCGAGGAAGCGATCGAATTTATCCACCACCGAACCGTAGATCAATTCCAGATAATCGATCGCGTCGTCGCGACTGATGACGTTTTCTTCGAGGTCTTCAATCAAATGGATCGGATGCAGGGGATCGGCGTGATTCGCGAGATGATCGAGAAACGGTTCGATCCCGGAATGCAGGATCGCACGGACGTTCCCAAGGGAGAGCATCCGGGCGTGAAAGAGATCGGCCCCGTATTTGATGATGAACTCGCGAACCTCATTCATCGTTTCATCATCGCTGAGGGCTTCAACGGTCGACAGACGCATCGAACGAGAGTGTTTTAACCACAATTCCAGATAATGCTCGACGATATCGGAAACGAGGTCGGTCAGTTCTTCGTTCGAATACCGTCCCGACTTCCATTTTTCGGAAGAAGTGACGACGCACTTGAGAGTACTGCTGATCGCGGTCCGAAACAGTTGATCGAATTCAGTGACCGGAGGACCGGCCGGACGATGTTCCCGTTCCATCCGATACGCCGTGTAAAGCACTTCGTACGTTTCGTAAACGAGGCCCATTTGAGGAAGCTGTGTGAGCAGAAATCGCAGAAACGTCTGCAATCGGCGCGCTGCGAGGACCGGCCCCGGCTGTCCACCGTTCTCGAAGGGAACGTACAGCAGGGGGTGTTTGCGAAATCTTTCCAGCAACCGCGGCGTTAATGCGCGGACTTGATCGGTTTGTCGTTGAAAGATGGCTCGGAAGTAATCAATCATCAATCGTTCGTCGGGATCTTCGGCGAGGGCAGAAGAATCCTTCCCGAGTAAGCACAACAGCGACCAGGAGGCAAAGTAAGCATTGACGTAGGAATTAATAATCGCGTACAGCAGGTGAAATTTTGATTGGAGCTGAATGTCGTATTCGACATTTGAATCGTGGTCGCCCTGTCCTCCTTCGATATCCTGTTCCCAGACCGCCACCAACAGGCGTGTGAGCTGTTTTTGCAAATCGATCGCTTTGCGATACCAGTTAAGGATGGTGGCCCGTTGGGTCTCATTGAGAGGGGGTTCCTCCGACTTCTGATCGTCTTCCGAATCGGGGCGGAAAGATTCGTTCAATGAGGTCGAGGCCATCTGCCACATTTGCGACAATGAGAGTACAAACTTCAGGTGAGGTTCGAGTTCTCGATACAACAGTTCGAATTCCGTCGGATCGAGACTGTAGCCCCCATCGAGTGTTTCTCCGGTCACGCCATCTTCGGCGGAATCCTGAAATGGAATGTCTCCGAATGAGGCTTCAAACGGGTTATCTTCGTCATCGTCCTCATCATCGTCGAACAGCGAATCTTCAAAATCGGGCTCGAGCAGATCGTCGATGTCATAATCGTCATCGTCGTCATCGAAATCCAGGTCGAGGGATTCATTCGTCGGAACGTCCCAAAAGGGGCCTGCGTTGACTTCGATATAATCGAAAAAACGACTCAAGAGCGACCAACGATCTTCGGGAGGGACATTTTGGGAGACCGCTTTGACCCAGTTTCGGAACTGGTCATGAATCGAATGCAGTCCCGATTCCAATCCAATCGTATCGGCCTCGCTCAGCCAGTGGATACACAACGCCATCGCGGCGACATAATCCTGCTTACCGATCAGAGCGGTCACCAATAGAGAATAGGCTTTGGCCGATTCGAATTCGGTGACTTTGGTCCGCCAGAACGAAATGTTGCCGGCCTCTTCACCGGCGTCGCGCCAATCGAGCAAACCCGATGAGACGCGGGACGCGGAGAGATAACTCTCATTCCCGGAGACTTGCGGTAGGTCCTCAATGGTGGTGGTGGCGTAGCGATCCCAAAAGTGAGCCAGGACGTGAAACCTTTTCTTGATTGAATCCTGAAGTTCGGTATTCCCTTGGGCGGCTGCTTCTCCCATCACCTGAGAGAAGACGCCGAAAACCGACTCCATCAGCGACAACAAGATCTCGGCGCGATGATCGGGAACGCTGTCTTCCCGGGCGGTGAAGAGTGGAAACTGGGCCTGGAAACCAAGAATATTCCAGGGATCGACGAAGGCTCCGCATTCGATCCCGCGATGGAGAAGCGATTCCAACTCGCGCGCATCAGCAGCAGCGGCTTCCAGCTTTCCCGCCTCCAATTTCAGGTGAGCTGCCGTGACGAGACACTCGATTTCGGTTTCAAAGCGAGCGGACGTCGAGGGAATAATGCTCGCTTGTTGGCGGGCTTCTGCCGTGAATCCCATCCGGGCGTAGAGGTTGGCGATCTGGCGATGCTGAACCTGATTGGCACCGTAACGGGCCAAATGCATATTCAGATATTGCCGCACGTGACCGAAAGGTTGTTGAGTCATGCGAGCAGCGGTCAGCAATCGCTCTGCTCGCTTCCCTTCGGCTTGTTCGATGAGACGCTCGTAAAAGGCATCCCGCTGACGGGCAACCTTCGGTAATAAGGAGGTCAAAGAAACGTCGGACGAATGCGTATCGGGACCGGCTCCGCTGATGGATGACGCCATGAGAGCCGTACCGCAAAGAACCGCCGCCGCATCATACAACAATTCTTCACGCGGAATCTCGGAATGATCGGCCATCCAATGCAGCAGGGCATCGAGAATGATTTTTCGGATGATGAACCGCGTGTAGAATCCCTGATTATTGATCTGATGAGGATCCCACTCACCGAACATGTAATTCGTACGCTTGTTGACCGGGTGCAAATGATCGTGTGCCCGAATATCAACCGCCAGTTCCTCCATGCGGTCGAGATCGAAGTACGATTCCAACAGGATTTCGCGCGGTGTCTCCTGAAAAAACTGAATCGTACCGGCAATTAATTCTTCATACGGCCCGTGGGCAACACCGGCTCCTCGAATGTAAATCGGCACGGGGCGATAACGCTCGTGCGGATACGGCTCCATCTGTTGTTCGTTTTCGAGAACCGCGACCGGACGATAGCCAAGAAAATTATTCAGCGAAGCCATCGCTCCACGAGTCACGCGATCGGTTTCTTCCCACGGTCCGCCTTGGGCGAGGACGGCTTCAAAGACGCGGGCCAGAAAGAAAGGTTGCTGAAACATTTCTTCCGGCACATGAAACAGGAGATCCCGGTGAAATTCCCGGTAAACCGGTAACAATT
Source organism: Planctomycetaceae bacterium (assembly GCA_014762625.1). GTDB lineage: Bacteria > Planctomycetota > Planctomycetia > Planctomycetales > Planctomycetaceae > JABURQ01. The sequence goes on along the minus strand of JABURQ010000034.1, from coordinate 21,911 downwards.
CATCGAAAGTGATCTGAATCACGGCTCGCGCTTGTGTGGCATTGGCAAACGCCTCAGAGGTTTCTTCAAGCCGCTCGAGCGAATCCAGCAGATGCTGTCGTAACTCGGACCAACATCCTTTGGCGTCGTAGATGGGAAACAGCTCATTCAGATGTTTCTGAAAAGCAGAATCGGGCTTTCCTTCAGAAAAATTCAGGTAGCCCAGCAGTTGGCGAAACCGGTCGGCTTCCTCCTTGGGAAAATCGTCAGATTTTGGATTTCGGGAATCTGCCATAGAGGATTCAGTCCGTCGGACGTCTTCGCGGAAGGCTCATATTTGTTGCAAGGTATTGCCGTGTAAAGGGAAAGTCCCTTTGGCCGAAGCAAGATTCGGGCTCTTAAGGATACGAATTTGTCCCTGTTTTCTCCAGTCAGGCGGCCCTTCGATCCGACCAGACTGTGCCTGTTTAATGAGATTCGCTCAAGGAAGGCGGAAGTTCTCCCAGAGGCTTCCTAAATCACTATTTGGAATAGGTTTAGAAATGCTATCCTTCGCCAGAAGAAATTCAGACAGAGCGAATTTGAGGAAAAGATCAAACTTGACGGTTTTAACGCCGATTTTATTGATAGTGAGTCCTCTCATTCCCGATGGAGAAAATCTGCACGGAATCGACTCACGCTGAGCCTTGGTGCGCCGGGGCATTCGTCAAAGAACGGAACTAAGGAGAGTCCGGGATGCCAGACAGTCAAAATACCTATTCGCATGAATCTTCCTCGACTCTCACAGCGATTTCTCAATCGCCCATTCTGTGGGGAGGAGCGTTCACAATCGGGTTCTATCTGGCGATTCCGTATTTGCCCCGATTTCAGGATTTAGCTCAACGATATTTTTGCAGCCATCCACTCGAGTATGCGACCACTTATCTCTTTTTCGTAGGTATGGCGGTTCTGTTCTTCAAAGCGATTGCCGTCGGTACGGAAAAAGCGGCGCTGCGTTTTGAGATCTTTGAAAACATCGATCAGACGGATCGCAATTTCGGGGCTGAACTGAAGCACCGAATTCAATCCCTCCCTGCACAATTCCAGAACTCGTGGTTTATTACGCGAATGCGTGATGTCGCGAACTACTTGCGCCCCGGCCAAAGCCAGGAAACTGTCGAGGAACATCTTCGATATCTCGCCGACCGCGCCGCCGACAAACTCCACGAGAGTTATGCACTGGTGCGAACGGTCACCTGGGCCGTGCCGATTCTCGGGTTTCTGGGAACCGTCATCGGAATCACGATGGCCATCGCTCATATTTCGCTCACCGAACTTCAAAACTCGCTCTCTGAGGTGGTCGGAGGACTATCGGTCTCCTTTGATACGACGGCTCTGGCACTGACGCTCTCTCTGGTGCTGGTCTTTGCCTCTTTTCTGGTGGAACGACTGGAGCAGCAAATCCTCAGTGAAGTCGAAGATCTCGGTATCGAGGAAGTCGCCTATCGAATGAACTCCCGCGAAGCGGAACCAACAAGTCCGCTGATCAAGGCGGAACAACAAGCGGCTGACGAGCTACTCTCGCAGACACGAAAAATGGTCGACGCACAGATGCGTCTCTGGTCGGAAGCTCTCGACCGGACACGCCAAACCTGGGTGGAAAGTCTGCATTCCCAGGAAAGTCAGTTGCAACAAGCGATCACGAAATCGCTCGAACAAACACTCAACTCCTGGCAATCTGAACTCCGGACCGGGACGAATCAGTTGTCCGAGCAGCAAGGGGAACTCCAAAAGCAGACTGAACTCCTGGTGCAGCTGCTGAATCGAGAAGAATCTCTGGCGTCGGTCAGCAATCGGCTTAACGAAAATCTGGCGGCCATCACCGCCAGCAACAAGTTGGAAGAAGTGTTGCATAATCTGAATGCCGCCGTGCATCTTTTGACTTCCAAGTCCCTGAATCGGGTTGCGTAATGTTGGCCGTTGAAGGAAAGCGAATCTGATTGAACGTCTGGAATCTTTATGAGTCGTCGCGCTCGTCACAACACAAACGTCTCGCTGTTTCCGTTTCTGGCGGTATTGTTGTGCGCGATGGGGGCGCTGCTGGTCTTGCTGGTCATCACCACCCGACAGATTCGAGATGACGCCGTCAGACAGGCCCAAGCGAAGCGAGTCGCCCGAACCTCCAAACCAATCATTCGTGAAGAACAGGACGAGATCGAAGCATGGCCGAGCTGGGAGGTCGAACTCGGAGCCACAGCGACTCTCGAACGACGACCGCTTCCCAAACCAGCACCGGCTCCCCTGCAAGCGCCGAAGCCGGACTTCGTCGAACGGGAGACCAAACCCGTTCCCCCCGATTTGACGGCGGAACTCAACACTCTGCGGAAGCAGATTCTCCGTCTACAGTCACAGGAATCGAACGAAACGGAGGACCTTAAATCAATCCGGTCTAAAATCGTCACTGCCCAGGCTGAAATTGATAAACGACAAACGATTTTGACGAACGCCCAATCGGCTCTCTCGGAGTTTCAAGAGCGCGACGCGGATCTCGACTCGCAATTGGAGTCTCTGGCCAGTCAATCTCGTCTGCTTTCCGAAAAGCTCGATCGACAAAAACTTAAAAATCGCCAATTAGCCAACGCACCGCGCGAGACCCCGAACGTTCTGAAAGTCGTCCCTTACGACGGTCAACACGGCACGACGCGGCGTCCCATTCTGATCGAATGCACCGGCGGCGTCATCCGTTTTGTCCCGGAAGGGATTGAGTTGACCGAGCGGGATCTGGTGGGATTCTCGAATCGAGACAATCCTTTGCTCTCGGGCGTTCATGCCGCGGAACAGTACTGGATTCAAGATAATCAAGCATCGGGACGTTCGAGCCGCCCTTATGTATTGCTCATTGTTCGACCGGACGGGATTCCGGCTTACTACGGTGCTCGACAATTACTGCAACATTACGAACAGCCCTTCGGGTATGAACTGGTCGATCAGGACCAGGAACTGGTCTATCCGGACATCACCCCCTCCGCCAAACAGGCAATCGAACTCGCGGTCGAACAGGAACTCCAACGTCGCGGCAACCCTCCGACAATCGCCAAGTCGCTGTTTCCAGACTACAACCCGCGCGAACTTCAGCAACAACTCTCTCAAGGAGATTATCTGGGCGGCGGGTTTTCGAGAGGTTCTTCCTCTGGTTCTGGATTTGGAGATGAGGAAAGCGGCCCGACTGCTGGAAACGGGAACACACCGAGAAGACGTTTCAAATTTGTCCAGACATCTCGTGGACTCCAGAAAGTTCCTCTGAATGATGCGGAAATGAGAGAATTTCGGGGAACCGGTCAAGGTTCCACCAACGATCGACAGGGTGATAACCGATCGAACGAACCGCACCGTCTCGATCCGCGGGTCGCCGAAGAAAGCCGCCCCATTACTGGGACGACTTCCGATGAAGAGACATTCGGTTCGGGAACCATGAAGAACGTCGATCAACCGACAGCCGCGAATCCCACGAAATCTCCTTCTGAACTTTCCATATTCGACGAACCGGGAACCGATCCTCCGACCAAAATTTCCGATGCGTTCAAAGCCGCCAATGCGCCGGATGCTCTGACGGCAATCGAACGCGATCGACAGCAATCGCGCTCGGGTCAAGGAGTCGGCAACAACTCGCGTTCGACGGGACAGGTCAATCCCTGGACCGCCAAAGGGGAGGGGGGAAGTCAATCCTCCGGGACTCCCTCCACGACGTCTCAAGGGCAACCTGGTCCCGTCACTTCTCGCCCCGACACTCCCTCCCGAAAAATGCCGTTTGAAAGACCGCTCAACGTCGCGATTTCCGACCGAGCGATGCGAATTGATGACCGGAAGACCATTCGGATCCCTGAGAATGTCGAAACTCAGGAGTTGATGAAACTCACTGTCGAGGAACTGCGCAGCCGCGTTCAGGATTGGCCGGAACCGCCCGACCAGTTCTATTGGCGTCCGCAGGTCAAGTTCTATGTTTACCCAAACGGGGGACAGAATTACGAACGACTCAAACCGTACTTCGAAAAACAGGGACTGCTGTCCGGCGTGAAGTACATGGGATCGCTCCCGAATCAGGAAGGGAGCCGAAACTAAATGGCCAGACGAAATCGAAAGCAGGGGGATGCCGAAATCAGTTCGGACTCCTTCCTCGACATCATTGCCAATATCGTGGGGATTTTGATTATCCTGATTGTTGTCGCCGGGATGCGCGTCAGCCAGGCCCCCATTTTTCAGGACGCTCCGGAAGAAGAAGCAGTCATCCAGGACGAGCAGAATCTATACGAGCCGGCTCCTCCCATGATTGTCGGCACGACCGACGCAGAATTATGGTCTCCTCCTCAACAACCGGAGGCCGAACCGATGATTCCTGCCGACCCTGTGATTATCGACGTAACTGAAGAGCCTGATCCGGCTTTATTTGTCCGTTACGAACGACAACAAACCGAACGAAAATCACTACAAACACAACTCGCCGCATTAAAAAGTCGTTTAAGCAAAGAAGAACGGCAATCCCTGGATGCGGAGGCGAAGCTGGCGTCTGTTCGAGCGGAACTGAAATCACTCGATGCGGAACTGAAAACAATCAAATCCAGCTATGAAACTGCCAAAGAATCCCTGTCGGAAAAAAGCGAGACGGTCTCTGAGAACCGGAACGACATCGAACGCCTTATGTCCCTGTTGAAGAGCGAGGAAGCCGAAGAGCAACAACTTGCAGAAACCAGGCAGCCGGAAGCGGAGGTGCTGCGCCACGACATGACTCCCGTCAGTCAGTTCGTGAAAGAAAAAGAAATTCATTTTTTAATCTCGAACAACACGATTGCCGCCGTCCCCCTTGAAGAACTACTGGAACGGCTGAAAGACCGGATCCGATCCAAACAAAGCTGGTTATTGCGAGCCAACAGCCATTCCGGAGAGCTCGGACCAATCAGGGGTTTCCGCATGCAATATCTGGTGGAAAAGGAACAGCAATCACAGTTCGATCAATTGCGGTCGGGCAACACACAAATCCGGATCGTGCTCTCAAAATTCGCGCTCGTTCCCGATGAAGAAACCATCATCCGCGAAACTATCCCACAAGCGACAAGTTCCACGTCCCGCTACCTGATCGCGGTTCGCTCCGCCTCTCCGGGAACCACTTGCACGTTCTGGGTGCATCCCGATAGTTTTGAAACCTATCAGAAACTCAAAAAATACGCCCACGAGAGCAATCTCCGTGTCGCCGGACGTCCGCTTCCTCAGGGGATGCCGATCACCGGTTCTCCTTCCGGTTCTCACTCAGCTGCTCAGTAAGCTCAGTCATTCGACCTCGATGCGAACCGAACCCCATTGTCCGAAGTTTTCTTCGACCTCCAGTGTGAGGGCCTGCATGCCGGCAGTCTGTTCGGCGGTGAGTTGATCGAGAAACCGGTGAGCAATCCACCGGGCAATGAGCTCGGCGGTCGTATTTTCCACTGGTAATAGAATGCAGTCTTCTGCCGGAAAGACCCAGCGACGCTCTTCAAACGTCGCTTCAACTTCCCGTTCGTTGGCCACGACTTTGATCGAATGATGTTTTGTCGGCAGAAGTACCCGGTGATCGAGTTCGTTGACGATCTTCTGCAAGCCGTCACGGAGAGCAATGAAGTCGAAGACGTAATAATTTTCATCCAGCGGACCTTCCACTTCCGCCGCCACGCGCCAGTTATGCCCGTGGATGCGTTCGCAGATATTTCCATTGAACGTGATAAAATGTGCCGCGCTGAAAACCAGATGGTCTTTCGTCACGCGAACTTTCCAGGATTCTGCCGACATAAGTTCTCCCGTCTGAGTAACTGACTCTTCATGATAACAGATTCGGGATCGATCATCCTTCGAGCGGAAGTGATTCGAGCGGGGGAGGCGTGATGATTCCCTCGCGGAAGCCGGCATACAGGCACGCCACCACGAAATCCGCCGTCGTTCCCGGATTTCGACGATGGCCGTCGGCACGCAACCAGTCATCGAATTCACTCAGGATTCCCCAGCAGATTTCGTAATCGGGCCAATCCGATTCCAGGACCGTTCGTGCTCTCAAACTGGCTTCTTCCGCCAGACTGCGTCCACATTTTCTCGCGATGAGTGAATCGGGAAGATGAGCCATCAGCTTCAGATGCAAGCGGATGATCGAATTCTCCCAGCGATCGACAAAGCCGAGCTCCAGCGCCAATTGTTCCAGTCCATAATGCAGAATGTCGTCGAACTCATTCGTATATTGCAACGCAATATTATCGCGATCTTTGGCAAGCTCCATCACCTCAACCAACGGCAAAGTCGGTTCGTCCTGGACATCCTGTTCGTCCACATCTCCGAGGCCTCCCGGCGACGCCAGCCGGATCGCTTCGTAAACGCAGCGGCTGTCTTCCACTGTCAGATTTTTGAGGACCTTGCCGATGCCCTCAAAAACGGGAACGTGAAGCGGCACCGCAGTCAGCGGAGCCAGTAAGAGAATCATCCCCAAGTTCGTATTCTTGCCCACTTTCTGGTGCGTCTGCTGGACAGCTTTCAGAATCGTGGGCCCGACGCCGCGTTCGATCGTCTTCTCAAACAGAGGTGAAATCACATCGGCTGATTTGATGAAATCATTGTGATCGAGGTCGGCAAACGCTTTGTCGCGATGGACGTTCCCCGGCTTCCGCGCGCACACTTCCAACAGGCACGCAAAGCGAACCCAGCGAGTGATGGGATGTATGGTCTGAAGGTCCGATTGATCCATCGGAACGAATCTATTCTCGATAGGCTGGGGGAAATGTGGCTCTAACAGCCCGTTGAAAAACTCAATTTTGCCGCGAATGGCTTTTTGAGTTGAATCACATCGTCAAAAATTCTCGCTGAATCACGGGATTCACCTGCGATTTTTTCCTCGTGCTCATCTCAAAACTCTCATTCTCGCCAACAAATCCGTTTCTCAACACGCTGCTAGGCTATCCGAATTTAACCTCCGGGCAAAGTCCTCTCTACGGATGATTTTTGATTCTATTTTCGCCTCTCGTCGAGTAGTCTGCAACATCACCTTTATTTGAGGAGTTAATGATGCCGAACGATTTCGATACCGCACGCCTGCAAAATGTCCATCTGGTCCCGTTAACCGCTTATCATCCCGAAGGGGGGCTCGATCTCACCAAGCAGGCCGAGCATCTGCAAAATCTGGTTGATGCCGGAATGCGCGTCTTTCTGCCGGGAGCCGGGACCAGTGAATTTCATAGTCTGGCCGATGATGAAATCGTCCAACTGGTGCGAGTCACGCGCGAAGTTGCCGGGGATTCGGCCACAATTTTCGCTCCCATCGGTCAACAGATCAGTTCAGCGATGAAAGTTGGCTCTGAAGCGCTGGCGGCTGGAGCGGATGGGGTGATGTTCATGCCGTTCGGTCATCCCTATCTCAGCGATCAGGGCGCTCTCGCTTATTATCGTGATGTCATGAAAGAGCTGCGCTGTCCGGTGATGATCTATAAAAAAGCGGAGCTCCCTTCCGACAATCTGCTCCTCAATCTGGCTCGCGACCCGCGAATGGTCGGCGTCAAATATTCCGTCAACAACCTCTCGATCTTTCGGCAAACAGTTCTCGCTGACCAGTCCGACACGCAGTGGTTGTGCGGTTCCGCCGAACGGTTCGCCCCCTACTTCATGTTGGCGGGAAGCACAGGATACACCTCGGGAGCCGGCAACCTTTGCCCCCGCTTGACTCTCGCGATGTATGAAGCTCTGGCAACCGGTATGTACGAAGAAGCGATGAAGTTACAGGAGATGATTCTGCCGATCGAGCATTACCGGGCTCGGGAAGGGGACAGCTTCAATATCACCATGTTGAAACATGGACTCAAATTGACGGGACTCGACTTTGGTCCGCCGCGACCTCCCGGTCGGATCCTGACCGCCGAGGAAGAGCAGGAAATCGAAGAACTTCTGGTTCCCGTCTTTGAAGCGGAGAAGAAGCTGGGAGAGGAAATGCTGATCGCAGGGCTGTGAGTGGAGGATTTAAGAAGCAGGAGTCGGTATTCAGAAAGTGATAGGCGGCGCGCCAACTCTGTCTTGAATCTAAACTGTTACCTATGTCCTGCCCCTGTACCGGTCCAAGGTCCCAAATTAACAACTGACGGCTGATTCCTGACAGCCGATCGCTCCCAAAAAAAACACCCCGTAGAGTGAAACACTCCACGGGGTGTGATTATTTCCAATCATCGCACGAAGAATTACTTGTTCTTCTCTTCTTCTTCGCGACGACGTTTTTCGATCACTTCTTCCTGGATATTCTTCGGCACTTGTGAGTACTTGCTGAATTCCATGCTGAATGTTCCTTTACCCTGCGTCATCGAACGGAGTTCGTTGGCGTAGTCGAACATTTCGGCCAGCGGAATCTCCGCGGTCATGTAAACCGTTCCGGCGCGAACTTCGGACGCATTCACGATCCCTCGCTTCGAGGAGATGTGACCGGTGACCGACCCCTGAAACTCCTCGGGCGCCTCCACTTCGAGCAGCATGATCGGTTCCTGCAACGCCACTTTGGCTTCGCTTTGCAGGATCTTTCTCAGACAGTCAAACGCACAGATGTTAAACGCCATTTCGGACGAGTCCACATCGTGGTAGCTACCGTCCTGCAGTTTCATGCGGACACCCACCACCTCCGAACCGATGAGCGGTCCTTTGGCGAGAGCTCTTTGGAATCCTTTATCGACAGCCGGAATGTACTCTTTCGGAATGCGTCCTTGCGAGATCTCGTTGACGAACTCGTAAGGAATGTTTTCCTCTTCCGGAATGACCTCCAGTTGTCCTTTCACTTCACCGAACTGACCGGAACCACCCGACTGCTTCTTATGCCGATAACTGTATTCGACCGGCATTGTCGGACGTTCGCGATAAGAAACCCGAGGCTCACCCACCGTACATTCGCATTTGTACTCGCGTTTAATGCGTTCGATGTACACTTCGAGGTGCAACTGTCCCATGCCGGCGATGATCGTTTGCCCGGTCTCTTCGTCAGAAGAAACATGGAAAGTCGGGTCCTCGCGACGGAAACGTTCGAGGGCCTTGGCTAGTTTATCGGCATCGTCGCGGCTGTTCGGTTCGATCGAGAGCCGAATGACCGGATCGGCGACGTAAATGTTTTCCAGCGTTACGTTGATGTCGTCACCGACGAACGTATCCCCGGAGGCACAATCAATCCCGACCAGGGCGATAATGTCGCCCGGACCGGCGGTGTCGAGGTCTTCGCGGTCGTTGGAGTGCATACGAACCAAGCGACCAAAGCGGGTTTTCTGCCCCGTACGGACGTTGGTGTAGCTTTCTCCCTTTTGGATCGTTCCCTGATAGATCCGGGTGTAGGTCAACTGCCCGAACTGCTCCACGACGGTTTTAAACGCCATGCAGACCAGTGGTGCATCCGGATCGGTAGAGAGCGGAACACGTTTCGGTTCGCTTTCACCTTCCGAATCGAGTGAATCAACTTCCAACGCGCTGATGTCGCGATCGAGCGGAGAAGGCAGGTAGTGCGATACGCCGTCGAGTAGTTCCTGCACCCCTTTATTCTTGTAAGCCGATCCCATCATGACCGGCACAATGGCCTGATCGATGGTTGCTTTGCGGATCACTTTCCGCAGGTGGTCGCTGTCGATTTCCTCTTCGCCGAGCACGGCTTCCATGAGGTCATCGTCAAACATCGAGACCTCTTCGAGCATCGCCGCCCGCGTCTCTTCCGCTTGCGCGACGAGATTCTCGGGGATTTCTTCATACCGAATGATTTCTCCCTGCACGCCGTCAAAATAGACAGCCCGCATTTCGATCAGGTCGACGACCCCTTCGAAGTTGGCTTCCTTACCGATCGGGATTTGCAACGGCACCGCATTGGCGGCGAGTTTGTTTTTGATTTGCTTAATGACGCTATCCGGATCGGCCCCGGTGCGGTCCATTTTATTAATGAACGCAATCCGCGGAATCCCGTAGCGTTTCATCTGACGGTCGACCGTCAGCGACTGCGATTGCACACCACCGACAGAGCACAGCACGAGGACGGCACCGTCGAGGACGCGAAGCGAACGTTCCACTTCGACCGTAAAATCGACGTGGCCCGGAGTATCGATGATGTTGATCGAGATATCTTTCCACTCCACACTCGTCGCCGCAGAGGTAATCGTGATCCCACGTTCCTGCTCCAGTTCCATGTGGTCCATGGTGGGACCGCCGTCACCGCTGCGGACTTCGACAATCTTGTGAATCCGGCCGGCGTAGAACAGAATTCGTTCGGTCAGGGTGGTTTTCCCCGAGTCAATGTGGGCCGAGATACCAATGTTTCGATGCTGGGCCAGTTTCTTCATAACTCTGTGGCTCTATTTACAATGAATTTGAAAAACGTCAGGCACCCATGTGACTGACCGAGAACTCTCGGGAGGACGGAAACTTCAATAACCGGGGAGTCATTCGCTCTCCGTTCAACCCCAAAGGCGGGATTTTGCTGCTGATGACTTTGACCGTTCCGTTTCGCCGTGAATTATCCTGATTCCGTCCGTCGGCGATGTCTGTGAAGACCGTGATTGCAATGAGAGACAAGGGACCGGGGAGGCAGGCTCACCCGGAAGCACTCAATCCTGCAGGGTCCAAAATAGCCGACTCGCAACAGACACGCATATCGTAGCGGGGATAGGGAATTCTGGAAAGGGGAACGAGGAGTCCCGCGACCCGGCTTTCCCCGTTTTTCACGATTTTTTACTGACCAATCCTTGGAATATCAGTGGAATTGAGGTTCCCCAATGCAAAACGGGACAGAGCCGACATTTCGACCCTGTCCCGTGAAGATTTACATGACTCTTCGGCGATCAGCCTTCGAGAGCCTGCTGGGCGGCTGCCAGACGAGCAATCGGGATACGACGCGGAGAGCAACTCACGTAGTCGAGTCCGATTTCGTGGCAGAAGAAGACCGATTTCGGGTCTCCGCCGTGCTCGCCGCAAATGCCGATTTTGAGATCGGATCGCGTGGAGCGACCTCCCTCAACACCGATTTTCATCAGCTTGCCGACACCGGTTTGATCGACCGTCTGGAACGGATCCGCCGGCACGATATCGTTTTCGAGGTAGTAGCCGATGAATCCTTTATAGTCGTCACGGCTCATACCGAGTGTCGTCTGCGTCAGGTCGTTCGTTCCAAAGCTGAAGAACTCGGCGTTCTCGGCGATTTCATCGGCGGTCAGAGCCGCACGAGGAATCTCGATCATCGTTCCCACTGAATAGGAAACCTCAACCCCTTGTTCTTCGAGAACCTTGGTGGCGGTTTCACGAACGACGTCGGCCTGATTGTCGAATTCGGTTTTGAATCCGGCCAGCGGGATCATGATTTCCGGATGTACGTCGATCCCTTCCTTCTTCAACCCGCAAGCCGCTTCCATGATCGCGCGAGCCTGCATCGCGGTAATTTCGGAGAAGACAATCCCGAGACGACAACCACGATGTCCGAGCATCGGGTTCGTTTCGGCGAGTTCTTCGACGCGGCGACGAACTTCCTCTGGAGAGACATCAAAGGCTTTCGCCAGCTTCGGCCCAAGTTCCGGATCGTCGTGCATGTGATGTTCCGAGAGGAACTCGTGCAGCGGCGGATCGAGCAGACGAATCGTCACCGGACGGTCGCCCATCGTTTTGAACAAGTGAGTGAAGTCGTCCCGTTGGAACGGCAGCAATTTCGCCAGTGCCTTGGCGCGGTCTTCCGGCTTGGTCGCGAAGATCATCTCGCGAATTTCGTCGAGGTGATCGAAGAACATATGCTCGGTCCGACACAGCCCCACACCTTCGGCTCCCAACTTGACCGCCGCTTCCGCGTCGTCCGCTTCAGCGTTGGCACGAACTTTCAGACGACGGTTTTCGTCGGCCCAGGTCATCAATTGAGCGTAACGACCGTAGGTTTCGGATTCCTCGGGCTTTTTGTTGCCCATCAGAACTTCCATCACCTCCGATGGTGACGTTTCGATCTTCCCCTCGAACACTTCACCCGAGAAGCCGTCGATCGAGATCCAGTCACCTTCTTTCAGGACAGTCTCGCCGACCGTCACGGTTCCTTCTTCGTAATTGATATTCAGAGCCGCACAACCGCAGACGCAGGTTTTCCCCATCTGCCGACTCACGAGAGCCGCGTGCGAGGAAGCACCGCCGAACGCGGTCAGAATCCCCTTGGCGACTTTCATACCGCGAAGGTCTTCCGGGCTAGTTTCCTTACGCACGAGAACTAATTGCACGTCGTTATCGGCATTCCATTTTTCCTCAGCGTCTGAAGCATGGAATACGATCTGACCGGTTGCGGCACCGGGACCGGCGTTGATCCCTTTCGCCAGCAGGCGTTCTTCTTTTTCCGCTTTCTCTTTGTCGGCGGGATCGAAGATCGGCTGCAATAGTTGGTTCAGGTCGTCCGCCGGGATGCGTTTTTTCTGGAGTGCTTCCTGCGGTGTGATGAGTCCTTCGTTGACCAGATCGACGGCGATACGGACTGCGGCAAATCCGGTTCTTTTGGCGTTCCGCGTTTGCAGCATCCAGACTTTTCCATCCTGGACTGTGAACTCGATGTCTTGAACTTCTTTGTAATGTTGTTCGAGCGTTTTCCCGATGTTGTCGAGTTGCTCGAAAGCTTCCGGCATGACGTCTTTGAGAGTCTCTTCGACACGTTCCGGTTTACGCGTACCGGCCACAACGTCTTCCCCTTGAGCGTTGATCAGGTAGTCGCCGCAGAATCCGGGAGTTCCGTCAGAACAGTTCCGCGTCAGGCCCACACCGGTCGCACAGGTGTCACCGAGGTTACCGAAGACCATCGTCTGCACGTTCACGGCGGTTCCCCAACTGTGAGGAATTCCGTACTGGCGACGGTAAACGATCGCCCGGTCGTTCATCCAGCTACCGAAGACGGCGCCGATGCAACCCCAAAGCTGTTCCATCGGGTCATCCGGGAATTCGCTTCCCGATTGTTTCTTGATGACGTCTTTAAATTCGCCGACGATCTTTTTGAGTTGATCGACGGAAAGGTCCTTTTCGTGATCGACACCAGCCGAGTGCAGTTCGCGTTCGAGGATGTCTTCAAAGAAGTCCGGATCGGTTTTCTTTTCCGGCTTCAGACCAAGAACCACGTCGCCGTACATTTGAATCAGACGACGATAGCTGTCCCAGGCGAAGTGCTCGTTCCCCGATTGTTCGGACAGAGATTTGACGACATCTTCGTTCAAGCCGATATTGAGCACGGTGTCCATCATTCCCGGCATCGATTCACGGGCACCGGAACGACAGGAGAAGAGCAGGGGATTGGTGGCGTCTCCGAACTTCGCTCCCATGGTCTCTTCGACCTTGGCGAGCGAGGCATTGACCTGATCGACCAACTCGGGGGGATAATTGCGGTTGTTGTCGTAGTAATAAGTACAGACTTCCGTGGTAATGGTGAAACCTGCGGGAACCGGCAGGCCGATGTTATTCATTTCGGCCAGGTTGGCTCCTTTTCCACCGAGGAGCGGTTTCATTGTGGTATTTCCATCCGCTTCGCCACCACCGAAGTAATAGACGTACTTGTTGTCCGACATCGAAATTTCCTTTGTATTGTCTCAAAACAATGTCCGCCCGAACCCTCCCTCTGGAGGCGAATACAAATCGGGAGCGGATCCGAATGGTCTCACTCAAGCTCCGAGCCACCGCAAATTGTCTTGCCGGGTTGTCTCATCATCAGGAGCAACAAAGAGTTGCGACAACCAAGCGGCCTTCGGAACGGAATGCAACCCGGGCCATATCAAACGGGCTGCCTGGAGTTTGAGAGACTAGCTATCGTCGTATCTGCCGTCAAGGCAACGGCAATTTGCCGGTTCCTGAGGATTATACGGATGAACGGTCTCATTCCGCCTTCCGCGACGAGAACACGTTCTTGACTCACCACCGAAGAGAGGCAACAATTGCTCAAGCAAGAGTTTACGAACTATGTTCCCTGTGGAATCGACTGCCTAACGTTCTGGAAAGATCGCCGATGCTCGCGCAACTTATTTCCGACAAAGGAGATCGAACAATTCGGATCACCCAGGACATCACCGTCGTCGGGCGTCGTCCCGAGGTCTGCGACCTGGTAATTCCCAGCGACAGCATCTCCAAAATACACAGCGTGATTTCGAAAACTGACGGACTTTTGTTCGTGCGTGACCTCGGCAGCACCAACGGAACCCGCGTCAATGGTCAGCGTGTGACTCGTGGAGCCTTGCTTCCCGGTGACGAGCTCGCTTTTGCCAGTGTGAAATATAAAGTCCATCTGGGCCCCACAGAACAAGAAGGGCCTGAAATCGTCGGGCATGGAGATCGGACGGAAGTCATTCCCACCCGTCCGCCGTTGAAAGGCGAAGGGTTCGACGAGGATAGCGTCGCCGATTTTCCGATCATCGACGAGAACGAATAATTCGCCGAGCCACTTCAACAGCTCGCTAAGAGCCTGTCTTCAAATTCCATTTTGGCTACGAATGGCAAGCCAGTCACCCGCTTTTCGTTGGTCTGCATCGTCGAATCTGGGGGATTCGACTGTTTCGACCGCCTCAATCGAGCAACAAGTTGCTCATTCTCGCCTCGAAAGCAAATTAGAAGACAAGCTCTAAGAAGCGATCCGCAATTCCGATTCGTTCGCGTTCAGCGAAACAATCGCGATCCCAAGCTTATTGGCCAAGGCATACACCTCATCCTGATCGAGAACGATCGTCTTGCCGCTTTCAATCGCCAACACGCGCCCGCCCGCTTCGTGCATAGTCTGGATGGTTTGCAACCCAATTGTCGGGACGTCAAATCGCATGTCTTGATCGGGCTTGGCGACCTTGACGACTGTAAATCCCCCCTTACGGCATAATTGGCCCGCCCGCCGAATACATTCATCGGTCCCTTCGATCGCCTCGACCGCCACGACCGCCCGTTCCGCGACGACGACCGACTGTCCGACATCGAGGCGTCCCATTTCCTTGGCGAGCTCCCAGCCGAAGTTGATGTCTTTCCACTGAGACGAAGAGGGGTGCCTTTTGGTCAGAAATCCGTGTGTCACGAGTAACTCCGGGCAATATTCCAGGGCGGATTCAAAATTCAGATTATCGCGGGCAAATTCCTTGATGACTGCGAGTAACATGGTGTCGTCTTTCCGATCGCGTCGGGCATACTTCCACATCATGTGAACGGCCCGCCAATCGGGCAGGTGGCGAAGCCAGTTGAAAGGATGCAACAGGACTCGTTTTTCGATCTTGCCCGCCATCACCACCGAACTTACCTGTTTGCGCTTAAAGATCGAAATCGCCTTCCCGATCCGCCCCAGCGACCCGACGTACATGTAGTGACTGAGATCGCGCAATTCTTCCGACACCATCCCGGTTGGACCGTATGTGACGATCTCGTGCCCCTGTCGGCGTGCGGCTTCCGCGAAGATAATAGGGAAGCGTCCCGCACCAGCCAGCAGACCGATCCGTTTGGTAGGTACGCGATAGGGATTCTGTTGTGTATCCTGCGACATAGGAATAATGTCAGGCGGCAGGTGTTTGTGATTCGTCATTGTCTAACTGTTTTTGTAACGTTTGCAGCTGCTTTTCCATTTTTTTCAGTTGCGAGCGCATCTCGGGAAGCTTGCGGGCCGCCATCACCTGACGGATTGCTTCGGCTTCCGGAATGGCGGGAGCTCCGAGATAGGTTTCTCCTCCCGGCATATCCTTGTGGATTCCCGCCTTCGCGCCGAACACCGCTCCCTCCCCCAAGTGGACATGGTCGGCGACACCAACCTGGCCCGCACAGACGACGTAAGCACCGGTGGTAATGGAGCCGGCAAAGCCAACTTGTGAGACGAGGATATTGTGCGGCCCCAATTCGCAATTGTGGGCCACCATCACCTGGTTATCGATTTTGCTGCCGGTTCCGATTCGTGTGGAATCGAGAAATCCCCGGTCGATCGTCGAACAGGCCCCCACCTCCACGTCATCCTCCAGCACGACATTCCCGTAATGTGGGATTTTGACGTGACGTCCCGCTTTCTGGTGGTACCCGAAACCATCCGCTCCAATCACGCAGTTCGCATGCAGAATGACGCGGTTGCGGATCTCCATCCCTGGGTAAATCACGACATTCGGATAGATCAAGCAATCATCTCCGATCGTCGTCCCGCGTCCGATAACGACTCCCGGATGAATCTCGCAACGCTCGCCGACGGTAACTTCTTCTTCGATGGTTGCCCCGGCGTGAACCTGAGTCTCAGCACCGATCGAGGCGGAGGATGCAATCCTGGCTTCGGTCGAGATGCCGACCTTGCGAGGTGATGAAATCTCTAGAAACTCCGGAATGAGTTCCAGAAACGCGGAATGCGGATCTTCAACCAGAATCCAACTGCACTCCGAGCGATCCGCAAGCTGCTCAGCCCAGGAAGAGGCCACAAGAATTGTCGCCCCTTCACACGATTCGAGCCCTTTCAGCGATTTGGTGTCTTTATAAAATGTCAGTTTGCCTGGTGCGATTTGACCTAATGTGCATACCCCGGATACCTCGCGATCGGAGGAACCCAAACACTGCGCCTGCAACAGGTCGGCAAGTTCACCAGCGGTTTTGGGCATAGGAAGACATCCTTGTCAGTCGCGAGGGAGAATGGTCGGGAAAAACCCGAAATGATAGGTATGGGAAGACTGGAACCGGCATCCATGCGCAGTCAGTCAGGTGCTAAATATCGCAAAATGTCATTTCACTGCAAGGTCAATCCAGGCAAGGGGATGGATCCTTTTTATTCCTCGCGGGAAACTCATCCGGCGGGATCTTCCCGAGCAGGCTTTGCGGAGGACTTTGAATCGGCTATCGTAAGGACTTCGCCATCCTTAACAACTGAACCGACGGTCGCGTAAGCCGTTAACTCACCACACGATACAACGAAACTGTTTTCTTGATCCGGAATACATATTATGAGTTTGCGAGGGATTCGGGGAGCTACTTCCGTTGAGGAGGACCGACCCGAACTGGTTCTGGAAGCGACCCGGGAATTGCTGCAGGAAATCTTGCAGCGAAACGAAATTGATTCGTTTGAAGAAATCGTTTCTGCAATATTTACAACCACGACCGATCTCTGCTCGACATTCCCCGCCGAAGCGGCCCGTACTCTGGGAATGAATCACGTTCCGCTGTTGTGCGCGAGTGAGATTTCCGTCCCCGGAAGCCTTCCTCAATGCATCCGAATCCTGCTCCACGTCAATACCGAAAAATCACAGCAGGACATTGTTCACGTTTACCTGCGTGAAGCGAAGAAATTGCGCCCCGATGTCGAAAGTGCCCAATAAACTGATCAGATAAAAAAGCCTTTGACGCGAAGTACCGTCACCACGCAAATCACCAACTGGAAGCCGAGTAGTCTTAACGCAAATTTCTGGCGCTCTCGATTTTCGCCGGGAATATTTTCCAGGAATCGGGCCGCCCACAGGAATACAATGGGGAAAAAGACCAGCCACAAACGGGCGGCTTCTCCCGAATTCTTTCCGCTCAACCAAATGGCCCCCCAGACGATCAGGCTTCCGCAGAGGAGAGGATAGGTCGGACGTGCTGAGCGAATTGAGGTCATCACGCCGCCAACAGCCGCAATGACCAACGGAGCCCCTACCGCAAAGAACGTCTCCGACAGATTCACCCACAACCAGGTGCCATAGGTCCGTGTGAACTGATCGTAGAACGCGGCGTGATTTCGGTAGTTCCACAGCCAGACAGAAAAGAGATTGAGATCGAACAAAAAGCCCATCAAGAGAGTCAGCGCTAAAAACACGGAAACGCTCACGCCGGCGGTGACCATCATCGGTTTCCAGGGTTCTGACCGCGGCACATCCATTTCCTCAGTAGAATGAAATCGCGTACGCACAACCCTCCAAAGCGAAGAGACGCCGGCGATCAAACCAATCGGTACCAGAGCCAGCGACAACATGGAGCCGCACCAAAAGACGAGACCCGCCAAGGCTGCTCTTCCGGGACTGCGAGATTCTTCAGAACTGACCCACAGAGACAGGAACAGAACTCCCAAGCAGGGAAAAATCGTATCTGATTTCGGCAGGAAGACCGACAGAGCGGGGACCAGCGGCCAGAACGCGGCGGTCAACCAGGCGGTTTCGCGAGAGACATACCGACACATCAACCAGAACAAGGGAATGACAGTCCCAACTGAGATGAGTTCCGTCAGTAACATCGAAAGCCAGACCGCCGCTCGGTCGGTATCGGAAACCGCATGACCGGCCGACCGCTGATTCTGTTCGAGTTGATCGAATTGATCTTGTGTGGTGCCGAACATTAGATTGTTCACAGTTTGCGTCAGGGCAGGGGAAGTCCGGCAAAGATTCCACAACCCGCGATTCACCAGAAACAAACCCGGCGGATGCGTTCCAATATGGAGGACGTCTCCTTCCGCCATGCGGTCCTCATAAGTGGCGAGAAATTCTTCAGTCGTCTCGATTTCGTAACGGGCTAGATGGTAATACCCCGACATATTGGGATAGTACAGAACCCAGCTTTTGGGAAAAGCGGTTTGTGCCGGCAGAATCTGAAAAACATTGACGAGCAGCCCCCCCCCAAGAACCATCAACGCCAGCAGAAGCGGAGTTTGTCCCGTCGTGCTCTCAAGGCGATGGGCCCCCCAACGAACAAATCCCCACCAGCCGAGACTCGCCGGCAAACAGACCGCCAGGCCGATCAATAAAAAATTTGTTCCGTCAGCCGGAGACCAGTCCACGCGCGGCCATTCCCACTCGCCGGGAACTCCCAGTGGAATGGAGGAAAAGAGAAACAGGTAGATGGAGAGAAGGACGCTTGCGATCACCGTCGGCCAGAAAACACGAGCGATCATGTGCCGACATCTCCAGCGTGTTTCCAAGAGTGATTGCGAGATTTATTCGACCGCGTGCAGCACGACACAGGTAATATTGTCGCTCGATCCGCCGTCGAGTGCCGCTTGAACGATTTTCTCGGCCGCTTCCTGAGGAGACTCGGTTTCAGAGACCAACTTCTTGATGCCTTCATCACCGAGACCATCGCAGACTCCATCCGAACAGAGCAAGTAGCGATCTCCCGCCACCAGTTCAATCCGTTCCGCATTGGTTCCCGAGCCACCTTCCTTACAGCCGAGATACCGGTAAAGCATATTGCGGTAACGATGATTTTCAGCCTCCTCGGGGGAGATCGTTCCGGCGTCGAGGAGCGCCTGCGTGAGGGAATGATCTGTGGTCACCTGGTCCATCTTTCCCCTGTGCAAACGATAGACGCGACTGTCCCCCACACCGCCGATGATCAAGCTGTTTTCGGAACGAATCAGGAAGACCAGCGTCGTCCCCATTTTGCTCAGAGCCGGGTCGTATTCTCCCAGGGCCATAATCTCACTATTCGCTTCGGCGACGGCTTTATCGATGAGTTGGATAACTTTCTTGTCATTCCCCGCCACTCGATCCAGATCCTGGTCCAGCATTTCGGAAGTCATTTTGACCGCCAAAGCGCTGGCTTTCTCTCCAGCCGACTGCCCCCCCATACCGTCAGCGACGAGAAAGAACCGGCTTTCCGCATCCGCGTAAAAGCTGTCTTCATTGTTTTTGCGAACATTACCCGTCACAGACAGGCATCCACCGATCAGCTGTACCATTACTCTCACTTTATGAAAGGTTTCTCAATTGCTCCTATAGTGGACGACTCCGCAATAAATCGCAAATCCCTCAACGATTTCCTGCCAAAAAACCTTAAAATTACCGACCTCGCTAATAGGGTCCCTTAACAGCGTGTTGAGAAACGGATTTGTTGGCGAGAATGAGAGTTTTGAGATGAGCACAAGGAAGAAATTCGCAGGTGAATCCCATGATTCATCGAGAATTTGTGACGCGGTGATTCAGCTCAAAAATCCATTCGCAGTAAAATTGAGTTTTTCAACGGGCTGCTAATCCAGCAACGTTTTCACCAAATCCTTCACCCCGAGGGTGGTCGAGGTGACCAATAATTCCCCCGCTTCAAATCCGGCGCTGTATCCAAACATCCGGTTATGACTCTCCACCATCGTAAAAACTCGCTGTTTCTCAGGAGGGAACTGCGACTGGTAACAGCGGATCGCTTCCAGCTTCTGATCTAGAGTATCCGAAATATCGACGACCAGGTGACTCCCGCCCTCCGGAATCTGGAGCGTCTGGAAGCCGAGCGGATACCAGATTTGCTTGGCGATCCGATGCGGCGGCAAATGCTCGAACTCTTCGTCCCATTTCGTCAAACGGGAATAAAAGATCGCTGCATCGGTGATCTGCATCGCCTGCCAGTGGTCGGGACTCGCCATCGGGGTTTTGTCGGCGATTCCCATCACGATTTTCGGTCGATGACGACGGAAGAGCCTGGCCAGGGCGATCCGAGCATCGATACCATCAAACAGCCAGCGATTCGGAAGAGAAAGTGTTTCTCGCATCTGTAATCCGAGAACTTTCGCTGCCTCGCGGGCCTCTTGAGCTCGTTCATCCGGACCGCTGCTTCCCGGTGTTGGTTCTCCATTAGTCAAGTCAACCAATCCGACGCGATAGCCCTGCTTGACGAGTTTCGCCAGCGTCCCGCCAACCGCGATTTCAACGTCGTCGGGGTGAGCGCCGACCGCAATGACATCCAGGGGTTCGGGAAGCTCGGGAATGATGGTCATGATGGGCTCGAACTTGATCGGTCAGGAAGAGATTCTGGATTCAGAAATTCCTTGATGCATTTCACCAACCGGTGAGGATGAGTGAGGAATGCCAGTTGGCCACTGGTGTGCAGCCATTCGGTGTGCGCGGCGGGAAAGATCGACTGAATTTTCTCCGCTGTTTGCGTCTGGTAGGGAGTTTCCCCTTCAGTCCGAAGAATGAGAGTCTGGGTAGGCAAAGCATCGTCCGTCCATTCGTCAAGCGACTCCGCCTGCATCAGGAAACGTTGAGCCATACCACAGACCGCTTGTTCTCCGGTGTTGTCGAGATAGAAATTAAATCGAGACGGATCGTAAGGGGGAAACCAGGCCCGGTGGATGCGTTGTTGAATGGCCTGGCGTCCCGGGATGCGTTTCAGTTTTGCGGATAGCCTACATCCTAGAGTCGCCAGGACACGTTCCGCTTTCGTCAGAGAGACGCCGTCGCTGGGAGTCTGACAAACGAATGTGTTCAATAATCGGGGATGCTTACGAGCACATGTCAGCGCAATTTGAAAACCGAAGTCTCGCGTGATCACCGACAGGTTCTCAGTCTCCCCATGCAATTGGGCGACTTGAGGCAACAGATCACTCAGAGCCTCTTTGGTTGCCGACGCCGTGCGAGGATAATCGAACACCACGCAACGGTACTCTTCGCGCAGGAGCCAAACCACCAGAGCGTACAGTTCGTGAGTTCCCGACATTCCGTTCAGAAAATAGAGCGTGGGACCGCTCCCCCAGGTACGTCCGCGGATTTGACCGAGCGACGTCTCCAGATACCAGTGATCCGCTTCATTCATAAAGCGAGAGAGAATGTCGTGCCATTCGAGCGGAGTCGGGCAGGGCTCGCGCGTTTCTTCACCGGAATCCGGTTCGGCCTCGCGGCTTTCCGGAGTTTCATGACCGCCAAGGTCTTCTGCCTGTTCTGAAGGAGATTCAGAAAGAGAGTTCGACTGAGACACAGCTATTCACAATGATTGACTGAATGGAAAACTAGAATGGAGAATCGATCAATTATGGTATCCAAACGAGACATTCTGGAAAAGGGGGCTCTCCAATTGGCTCCACTCAACCTCCGCACGACATCAATTTCGTGTGCCTCGCTGACTGATTTCCTCGTCCGCTTTGCGAATCAGGTTCAGCGTCGCGAGCGGGCTTTCCGTCGCTCGTAATTCCTGTAAAAATTCCGGCACGCGGATCATCTGTCCCAGACGCGCCAGCAAATGCAAATGCGTTGTGGCATCTCGGCTGAGAACGAGAAAGA
>JABURQ010000123.1 GCA_014762625.1 Planctomycetaceae bacterium | reverse complement strand
ACTCACCACACAATCACCACCAACCATCTTGATATACGAAACGCCCGGCGTGAGTCTCACTCGCGTCGGGCGTTTTGCATGCGCGGGGAGAAACTAGGAATTAGCAATGAGTAATTAGAAAACAGGGATGGGGAGATCGGGCGATGGGAAGAGGGGAACAGGAAATGTCCCCCTTACCAAGGGGGGCGACAGGGGGTTAACTTCTCTTAAATACCCCCTCTTGGTCTCCCCCTTGCAAAGGGGGAGAAAATCAACTCTCTCACGATCTCGCACTGGCATCGGCCCTCCCCGCAATTTCGTTCCTCACATTCGACGTTGAATGGTGATCATGAGCAACCACAGGCCTGAGCCCATACTGACTGCCTGCGCAGATCGGGAGTTTTCGATTTAAGCCGCCGTCGTGAGACGGCAGGTGAAAGTCGAGTGAGTTGGAACAACTTATTCTCACATGAATGTTCTTGCCGCGATCCCCTGCGATGAATACGAGTGATTTCTTCTCGCGCCCTTGGCCTTACTCCGAGCTTATCGCTCGGCGGCCTGCGGTTGCGCGATCGCGGCTATAATTTCGAATCAATTCAGCGCCTACCATACACCGACGTGCAGGAAACTTCGACATAATTCGACGCCCTCTGTAGGCCGACACTCCGTGTCGGCACCAAACAATGTTGGTCGCTTCTGCCTGTCATCCTCACTGGAGAGAGACGCCAGTGGCACCCGGCGCGTTGAATGACATGCAGCCCGTCGTTCTTACGAACGCGTCTCCTTGAGAGACACTCGAACGGATATCTAGAAGCCGTCGTGACGGCAGGGCCGAGTCATTTTGGATTTCTGATTTTTGAAGCAGAATTCCCAATTCAAAATCACAAATCCCAAATTGAAAATCATTACTCCTCTGTGATCTCTTCGATGGGAGCCACATACCACATCACTTCGACCTCCACATCAGGTCTGATCTTCTTGATCTTTGGTGGTAACAATTCATCTTCGTCTCCGAAGTCTGGCACCCAGAGAATGACCTCCATCAGTGCCTGCAGGTTCTGCAATCCCTGCAGTCCCTCCTCATCAATCGTGTCATACCACAATTCAATGTTTGTCAAACTCGGATGAGCACCCAACTTTTGAATCCCTGCACCCGTCATTTGCGTAAAAACCAGATCCAGCTCACGGAGTGAATGCAGCGCCAGAATGTGTTCCGCAGCACCGTTTGTCACACGGGTGCTACTGAGGTTGAGCGACTCAAGCTGATCGAAATGCCGCAGTTCTCGAAGATCGTCGTCGGTAATGTCTGTACCGGAAAGATCGATCGATGTTCGATCGTGTTCCAGGGATGCAATGTCTGCAGATGACTCCGCGTCCAGTCGTTCCCACCAGTGGTCGACTTCATCCGTCTCAGAATCCGTGGACTCAGCCGTCTCGATATGCGGTTCCGTCTCAGACATCGGACGGCAACCGATTCCCTGAGTGAAGAGCAGGACGATTGGGAGCAGATATTTCATCGGATCCTTTTGAGAAACGCAGATCTGATCAGGAAGCCGTCGGTCGCGTTGGTACTTTCGATTGTAATCTGCGGGATGCATTTTCTCTAGAAGGACTTCTTGCCCTCGTTGATGACACAGGCGGCTTGTCCGCCAGTGAGAGAGTTGAAAGTGTGCCACTGGCTCCGCCAGTGCTTTAACTCTCGATGACTTTGAGCCGCTGGCGTGAGACGGCAGGGCCGAAACATTTTGGATTTCTTATTTCCGAGTAGGGATTCTTTAGCGGAGTGGCAAGTCTGTTGAACAACATTCGATGCCCACCATAGGCCGACACTCCGTGTCGGTACGTTCGACGTCGATCCCCCCACCGTTTGATCTTTAACCGCAGATCCCCATCATGGAAGACAGACCACGACACCACTCAACCCCGCGAAAACTCCCATGGCATATCGACTACGACAATCCAAAAGTGTGCAAACCAGTCTCCGCAAGGTGGCCACCGAACAGATCGACAAAGCGATCGACGAAATCAACGACGCCGACCTCGATGCCCACGAAACCGTCCACCAGGTCCGCAAACGCTGCAAAAAACTGCGCGGACTGATTCGCCTCGTCCGTCCCGTCTTCGACGATTACCAGGACGAAAACACCTGCTTCCGCGACGCGGCCCGCGCACTCTCCGACATCCGCGACGCCCAGTCACAACTCGAATGCCTCGACGACCTGCGGTCGTATTACGAACGACCGCTCGACGACACCGCCTTCTCCAGCCTCCAGCAGCAACTCACCAAAAACCGGGACCGCGCGGCGGAAGAGGCCGGCGATCTCGACGAAAAACTCGGCGAGTTCCTCCACACGATGCAGACGGCGAAACAACGGGTCGCCGAGTGGACGATCCTGTGAATCGGGTGGTGGCTATATGTAGTTTTACCTGAGAGACAATTCTGCGGAACGGTCGGACCACTCTGCGTTATCGAGGAGACTGATGCCTGACAGACTGCTTCACTGATCAAACAGGAGTGTCCGTCTACATATTCAGTTAAGCGTTTTCGAAGCCACTTTGCACGCGATTCAGCGCGGCCATGAGTTCCGGACGGCGGATCGGTTTCGTCACGTAGTCATCCATCCCAGCGGACAGGCACTCTTCCCGGTCCGATTCCATCGCGCGAGCGGTCATGGCAATGATCGGGAGTCGCGTTCCGGTTTGTTCTTCTCGCTCCCGGATGCGGCGTGTGGCTTCCAGCCCGTCCATTACCGGCATCTGCATATCCATCAGCACAAGATCAAAGGATTCTTCAGCCACAGCACTCAGCGCGAGTTCTCCGTTCTCAGCGATGCTGACCTGGTGGCCCCATTTTTGCAGCAGACTTTTCGCGAGCATTTGATTCGCTTTGCCGTCTTCGACCAGAAGAATCTTCATAGAGTCACACGAGAGGTCCTCCGCCTCAACAGATTCTTCTTTTCTTTGAGAGTCTTCAGCACCTCGATGGGCGGCGTTCAAAATGGCCTCGAACAATTCCGATTGCTTGATTGGTTTCATCAGATGCGAGATTACCCCCAGATCATCGCAACGATTCAGATCCCCTTCACGGTCTCCTGAAGTGAGGAGGATTACGGGTGTCTTTTCGACACCAGACATGCCTCTTATATGCTCCACCAACTCAAATCCGTCCATCCCGGGCATATTGATGTCACTAACCATAATGAACGAAGAGGATGAAATGCTTGAGAGCTGCTGTAGCATTTCAATCGCCTGCGATCCACCTTCTGCATCATGTACCTTGAGACCCCAGTTGCGGAGCATCTCTGTGAGAATTTGGCGGTTCGTCTCATTGTCGTCCACAATCAAGACGGAGACATCCTGAAGGTCAGGCGGATTTGGAGAGCGAACAATCGACGGATCGCCGACGTCAAAATTAACAATGAAGTGGAACGTGCTGCCGATGCCTGGCGTACTTTCCAACCAGATTCGCCCCCCCATGGCGTGTATCAACTTGGACGTGATCGCCAAACCTAGTCCGGTCCCTCCGTAACGTCGTGTTGTGGAGGTGTCGGCTTGTTCGAATTCGGAGAAAATGCGGCTCTGCGACTCCTCGGAAATGCCGATCCCCGTATCTTTCACGGTGAAGTGCAGAGAACATCCTGCCTGATGAGATTCCTGTTGTTCAACCTCAACCAGAATTTCACCTTCTTCAGTAAATTTGACCGCATTCCCGATAAGATTCACCAGAATCTGTCGGAGTCGCGCCGGATCACCTTTCAGGTTGTCCGGGACATCACTGTGAATATTGTAAACGAGTTCCAGTCCCTTGGCATGAGCCCTCACACCAAGAGATTTCAGAATATCTCCCATTTGTTCTCGAAGCTGGAAATCCGAAGACTCCAGAACCAGTTTTCCAGCTTCTATTTTTGAGAAGTCCAGAATCTCGTTAATAATGCAGAGCAGTGACTCAGCGGATTCACTCGCGACGGTGAGATAGTTGCGCTGAGTTTGATTGAGTTCGGTATCGAGAGCGAGCTCCGTCATGCCGATCACGGCATTCATGGGAGTCCTGATTTCGTGGCTCATATTGGCCAGAAAATCGCTTTTGGCTCGGTTGGCTGCCTCTGCGTTGATACGCGATGACTCCAATTGAGTGTGCAACAATTGGGTATTGTATTCGAACACGAGACACAATAACGACGTACACGATATGATTCCCAACAAACCCAAAGCATAAAGCCAGTCTGCGGTTTTGCCCTCAATTTCCGACGGCGGGAAAACATCCACGAGATCGAGTGTTAACATCACGCAGGCTGAGATAAACGTCGCTAAAACCCACCACCGCGCAATCTTCCAGTTTAACAACAGTATCGCAATGATAGGCACAGCCGGCAGCCAGATCATCGCCGGTGCGTTGAACCCCCCCGTAAAGATCGCCAGCAAGATTAAAGTGACCAGCACGATTGCCGCCATGGAATTGCCACAAAACCAGATTGCACCGCGCAGTCTCAGATAAAGAATATCGCCGAAGAACAAAACAGCCGCGGCAAACGTAATCAGCGCACACCGAACGGAATCCATCGCCAGGAAGATTCCGGAAAAAACGATGGACCAAAACATCATGCTGCAAGCAAAGAGAAACGTCGTATTCGCGCGATTGCGTGTTTCCGCGTCCGAAAATGATTCTCTCGGAAAACACAACCAGCTCAACACTGGTGAACGTAGTTCTTTTTGCTCTGAGTTACTTAGTTGTCCTTGAGTCGCGTTGTGCTTAATCTTTGAATCTCCAAGGGTATTCGAATTCAAAGTAAAGAGGATTCTTGTTGCAACTCTGAATATCCTAATCCATGACCGGGACTGATTTTAAGAATTTCGCAAATAATCCAGATTCAATCAACTGAATGATGCGCAGAATCGGAATTTGTGGTTCTCCGGCATCGATTGATGCAGTCGGCGACTCCGGTGGATGCCGCGTACTTCGATTTCGGGTGCACCGGTCGTTGAGTCCGTCTGGGGGAGCCTGTCTGTCGAATTGAGCCCCGAGAATTCCCTGGCGCTCAAATGGTTGTCAATGACAACCGCCCCCCAGCGAGAGACGCGGTCTACTTAATCGAAGGATCCAGCGCTGTATCGATCGCCGTGACGTGCAAAAGTTCGCGCGTTCGCTGCGACACAGTTGGTCGTACATGTTTTGCAGGAGGTCGTAGTTTTCTCCTTCGTTGCTGCAAGCGGCCACCAGATTATCGGCGACCCGGTCGATATTCTTCATCCCCAGTTTGGTGGCCTCCAGGCTGTCGCTTCCGAGGTCCTCCGTCTGTCGGGTCGGATCTTCGCTGGGATTCGCATTGCCGAATCGAAAGATCGGATTGTCTTTCTGTTGAGCGACCAGTTCGGCGAGTCCCTTTTTCTCCTCCTCGGCAGATTTGTATTGGCGATAGCCCCACTTCACGGCGAAGTAGTCATACGGACCGACTGTGGGAATGAGCGCGGCTCCGTCACCCGGTTGGGCCACATAATTGAAGCGGCCGTAATCCATGATGGATGCTTCGGTACCGTTCTTCTTCGTGAATTCCGGGTCTCGCAACTGCTCCAAGGTGTAATGAGACGACGCTTTCATGTTGTGGGGAAAGCCGATCGAGTGGCCGACTTCGTGAGCCACAACATAGGCCAGCAATTCGCCCACGAGATCATCGGGGAGCGGCAGTTTCTGAGCTCGCTTGTCATTGGGCGATGCTTGCACGAAATACCAATCCCGAGCCAGTTTGAGCACGTTGTGATAAATCCGCACGTCGGCTAGAGCAGGACGCCGGGTGAGGAGAGGTCGACAGCGAAGATTTCCGCAAAAAATGCATTCCTCGTATTTTTCCGGTGATGATTTCCGCTTCTCACTCGATTTCTTAAGGGAGAGATGAAGAGAATTCGAAACAGCCCCTTCCTTTCTGGATCGCGTCAAGAACAGGTTTGTACCGGTCTGATCTTCTTATTGTCGTCCTGCTTCCCCGTGCGGGACGTTTTCTGAGTTGTGTTTCGTGGCTTTCGCCTGCGCCACCACAGGAGGCATCCTGTCACATACAAGACCGCAGGAGTCAAACCCGTCAAAAAGACTACGAGTCTGCCGAACAGACCAAAAGCTTCGCCACTATGCAGGGGGAATTGCCAAATGCGAAACACGTCGGCAGCCGTAAAATCTTCGGGAGTATAGGTCGCCAAAACCTCACCCGTGTGACCATCGACAAAAACCTGAGTTCGCCCGAAAGTCGTCTGGACTTCATGTTCCTGACGAAACGCAACTTCATAGACACCATGTTCGTTCAGCGGGTGCATGTGATCGAATCGAGCGTCCGGATATAGTTTTTGAGCGATCACAATCGCTTCATCGGGTGAGTAGGTGATGGACGACTTGGGGGCTCTGGTTTTGAGATCCTCGGGGGATTCGGTCGTTTCGGCGATCGCTTCGATCGCTGCGTTGAAAGTTTGTGGAAACTCCATGTAAATACCGGTAAACGCCAGAATCAACAGGAGACCAGATGCAGCGATACCAATCGTTTTATGGAGGTCATAGTTGAACCGGGAACCTGTCCGGATCGCGAACGCTGCTCGCCAGCCGTTTTTAAACAAAGGCCACCACAGCAGGATTCCGGAACAGACGGAGATCAGCATCATGATGCCGACCACCCCGACGATGATGCCGCCAGTCACTCCCGCGACCAAGCGAAAATGAAGCCGATAGATCCACGACATCAGATATTCACCCCAGACACGTTCGCCGGTCACATTGGCCGTGTAGGGATCGACGTGAACTGCCGTGAATGACGGAGCCTCTTCCGTGCCACTGGAAAACCAGACACTCCAGACACCGTTCTTCACGCGTGGTTTCGAAAGCGATAGCGCGGACTCTCCTCCGCCTGCGTATCCCGCTTCCGCAGCGGCGATAATGTTCGCGACAGGTTGAGTTTCTCCCGACTTCTCGGTGAGCAGTAACTCCGGATTCAACCACTCATCAATGGCATGATCGAACACCAGAATGCTGCCGGTCAAACCGATCAACACAAACAGCAACCCGACCGTCAGCCCGAGCCAGCGGTGAGCGATTATCCAGAGTTTGCGCAATCGGATCGGCTGCCGGTGAGGCTGACCATCGTTCTGCTCCGGTGTCCTTGCCACGACTACACTCCCCCTGTATCGGGCATGACTGGCTGGTTGCGATTCTTTTTCTTCTGCGTCTTCGATTGCAGTTTTACTCCCTCAATTTCGATTGGCGGGAGTTCGTTGTCATCCTCAGTGATCGTAAACTTCCATTCCGAGCTTTCGGGATTTGTGTAGGCTTTGCCCAAACGGTCCGTCATCGCCTGCGCCATGTCCGTAACGTCCCACGGCCATTTGATCGTGACCTGATATTCGCCAGCGGGTGCTCCATCGCCCTTCTCGTATGTTTGAAGGACATATGAACCATCGGTATCGACGATGGCCCACGGCTGCGAACCGCGTTGATCGACAGGTTCACCCACGGGGTGGAAAGTGATCACCGCTCCCTCAGGAGCGGCACCGTTAATCTGGATCGTCCCCCGGGCAGGGAACGTATCTGCTTTCCAGTCATTACCTCCGCAACCGGCGAGGACAATGACTGAAACAACAATCAAACTACTCGGAAGAAGGCGTCTCCAGTTGCCGGGGGGGCTTCCAGGAACGCGATTGAACGATTTGACACTCATCAGAAATCTCCCACCACCTCTCCGCCGTTCCTTGAAGTCAAAGCGCTTAACAGCATGCGGTCGATATTTTCGGAGAGGAATCGCACGGATCCGTCCGCGAGCGTTACCTGAATACCGCCTGTATGGAAGGAGTAGGGAGCCCCATAGAGATTCGAAACATTGATGATCTCAGGTCCGACAAACCACTGAACAGTCGGAGGGCCACCGTTTGGGTCCAGCGTCATCGTGTAATTGTACATCCAACTGGAATTGAAATGCCCTGGCCAGGCTCGGAATTCAGACGAAGTACTCCACCAAGATGGTTCTGGCACTTGTTTTCCATCCACGTACAGGCTTGAACGTCCAGCCGACTCGTAAACCATAATGGTGTTTGTCAGGCCATCGATGACATCCCGGAATTTGGGAAATTCATTCTGATCGAACAGGGATTTGTCTGGAGCAGGATCCGTCAACCAGCCGGAGTCGCTACGAATGTAGGTATAATCCGTTGTCTGGAAGCCGCTCTCCTGATGAATCCCGCCTGCATTCGGCGTCGACGGACACGCATAAGTCGTTGGCATGAGCGTCGCGAGATCTTGATTGTTGGCATGATCCCAACGCACATCGAAGTCATACAGCTCGGCAACGTTTCCTCCATCGAGAAACGGCAGGATAGCAACATTCGCATGAGCTGCCTGAACCGCTGGTGAATACAAACCATCCCAATCCACCCACGCAGGCGGCAAACGACTATGTGTATCGTGGTAGTTGTGAAGAGCCAAGCCCATCTGCTTCAGATTGTTTTTACAACTGGACCGGCGAGCCGCTTCGCGGGCCTGCTGAACAGCCGGTAAGAGCAGAGCAACCAGCACCGCAATGATGGCGATGACAACGAGTAATTCGATCAGCGTGAAGCCGTGACGGCGCGCGAGTGATCTTGAAAACGGCATCGGAGACCTCCTCAGAAATAGTGCTTTTGGCGAAATGCGAATCTGGTGGCTGGCTTTGGCTGGCCTGAGGAGGCACTGGCTATTGGCTGGCTGTCCAAGAAACATAACTGAGACTGAGTCTCAGTTTCAGTGCATCATACGCACCAATGAGACGAAATCCAACTGCCTGAAAGATCTTTCTTTGAAATATTAAGAATTCCTGGATTGCAAGCTCCTGGCACAGTCTGAGTGAGCACACATTGTTGAATGCCCTCTGATTCGGAGTGATTTAGAGTGGTATGTTTGAAAGATCGGCAAGAAAGTCCCAGGTGGTATTGTCTGAGATTTGCTGGATCGGTTTTCAGCTCTTAAAAGAAAGGGACACCGAAGATTTCCCCCAAAAATTCGTTTCTCGTATTTTTCCGGTGATGTTTTTCGCCTCTCATTCGATTTCTTAAGGGAGAGATGAAGAGAATTCGAAACAGACCCTTCCTTTCTGGATCGCGTCAATCATGCAATGGCAGCAACTTGTCGATCAATCAATTCGGCGAAGATTGTACCGGACTGCCTATCGGGTTCTCGGAGACTCTGGAGAGGCAGAAGACACCTTGCAGGAGGTCCTGCTGGAAGCTTTCCACAAATCGGACGAGACGGAATTCTCACCCGACGTCCCGCTCTTGCGACGAATGACGTTGCTGCGGGCGATCGACCGGCTACGACGTCGAAAACTGATCGAGACGCTGCGCGCGACCGATGAAGCGATCGTCGATCACGCTCCCAGCCAATCACGAGAATCAACGCAGTACGGAGTTTATGAATCGGGCTGCTCGTGATCGTCGCGCTCAAATCGAGTGCGAGTATCATCTGGCCAGATATGAATCAAAGAGTTCTCAAACCTGAACTACCAACGGCTCAAGGTATTCACCCACCATCCGCTGAGGGGGGCGGGATTTCGCGGGAGGCCTGATCCTCGGCAGTCAGATCTTTTGAACTTGCGTCGGAGGAGGAGACGTTCGGCTTCTCGTCTTCGTCATCCTTAAAGGTTCCCGGCATCACCGAGGGGCCTTTTTTATGGGCGTCGAGAATGCGTTTGATGTGCTTGTCGTCCATCACCTCGACTTCGAGGAGTTCCTGAGTCATCTGCTCCAGAATCTCCTGGCGGTCGCGAAGGATGTCCGCCGCCTCCTGCATGCATTCGTCGATGATCTTTTTCACTTCCAGATCGATCTCGCGGGCGGTTTGTTCCGAGTGGGCGTGATCGGCGCCGCTGGTGGCGTTCATCAGAAACGGAGAACGTTGCACATCGCTGTAATGAACGCGTCCCAGTTTCATAGACATGCCGAACTCGGTCACCATACGGCGAGCGATATCGGTCGCCCGCTGTAAGTCGTTTTGCGCGCCGGTGGACGATTCCTGATAGATCATGTCTTCCGCCGCGATGCCTCCGAGCAACACGTTGATCCGGCTGACCAATTCGCTACGGGTGACGAGCATGCGGTCGTCTTCGGGACGTTGCAGCGTGTAGCCGAGCGCGCCGAGACCGCGAGGGATGATGGAAATTTTGTGGACCGGATCGGTATTCGGCAGACTGATCGCCACCAGGGCGTGGCCGCATTCGTGATAAGCGACCCGCTGCTTTTCGTCTTCGTGAATGAGTCGCGTCGATTTTTCCAGACCGGCGACGACCCGTTCGATCCCCTCTTCAAATTCCAGCATCGAGACGCGTTTCTTGTCGTTTCGGGCCGCGAGCAACGCCGCTTCGTTGACGAGATTTGCCAGATCCGCCCCGACGAATCCGGGGGAGAGTTTGGCGATCCGTTCGAGATCGACGGTTTCATCCATTTTGATTTTGGAGGCGTGGACTTTGAGAATCGCGTGACGCCCTTTGAAGTCGGGACGATCGACCAGCACGTTCCGATCGAATCGACCGGGACGCATCAATGCGGGATCGAGTGTTTCCGGACGGTTGGTGGCTCCGATCACAATCACGCTCTGATCGGACGAAAACCCGTCCATCTCGACCAAAAGTGCATTGAGGGTTTGTTCCCGTTCGTCGTGTCCGCCCGGCAATCCGGTGCCGCGAGTCTTGCCGAGGGCGTCGAGTTCGTCGATGAAGATGATCGACGGAGACCGCTGCGCAGCTTGCTGGAACATGTCCCGCACGCGAGCCGCTCCCACACCGACGAACATTTCCACAAAATCCGAACCGGACAGGCTGAAGAACGGCACACCGGCTTCGCCGGCGACCGCTTTGGCCAGTAATGTTTTTCCGGTTCCCGGAGGTCCGACCAACAGCACGCCGCGCGGGATGCGACCGCCGAGCGACTGGTATTTTTCCGGACTTCGCAGGAAGCCGACCACTTCCTTCAGTTCGTCGACCGCTTCTTCAATACCGGCGACATCCTTGAACGTGATTTCGATTTCTTCCTGCGCGAAAAGTTTGCCGCGGGAGCGACCAAAGGACATCGCCGAACCGGCACCGCCGACGCGTCGTAACAGAAACATGAGAAACAGTATGAACAGCAGTGTGATGACGATGAAGACCATCGCCTGTTGCAGTTCGCTGACCGGCTTGGTGTATTTGTAATTGATCCCGCGGTCGTACAATTCGTCGGTCAGGTCGTCGAGGGTCTCATCCGAGACGCCGAGAATCGGCACATAATAGTAGTTGGTGGGAGCCTCGGCCTCGGAGGATTCGCCGGATTTCTTGACCGGCTGGTCCTGGTACGTGATGTACCCCGGCTGGATGACGAGGTTGTGGACGTTGGAGGCATCAAGAACATTCTCACGAATATCGCGACGGAACTGACTGAATTCGACTTCTTCGCCGCTCATGCGGTTCCCGAACAGGGAATAACCCACCATCAACACAGTCCCGCCGATCAGAAAAATCCAGAACAGATTGCTGGATGGGCGTTCCGGTTTTCGCTTGTCCGGTTTGCGAGGGGAAGGGTCGTTATTCTCGGGCGAGGAGGTCGGATCTTGGTTGGACATGATGTTGGGCAGGCCGCCCCTAAGGACGGATTCGAAGGTAATTTTGTAAGGCCAAACGTGACAGGGTGACCTCTTAGTATGGGTCACATTATAGGCGGGTGCGTCCGGAAAGGCGACGCTGAGGCCAGAAAGTTGGAATCGTGCCAATCTTGCGGCAATTTTCCCGAGGATCTAGAATATCCGTCACAGACCTGTATTATGCAAACTCCTGCCTTTCAGCGGCTTGCGTCCATGATGCAATTGGGGCGTTCGAAACGGTTTTCGTCCCCCTTTGACCTGCTCTGCCGGATGCGTCCCTGTACCGACCTCTCAGACTGAACCCTGATATGAAACAGATTGCGGTACTGGGATCGACGGGGTCTATCGGGACCAGCACACTCGATGTGGCTGACGCCCATCCCGACAAAATCGCCGTTTACGGGCTGGCCGCCCATTCCAGTTGGGAGCTTCTGGCTCGACAAACGCAACGTTTTCAGCCCTCTCTCGCGGTTCTTACGGACGAGACTCTGGCGGACGAGATCGATCTCTCGCAATTTCATCCGGAGACCCGACTGGCATTCGGAACGGAGGGACTGGAAGAGCTGGTGACCGCGACCGAGGTCGAGATGGTAGTCACGGGAATCGTCGGGGCGGCGGGACTGCGGGGAACCTGGAAAGCGATCGAAGCGGGCAAGGATATCGCCCTCGCCAACAAAGAGACTCTGGTCGTCGCCGGTCCGCAGATCATGAAACTGGCGGCTGAGAAGAATTCCCGGATCCTGCCTGTGGATAGCGAGCATTCGGCGTTATTTCAGGCGATGCAGTGCGGACGACGAGAAGACATTCAGAAACTGATCCTGACTGCGAGCGGCGGACCGTTTCGAGGCAAAACAATCGACGAATTGAAAACGGTCACGCGGGAACAGGCCCTCAACCATCCGACCTGGAACATGGGACCGAAAATCACCATCGATTCTGCCACGATGATGAACAAATCGCTGGAAGTGATCGAAGCGCGCTGGCTGTTCGATTTTCCCACGTCAAAAATAGATGTCGTTATTCATCCCCAATCGGTGATCCATTCCTTTGTGGAATACGTTGACGGTTCGGTCATGGCCCAATTGTCTCCTCCCGATATGAAACTTCCCATTCAATACGCCCTCTCCTATCCCGAGCGATGGAGCGGCGTTAGTCCTCGTACGGATTGGACGACCCCCTTCTCCCTCGACTTCGAACCTCCCGACCGGGAGGCTTTTCCGGCATTGGATCTCGGATTCGAGGTGGCCGAACGAGGGGGCACCTGCGGAGCGGTATTTAACGCCGCGAATGAGGTCGCTGTGGAGCGGTTTCTTGCAGGCGAGCTGGAATTTTGTCACATTTCACGGCTGTGCCGCGATATTCTTGAGTCACACGATTACCAATCGAGTCCATCTCTGGAGGAGCTCTTGTCTCTGGATGAGTGGACTCGCAAGGAGACATACCGTTGGAATTATTAGCCGCCCTGCCGACTCTGGAAGGTCTCACGAACTTTTTGCGCGTCGCGATCGGGCTGAGTCTGGTTGTTTTTTTTCACGAACTGGGACACTACGCGGTCGCCAAATGGTGCAACGTGTTTGTCGAACGGTTCAGCATCGGCTTCGGCCCCATTCTGTTCAGCCGGAAATGGGGAGAAACCGAATACGCGATCTCCGCGATCCCGTTCGGCGGCTACGTCAAAATGCTCGGGCAGGACGATATGGACTCGAGCCAGATGACCGACGAGGAAATCGCCGACGATCCGCGATCATACACCTCCAAAAAAGTGTGGCAGCGCATGGCGATTATCTCCGCCGGCGTAATCATGAACGTCCTGACCGCCGTCCTGTTTTATGTGGCGGCATATATGATGGGCGTGGAACAGGCTCCTCCCGTCGTGGGACATGTTGCCGTCGGGCTTCCGGCCTGGGAAGCGGGTCTGCAAACGGGCGATGAAATCACCCAGGTCAACGACAAGGACATCAATTCCTTTACCGATCTCAAACTCTCTGTCGCTCTCTCGAACGGTCCGCTCGACGTCAAAATCAAAAAGACGAACGGCGACGTCGTCGAACAGGAAATCACCCCCGATGAGAGCGGAGACTTGCGGATCCTCGGCATCGGTTATTCCCAGGGGCTCCGGATCCCCTCTCCGAAAAAGCTGGGGGGCCGATCGTTCACGATTCCCGGTTCGGGAGCCGCTCGGGCGGAACCGGCATTCGAAGCCGAGGATGTGATCCGTCAAGTCGGCGATCAGGAAGTCAGCGAATACTACGAGATGGAGGACCTGCTGGCGGAGCGCGCGAGCGAAACGCTCGACTTCTACGTGCAACGCAAGGACGCTCCCGCCGACGAACTGACCAAAATCACCGTCCCGCCGACGCAATTTCTGGAACTCGGGCTCGTGATGGACATCGGAGCGATCAAATTCATCAAGCAGGACTCTCCGGCCCAGAAAGCCGGTCTGAAAATCGGTGACAAGATTGTGTTGGTGAATGAGCGACAGGTCGGTCCCGATATCGACCCGCTCCGACTTTCGGAAGTCTTTTCGTCTCTCGCTGGGGAGAAAGTCGTCGTTTACGTGCGTCGCGAATCGGGAGACGAACCCGACGCGAAACCGGTCGATGAATCGGAAATGCCGGCAGGCATGGAAGGGACCAAAGGACTCACCCGCATCGAGTTGACCCCGCAGGATATCTCCGCGTGGACCGAACGTCCCGCGACTCAGGATTCCCCGATGACGGCCCCCTCCATCGGCATCGCGTACGAAATCACGCGCACCGTCCTCTCCGTCACGGAAGGGAGCCCGGCGGACGGTCAAGTTGAGGCGGGCGACCGAATTCAAAGCATTGCTTATCTCCCACCGGAACCGGAAGAGGGCGAAGAGACATCCGAAGAGTCCAAGCGTAATAACAAGATCGAATTCGCCGACGCCGAACATCCCGATCGCCCGACCGACTGGGCGTATCCGTTCTGGCTGATGCAGGAACTCCGCGATCATCAGGTCCAACTGACGATTTCTCGCGCCGGGGAATCGGAGGAAGTGACGCTGAAACCGGTCGTTCTGGAGGAGCATGAATGGTATCTTCCGATTCGCGGTTTCGTCCTCGATATCAACACCTACAAGCTCCAAACCGACGATGTGGGAGAAGCCTTCTCGATGGGCATCAATTCGACTCAGAACAAGGCTCTCGAAATCTTCCTCACGCTCCGCAGTCTGGTTCGAGGCGACGTCTCCATCACCAATCTGCAAGGCCCCGTCGGCATCGCGAAAGCGGCTTACACCATTTCCAGTCACGGCATGGGCGAACTGCTGGCGTTCCTCGGCTTCCTCTCGGTCAACCTGGCGGTATTGAACTTCCTGCCGATTCCGATTCTGGACGGCGGGCATATGGTGTTCCTCTGCTGGGAAGGAATCACGGGACAAAAGCCGAGCCAGAAAGTGATCGAGGCCTCGACGCTGCTCGGGATGATCTTCCTGCTGCTGTTGGTTGCGTTGGTGATGTATATGGACATCTTCGTGCGAATCCTCGGCTGGGGGGCGGAGTAACGAGAACCGGTGCCCCCTCTTGCGTTTGAAAGAAATTTGATTGTTTCATGGCTGAACCCCGAGGGTTTTCAAAGATGAGCTTTTTGCAAGTCCTCAACTTCTCAAGTTCTCATCTTCGAACGAAACCCGAGAGTTTTGCCCGGTTTTGAGATCGTCCGCCGCGAAATCTGAAATCGCGTCTGTCTGGGAATGGCCCGATGTGCTGCGTTTACAGTCAATTGTGAGACCACATCAGAAGATTGGGGGATGG
>JABURQ010000081.1 GCA_014762625.1 Planctomycetaceae bacterium | reverse complement strand
ACGTCAGTGAAAAACCAGCCGAAACGGCCTCAGCCACGATAATCCGAGAAGAACCCGGTAATTAGCAGGCTGCCGAACATATCCTCCTGCCCTGTTTTGGTTGACCATGGCTATTGAACTGAATGACAATAAGATGAAACCCACACAAACACTATTGCATTATCTCCTATATTTTGCAATAAAATCGCCTGAGTTTCCTCTTTAAATCAGCGCGAACTCAATAATCCCGAAAGGGGCCGCGGGGTTCAAAGGCTTCCATTTCCGCCATCCAATCTGACAGCCCGTCTTCAAATTCCATTTTGACTAATCGATCTTTTCTCCAATGTCGTCAGCCAGCTTGAACAAGCCCGAGCCCCGCGCGGAATCGACCCACTTCCAATTTGACGCCTGTGGGTTTTGGGCTCCCATCAATTGAGTGAAGGTCGGGAAGAGTTCCAGCAAAGTCAGGAATTCATTGCAGTCAGACGCGGTAGGAATCCGTCCCGGAAAATGGGCGATCCTGTCCGCAGGCAAGATTTACCAGCAGGCAAAATAACACAGAGTACAGGGCTCGCAATATCACCACTTCACTCCTCAAAATCAGGTCAATCATTCCGCGTTTGATTTGATGGTCGGGGGGCAATTCGAGAATCGCAAATCTTCATCGCGAAGTCTTCAGAGTTCTTCACTGTTTCCAATGCAGTAGAGCATTTCCTGCTTGCCGCCATTGAAAAAAGTGGTTCGCAGATAAATTCGGTTGCCGACAACCGTGGGGGTCGCGAAAGCGGAATCTCCCAGCTTGTTTTTACTGATCTCAACATATTCTTCAGGATTCGCTTCGAAGACGACTGTCGTCCCTTGTTCGTCGGTGATCAGAATTTTGTCCCCCGCGATCACGGGAGACGCGCTGAAATTACCGCCAATACGAGCTTTCCACTGTTCTTTGCCATCGTTCAAACTCCAACAGAATCCGATTCCTTTATCGGTGACGGCGTAAACGTAGCCCTCTTTAACGACCATCGAGGGTACATAGATGTGATCTTTCACGTGCCACAGCGCCTCGCCGGTTTCGGCATTCAGGCAAATCGTATCCTTGTCAGGGTAACCGCCGCTGGCGACGATTTTGTTCTCTTCCCAGATTGGAGTTCCGACAGTTGCTTCCGCTGTACCCGGTGTCGACCAGAGGTCCGTTCCGGTGAGCGGATCGTAGGCGGCGACCATTTCGCAGCCGCTGATCACCATCAAATCCATCTCATCCTGTTCCACAATCACGGGCGTCGAGTAGGTCGAGACGGCAGGGCGCTTAATTCTCCAGACCAGTTCTCCCGTCAAACGATTGTGAGCAGAAATGTAGCCGCCGCCCCAATTATCAGCGGCAAATATCACGAGAGATTCATAGAGTACTGGTGAGGGAGCATATCCGAATTTGGGTGAGAAATCTCCGACCGTTTCCTGCCACACGATTTCGCCTTCGAGATCGAGCGCCGTGGCGTGCAACCGATCGTTATTCAGGAAGATCGCAAACAGCCGTTCTCCGTCGCAGGCAATTGTCGAAGACGCATGCGAACTTTTTGGATGCATGCCCTCTTTTCCTGTAAGTCCCCCCGAATGAAGTTCTGTTTGCCAGACCTCCTCTCCAGTGAGTTTGTCATAAGCCAGGACTGATTGAGTCTCCGCTCGCTCGTCGGCGGTCGCCAGATAAATACGATCTCCGACGATGGTGGGAGACGCATGCCCGCGTCCGGGAATTTCGGTTTTCCAGACAACGTTCGTTTCGGGCCCCCATTCAGTGGGAATGTCCTCAGAGCCGACGATGCCCGTTTGTGAGACTCCCCGCCACCAGGGCCAGTCATTTTCGCCAATCGAAATTGGGGGCACATCCTGCGGCAAATCGGCTTCGGCTGCCGTGACGGCTTCAACTTCCTTGACTTCCGGACCTGGTTTGCAGCCGGCCAACAGAACCAATGAAACAAGCATCAAGAAGTATAATCGAGCAGGCATAGGATCTCTTTTGGAAAAAGTCGCAGGAATAGAGCCTCATTGTTTAGAATGCATTATGAACGTGAAACCGCAAGAGACCAATCCTGTCTCGCGGTTTCTCGTCATTTCCTCACACTTTCGTTTTTTCGGAGAGCCAGTGATATGGCAAAACGACAACGACAGACGACCCGTCAACCAGCCACCAAACAGCCACACCTGCAAAAGAAACTCGCCCGACAAAAGCAAACACAGACTTCGAACCAACGTCGAAAATACTCCACTGGCAAACAGAAACCTTCGGCGTGATGCACTTAACGACGGTTGTTGACGAGATGAGCTTGCGAGCGTTGGAACGCGAGGGATGCCTGTTGCTCCAGGATGTTTTCTCCCGGGAAGAGACCGAATTGCTGTGTAGTTACCTGGATCCGCTCTTCGAAGACTCGAAAGACTCGGCGTCGATACGAAATCGAGCTGGACTGGTCTATGCCGCGCGAAATGTACTGCAACTGTGGCCGGATGTGTTCAAAGTTTCGCAACAACCACGCTTAAATCGACTCCTTGATCGTGTTCTGGGTTCGACATGTGGACTGGTCCGAGTGCTCTATTTCGACAAACCTCCCGGACAAACCTGGGCGCTGCCGTGGCACAAAGACATCACAATTGCCGTCACTCCCCCCGAAACAGTTCCCGAAAATATCGAAGAACATTGGACCAAAGTGCGATCGAAAGCCGGCGTTCCCCATGTTGAAGCCGATGTGACCACCCTTTCTCACATGCTGACTTTGCGTGTTCATCTCGATCCGGCTCGTTCGGAAAACGGAGCACTTTCTATTTCACCCGGATCCCATCATTCCGGGAAAGAACTCAACCTCGACGGCCCAAGAGAGATGGTGTTCGCCGAGGCGGGAGATGTGTTTGTCATGAGGCCGATGTTGTCGCACTGCAGCGGACAGTCAACGCCCATGACTCCACTCCAACGCCGTATCCTGCATCTTGAATTTGCCACCTCTCCAAACTTGCCTCACGGATTTGAATGGCACACCTTTTTGCCGGTGATTCGATAAAGTCTTTTACAGTATAGAGTTATTCGCGACGGCTGACTTTTTTCAGACTGATCTTGCTTGATCCAGCAGAAATTCCTAAAGTTCCGTCACAATTCCTTCCAGAACGGGATTCCTTCCCGTGAGACTCAAATCCGAGTCAAACCCAATTCACCTCACAATCTTTCCCTCCCACGTCCAATTATCGAATGCCCCGCCTTTCGCGGACCGGAGTCCCCCATGCCAATCACAAAAAAAACTCTTCGCCTGTCACTCCTGTTGACCCTCACTTGCATGGTGACCGGGTGCAATACGATGGCCTCCCGCTCACACAACAGTAACGGGATCGCTTACTTCAAACAGGGGGAATACCAGCTTGCTGCGGAGGAGTTCAAACGAGCGGTGGCCGACAAACCGGACAACGCCAGTCATATCAGCAATTATGCGACGGCCATGAGAAAGACGGGGAACATGGCGCGTGCCGAAGAGAGTTACAAACACGCGCTTAACATCGATCCGTCGCATCAGCCCAGTTATCACGGCCTGGCGACAATGTATATGGAAACCGGACGCCCCCAGATGGCAACAGCACTACTACAAGGTTGGGTGGAAACACAGCCTTATAATCCGGGAGCACATGTCGAGATGGCGTGGGCTCATCGGAAAACCGGTAACTACGCCGCCGCCGAGCAGGAATTGCAATCGGCCCTCAAAATCAACCCCAACCATCCGGTCGCTCTGGCTCAGTTAGGCCAAATTTATCAGGATACGGGACGTCAACCGGAAGCACTCGCCATGTATCAGTCTTCGCTGGTCAGTAACTGGTCGCAACCGGAAGTTCACAACCGCGTCGCACAACTTAATCCGAACCCGGCGTTTCATTCCTCCACGCCGACAACCGCCTATCAGGCTCAATCAAACCTGATGACGGCTTCTCCCGGACCGATGATGGTTCCACAAGGACCTGTTCTCGCTCAGCCGATGACGGGGGCTCCCGCAGTTACTTCCGCTCCGATTCCCGATCCCAATTTCGTCGAGCCTCAACCGCTGGTTGAAAACCCGGCTGCTGTGGAATCGACCGATATCGCTTCTGAGATTCCAGAGGTAGAAGCTCATTAGTCATCTTGAGGAGCGTTGGAGCTACTTCGGTTGAGTTCCGGCCAGCTTGTGAACCGCCAGCCACTCTTTCTCTTCGACCGGCTGAATCGACAATCGACTGCCACGCTGCATCACCATCATCCCCGCAGTCACTTTATCTTCTCTAAGATCGTCGCGGGTGACCGGTTCGGGGAACTTCTGCACGAATTGCACATCAACCATGAACCAGCGAGGTTCTTCGGGATCGGCCTTCGGATCGTAGTGATCGGCTTGCTTGTCAAACTGCGTATGATCGGGATAGCCTTCTTTCACCACTTTGGCGGTTCCGACGACGGCCATCGGTTTGGCGTTACTATGGTAATAAAGAACGTAATCCCCTTTTTTGATGTCTTCGCGGAGCATGTTTCGCGCCTGGTAATTCCGGACTCCATCCCAGAACGTTTTCTTATCTTTCTTGAGATCATCGATGGAGTAACAATCGGGCTCCGATTTGAACAGCCAGTATCTTGGGGCCTTGCTGGTTGAATTCTTTTTTGTTGCCTTCTTGGCCATCTGAGAAGTTCCTTAAGTCTATAATTTTGCTCTGAACCGCGGAGGACGGAGAGAAAGCAGAGAGAGCCTTTCGAAATATTCCTCTGGGTTCTCTGCGCACTTCGGTTCAATCATCTTGATAATTATTGACAATCCTTTTGATACCATCTTTGAGAATCATTTCGTGAAAGTTCATAAGCAACCCTACCTGCAAATCGAGCAATCTCAGATGTGACAATAGTTGTGCTTCATCAATGGGATGAAATTTATCTTTAGCTTTACACTCCACGATCACGGAATGCTCAACCAATAGATCAGCTCGAAAACCACAGTCCAGCTTGACATCTTCGTATATTAGCGGGATAGGCTTTTCCTCTTCTACCATCAATCCAGATTTCCGAAGTTCATACACCAAACATGCTTGATAGGCTGATTCCAGTAGTCCGGGCCCCAGACTTTTGTGGATTTTTATACCCGCTCCAATTATGGCTGCCGTGATGTCATTCATTTTCATGTTTTTTTTCTTTCTCAATGAGTGGCGGCACTGATTGAGATGGTGATGAATGTGCTCCGCTCTGGTTTTAAATTAAATTGTTGTCAGTCGTTTATTTGTTTACTCCTGCTCTGAACCGCGGAGGACGGAGAGAAAGCAGAGAGAGCCTTTCGAAATATTCCTCTGGGTTCTCTGCGCACTCCGCGGTTTGAATTCTTCTCTCAAAATTCCGCGTTTTTCGGTGTTCGAGGGAACGGAATGACATCGCGGATATTGGTCATGCCTGTTACGAATTGCACCATCCGTTCGAGGCCGAGCCCGAAACCGGCGTGCGGGACCGAGCCGTAACGACGGAGATCGAGATACCACCAGTACTCTTCCGGATCGAGGTCGCATTCCGCCATCCGGATTTCGAGCATGTCGAGTCGGTCTTCCCGTTGCGATCCGCCGATGATTTCGCCGACGCGGGGAACCAGGACATCCATTGCCCGGACGGTTTTACCGTCCTCGTTGCAGTACATATAGAACGGCTTAATCGTCCGCGGATAATCGTAGAGGATAACCGGTTGTTTGAAGTGTTCTTCAGTGAGATAGCGTTCGTGTTCGGACTGGAGATCGCGGCCCCACTCGTGCGGGTACTCGAATTTCTTGCCACTCTTCTCCAGCAGTTCGATCGCTTCGGTATAGGGGAGGCGGATGAATTCGTGGTTGAGGACATTGTCGAGGATTTCGAGGACCGTGTCGTCGATCCGTTTGTTGAAAAACTCCATGTCTTCCGGGCAAGCTTCCAGGACATCTTTGATGACGGTTTTAATGAATGATTCCGCCAGATCCATGTCGTCCGGAAGTTCGTAAAACGGCATCTCGGGTTCCACCATCCAGAACTCAGCCAGATGTCGCGTCGTGTTCGAGTTCTCAGCGCGGAACGTCGGCCCGAATGTGTAACAGGGGCCGACCGAAGTGGCGTAGATTTCAGCTTCGAGTTGCCCCGAAACGGTGAGCGACGCCTTCTTGCCGAAGAAGTCCTGGCCGTAATCGATTTGGGTTTGGATCTCGGCGATACGGTCGATGTTCAGGGTGGTGACCTGAAACATCTCGCCAGCCCCTTCGCAATCGCTGGTGGTGATGATCGGCGTATTGACATAGACAAAGTCGCGCGACTGGAAGAAATTGTGAATCGAGCGACTGATGACATTCCGGACGCGGGTGACGGCACCGAAGGTGTTCGAACGCGGACGGAGATGGGCGATCTCGCGGAGAAATTCGAAACTGTGCCGTTTCTTCTGTAGCGGGAAGGTTTCGGGATCGGCGGTTCCAAGAACGCGCAGAGAACTCGCCTGCAATTCAACGCGTTGCCCTTTGCCGGGCGATTCCTTCAGCTCTCCTTCGATGGCGACGGAAGCTCCGGTCGTGACCTCTTTGATTGATTCCTCGTAGCCGGGGACATCCGCATCGACGACAATTTGCAGACTGGCCATGCAACTGCCGTCATTAAGTTCGATGAAGGAGAAGCCCTGCTTGGAATCCCGGCGGGTTCTCACCCATCCTCGGACTTCGAGAGAGGTTCCAATTTCACCTTCTTTAAGCACACGGTCAATGCGTGGTGTCGTCATGGTCATCCATTCCCGATGTGAATTTACGATCGTCGCTCATCAACGATCCATCATAACCAGTAGCTTGCGGAATTACTTTTCCGGCTCGGATTTTTGTTCGGTTCGTTCCAAACGACCATACATATGACCGCCGACCTTCCCATGTTGCCAGGTCCCGACATAACGATCGCCGTAGAACATGGTGCGAGAGGTGAACGTTCCGAGTCCGGGAATGGTCAAATCGGTGAGCGACATGACG
Source organism: Planctomycetaceae bacterium (assembly GCA_014762625.1). Taxonomy (GTDB): domain Bacteria; phylum Planctomycetota; class Planctomycetia; order Planctomycetales; family Planctomycetaceae; genus JABURQ01. The sequence continues at coordinate 8,398 of JABURQ010000081.1, read as the reverse complement.
GGAGTATCGCCGGCCCAATCGACATTCAGGATAATGGGGACAGTCAGATCGTTCTTGCCATACTTGATCCGCGCCTGAATCATCCATTTGTTGTTTTCAATTTTGGTCGTTTTGTAAATGTCGTAGCGTTCTTCTTTGGGGGGCTTTTGTTGACCATCGATCGTGAAGTATCCGACAAGGGTCACGCCGGTCATTTTCTCGGCGAAATCTTTTTCGAGATCTTCCTGAGAGGCATCCGATTTGTCTGTTTCCTGCGCCGAGAGCGGTGCATCGAAGATAGAGAAGAGAACGAAGCTGGCGAGCAATGTGGCGGAAATGGTCCTGAACATAGGAATGATCCTCGAAAGTGTTTCAAAAGTTGGCTCTCGGAAGAGAGTCTCATTCTAGCCGGAGAGGGAGACCGAAACAAATTGTCGTTTCCAGGGAGATTTGGAAGAGACAATGAAAACAGATGGGTTCTATCCCGCAAAGAAAGGCAGGAATACGTAAACAAACACGTTCAGAGGTCCGAATTCGAGCCGAAAGGGTCGGATTTCAACGAGTGAACGACCAGAAATGAGTTCGTTTGGAAACTCGGTCTGTTTCCAGAGGGAGGTTGCTTGACCCATCGCTGATAGCAGATCTAGCATGGAGGCTCCGAGATCGACCGATTTTCGATGTTCCAGCCAAATAACTCCCATTGTGACGACCATCAGAAAGCAATTCTGTGACTGATCCCCACGACTCTCAGCCTGAACCCGAACAGCAAGCCGACGAGCAATCGAAGGATGAGAAAAACCCGGCGAGCGAATTTCCATCCGCGACTAACGCTTCGGACGATCTTCCGGAAGAGTTCGAACTCACGCCGGAACTCGTCGAAGAGGAAGCCATTCGAGGGGACTTCGTTCTTCGCTGGGCGGTAGTGTTGCTGGCGGTGCTGTTGGGATGCACGGTCATTGCGGAGACCGAGACTCTGGTGCATGTAAAAAGCGGTCAGTACCTGGCGTCCCACGGTTTCTTCCCGGACGGAACCGATCCGTTTGCTTATACGACGGAAGGCCGCGACTGGCGCAATCAAGCCTGGTTGCTCGACCTCGTACTTGCTGGAGTATTTGGCATCGGTGGAGCCATTGCCTTGTCGGTTTTTAAGGCTCTATTATCGGGAGTGGTGATCTGGGCGGTGGTGACGATTTCGCGTCCGCGGACTCCCACCTGGTGGAACGCAATCACCGCGGTGGTGGGGCTGATCGCATTGATTCCGTTTCTGACGGCGACTCCCGAATTGATCACTCTACTTGGCTGCGCTTTAACATTACGTTTCTTTTTCAACTGGCGGTACCAGAAAGAACAAAAATTCAACTGGAAGATTCCGGTTTTGTTTTTGGTCTGGGCGAATGCCGATCCGCGCATGTTTCTGGGCTTGGTACTACTCTTGCTGCTCGCAGTGGGAGAAATGCTTCGTCGACAGCCGAGCGATGACGTACCTTTGATTTCGAAAGACGTGTTGTGGAAAACCGTCGGAGCCGCCTTGGCCGTCAGCCTGATCAACCCCTTCGGCTACCACTCATGGCTCTCGGCTGTTGAGCTCTATTCGGTCAGCGATCCCCTGATTCGCGACTATTACGGCGACACATCTTTCGCACGTCAAATGACGACATTCCCCATCTGGTCGGAGATGTACTGGGACGAGTTAACTATTCCTTTCATCGCCTGCCTCTCGGTTGGTGGCCTGATTCTGGCGGCCCTATTTCTGAATTACGATAAGCTGATTCCCGGAGAAGCCCTGGCGGCGATTGTGTTCACAGGCTTGGCGGCGATGACTCTACGCGATGCAGGACCGGCGATCGTCGTCGGAATCGTTGTGATTTCTCTCAACTGCCAGGATTGGTACCGCGCCAGCTTTAAGCAGGAATACACCGTTAACAAACTGGAGATACTCTTCTCGCGCGGAGGCCGCGCGTTGACGGTTCTCAGCTTTATGGCAGTGGCCTGGCTTGGCATGACGGGCCTGCTCTATGAAGGCTCGAATCGCACGATTGGCTTCGGTTTCGAAAACGTCCTAGATAACGCCCTGGTCGGCATGCGTGAGGATTTGAAAGATTCCTACGACAATCGTCCGTTCAATTACTCCGTCAATCAGGGAGACACCTTGATCTGGGCCGATCAGAAAGTCTTCATCGACAACCGGCTCGCGCTCTTTACCGGAACGAACTCCGAACTCAAAGCCGGAGATACCAGCCATCTCGACTTGATCAAACTGCATGGGCAGACGAGGCAAGCCTTACGACAGGCAGCAACCCGCGAAGAAGCGATCGCGAATGACGCTCTCTGGAAACAAACTTTCGAGACCTTTGAAATCACTCACGCCTTACCGCGAGTGAGTGGGCGAAACCCCGACTACGTCAGCTATACCGATTTGATGTTGAATCCCTCCGAATTCGTACTGACGAAACTGACTCCAACCGTGGCCGTGTTTTATCGACAGAATCTTCAGGACAAAAACCTGACGGCGTACATCGATGCCGAAAAGTATTCGTCTTACCTCGCCGAAAATCGACTGCAATTTGTCAAAGAAGCATTTGGGGAAGACGAAGCGGGGCAGGATCAACCAATCCAACGAGTGCTCTTTCCGCAACCTGAGTCCGCTTACGTTTCGTATTTGACGGCGGACCGGGAAGAAATTCCTCGTCCCCTCGTTTTGTCGAGACACTATCTGCAACATATCGAACAGTCCCTGCAAGGGGCTTATCAGATCGAATTCCGTTTGCAACTTGCGTTTTCATACCTCGCAATTCGTAACGCCAATTATGCGCTCGCCGAGAACCCTGACAGCTCTCAGGCATTTCTCCAGCTTGGGAAAACATATTACTTTCTGGGCTTGCTCGAACAGCGATTCTGCTCGTTGAACGGCATCAATTACGATCTCAATTTTCGATTCCTGCAAGCTCATCTGGCGCTGAATCAAGCCTTGATCGGAAATCCGGACTACGCCGAGGCACTGGAATACCTACGGCGAATCGCCACGACCCGACAAAAGTTTGAACCCGCGCTGCGTTATACCGAACGTATTCTGGAGATGAAGGAGAGTTTTCTGGATGCTGCCATGCGGGAAGAGTACGAAGCCTCACTGGAGCAACTCCAGACTCAAGTCGACCAACTTTATGATGAAGCCCAGAAACAGATCGATGCGGGAACGGATCCGTTGCAAGTGGCCGTTGCTTTGGGAACTCAGGGAGCCCCCTACCGTGCTTTGGAAATGCTCGAGTCGGACGACGTTGAGATTCCTCCCAATTCACAGGTCGAATTTTTAGAGGGAATTATTGAATTGGAAGCCGGTCGCGCCGAGGAGGCTTACAACACTCTCCTCAAGCTCGAACCGATGTTTGCCCAATTCCGTCTGCTCGACGGTTACCGCTACGCCACCCTGGCAGCCCTCGGGCATGCCGACTACGCAAGTGCCCTCGATTTCAAAGAACGTGAAACGATTGGCCGACAGAAACAAGGTCTCCAGGAAAATCTTTTCATGTCCATACCGCTAAGCGGCGATCCGGAAGCCTATCAATTGATGCGTTATCAGGGATGGGAGCAAGTTGAATTTCAGGTCCAGGAACAGGCCGCCTATCTTCTCTGGATGCAGGCAGTCTTTCTGCTGGAATCCGGTGAGAATGCGAAAGCCGAGAAGCTGTTAAGTCGAGCCATGGAAATCGCACCGAATGCGGCGTTCCGTCCGATGCTGATTTCGTATCTCACGTGCGTTGCGAGAAAGCCGATCGCGTTCAGCATCCTTCCTCCCGCCGAGCGAATTCCTATCCATGGTGACATGTTCGCCGAAGATCCCGAACCGTCGGATGCCGACGAATCGAAACCTGAAACGCCGGACGCAAACGAAAAAACGGACCAATAGCCTCAGCCGATTTTTTCGACGCCGGTCCACGGTCTGAGCACTTCGGGAATCACAATGGAACCGTCCGCCTGTTGATGATTTTCCAGCAGCGCGATCATGGCCCGGCTGATGGCGACGGCCGTTCCGTTGAGCGTATGGACGAAGTGATTCCCTTTCTGCTCGGGAATTTTGGTCCGCACACCCAGACGACGGGCCTGATAGTCGGTGCAATTTGAGGCAGAAGTCACTTCGCCGTACTCGCCTCCTTCACCTCGTCCCGGCATCCAGGCTTCGAGATCGAATTTGCGATAGGCGGGACCGCCGAGATCACCGGTGGGCGTATCAATCACTCGATACGGGATCTCCAGCGCCTGAAAGATTTCTTCCTCGATGGCGACGATCTCCTGGTGGATCGCATCAGAGGCTTCGAGCGTCGGCGCCGTGAAGGCAAAGATTTCGACCTTGGTAAATTGATGCACGCGGTAAATGCCTCGGGAAGCCCGCCCATGAGCGCCGGCCTCCGTGCGGAAGCAGTGGGACACTCCTGCCATTTTCAGCGGCAGGTCTTCATGATCGACAATCTGGTCCTTGAGAGAACCACCGAGTGTGATTTCCGCCGTCGCCACCAGGCTCAAATCGGTGTCGGTGATGGAATAGATTTGTGTTTCCGGGCCGCGCGGGATGTAACCGGTTCCTTCGAGGACTTCATCCTTGGCGAGGTCGGGGGTGCTGTAGAGCGTAAACCCCTTCTGCCGTAATTTGGTGAGCGCGAACTGCACTAACGCCATCTCCAATAACACCGCTTCGTTCTTGAAGAAATAGAAGCCGTGTCCCGCCACCCGCGTTCCCGCTTCAAAATCGATCAGGTCGTGTTTCTCAGCAAGGTCGACGTGATCGAGGGGCGTAAAATCGTACACGGGAATCTCTCCCCAAGTCCGCAACGTGACGTGATCTTTCTCTTCCCCGATCGGCGCATCGGGATGGGTCATGTTGGGAATCTGCTTGAGCAGATCGAATAACTCCGTTTCGACCTCTTTCTGATCCGCTTCCGCGGCAGAGACTTCTTCGCGAAGTTCTTTTCCTTTGGCGATGAAGGTTTGACGCTCGTCGTTGTCTTTAGCCTTGGGGATCTGGCCGGAGACTTCCTTCTGCTCGCGACGCAGTTCGTCTCCCTTTTGAATCAAAGCACTCCGCTGATCGCGGAGTTCCACAATCCGGTTCAAATCGAGATCGATTCCGCGATTTTTACAGTTTTCTGCAACGGCGTCTTTGTTGTCGCAAATAAAATTCAGATCGAGCATGGTGCTGGTTTCTGATGTCTATGAGTGGCGGTCGGAAGTTCAAATCCCGGAGAGTGTTTTCCACAGTTCGGCGCTCGCGGCAATTCCACGCTGGAAATCTCCAAGGTCGAAATGTTCATCGGGCGAGTGCAGGTTGTCTGTATCCTGCCCCCAGCCCAACAGAAGTGTATCGATTCCCAGAATCTCCCGAAAGGCACCCACCACGGGGATCGAGCCCCCTTCGCGAATCAATACCGGTTCCGTACCGAAGGCGGTTGAAATCGCTTGTCTGGCGGCGGCCAGATACGGACTGTTTCGATCCACCAGCGCCGCGGGACAACCATGGTAGGTCTTGAATTCCATCATCAAACCTGCAGGCAGATTTTCCCGAAGAAACACTTCTAGCTGAGAGAGGATCTTTTCGGCGTTCTGGTTCGGGACTAATCGGCAGGAAATCTTCGCGGTACAGAAGGAAGGAACAATCGTTTTCGGTCCTTCTCCCGAATATCCACCAAAGATCCCATTCAATTCGCAGGTCGGCCGCGCCCAACGGCGTTCGATCGTCGTAAAACCGGCCTCGCCGAATGTCGATTCGACGCCCAGTTCCTCGCAGAACTCCTGCTCATTAAACGGCAGTGACGCAAATTCTTCCCGCTCCTCGGGGGAGAGTTCCAAAACATCCTCGTAAAAGCCGGGAACCTGAACGCGTCCCTCCAAGTCGTGCAGTCTGGAGAGGAGTTGAGACATTCCGGTGAGAGGATTGGCGACCGTTCCGCCGAACATTCCGCTGTGCAAATCCTTGGACGGTCCCCTCAACGTCACTTCGCAGGCCGTGATCCCCCGCAATCCGTAAGTGATCGCCGGCATGCCGGGAGCATATTGGCTGGTGTCGCTCACCACGGCGACGTCGCAATTTATCGTCTCCTTATGCTCTTCCAGGTACTTGTCGAGATTGTCGCTGCCGACTTCCTCTTCCCCTTCAATAATGAACTTCACATTGACGGGAAGTTTGCCCTCGGTTTTCAACCACGCTTCGACGCCGAACAGGTGCGTGATCATCTGCCCTTTGTCGTCGGTCGCTCCGCGAGCGTAGATTTTACCGTCGCGGATATCGGGCTCGAACGGCGGAGTCGTCCAGAGATCGAGAGGATCGGGTGGCTGCACATCGTAATGACCGTAAATCATGACGGTCGGAGCCCCCTCCGCCTCGCACCATTCCGCGGTCACAATCGGATGGCCCGCCGTCGGAACGATCTCGGACGACAAGCCTGCCGCCTCAAATCGCGCTTTCAGCCACTCGGCAGCTTTCGTCATATCCCCTTTGTGATTCGAGTCCGCACTGATAGACGGAATTTTCAATAATGCGGTCAGGTCGGCGACGTAATCGTCCGCGTGATCGGCGACATATTGGGCAATTTCAGTCATATTGAATTCCTTACTTGAGTTCGCACGTGCATCACATCTATTTCTCAAACTATTTTCAATGCTGCAAAGGTTTCCCCTTCGCTTGTCGCATTTCCACCCGACTGGTACTTTGGATTGGCCATGTCCGTCGATCGATCCAATGCCGTCGTTCTGCTCAGTGGGGGGCTCGATTCCTCCACTACGCTCGCCATTGCGCGGGAGCAGGGTTTCGACTGCTATGCGATTTCCTTCGATTACGGACAACGACACAAATTTGAACTCGAATCGGCGAAAAAAGTGGCCGCCGCCGGCGGTGTCAAACAACATATCATCTATCAACTCGATACCCAGGCCTTCTCCGGTTCCGCCCTCACGGGAGCCGTCGATGTTCCCAAGGATCGGGCTGAAGACGAAATGTCCGCCGGGATTCCGACGACCTACGTCCCCGCCCGAAATACCGTCTTTCTGGCGGCGGCGCTCGGCTGGTCGGAGGTGATCACGTCGTATGACCTGTTTGTCGGCGTGAATGCCGTCGATTACAGCGGCTACCCCGACTGTCGCCCCGAATATATCGAGGCATTCCAGAAGCTGGCGAACCTCGCCACCAAGGCGGGCGTCGAACAGGGAGCCCCCTATCGCATCCACGCTCCCTTGATCTCCATGACCAAGGCGGAGATCATACAGACAGGCACGAAACTGGGGGTCGATTACGGATTGACCCACAGTTGTTATGATCCGTCGCCGGAAGGGATTTCCTGCGGTCATTGCGATTCCTGCCAACTTCGTTTGAAAGGATTCGAGACGGCGGGCCTGACTGACCCGCTTACCTACGCCACGACTTGATTTCGCTGTTCGAGACGACATTGACCCAATCCTCCTCCACTCCCTCAATCTCTCCGCCGCGCGTCACCACGCTGCGCATGTCGGAAATCTACGTCGCCGATCAGGGCGAAGGACAGTTCGCGGGAACTCCCTCCGTCTTCGTCCGAACCACCGGCTGCAATCTCCGCTGCTGGTTCTGTGACACGCCGCACACCTCGTGGCATGCCGAAGGCGAGACGCAAACAGTCGCAGACGTCGTCGCCGAGGTCCTCCAGCACGATGTCGAACATGTCGTCATCACCGGCGGCGAACCGCTGATCCAACCCGGCATTGTGCCGCTCACGAAACAACTCCAGGCCGCCGGCAGGTTTCTGACGATCGAGACCGCGGGGACTCTGTTTCGACCGTTACATGCCGATCTGGTCTCATTGAGTCCGAAAATGTCGAACTCGACTCCCGACGAATCGCCCTGGAATCTGCGACACGATCAGTTGCGTCACGCACCGACCGTCATCGAACAGTTCCGCGCAAACTACGCCTGCCAGTGGAAGTTCGTCATCGACAAACCCGAAGACCTGGCCGAAGTGGACGCCTACGTGACGTCCATGAACGTCCCGGCGGAGGAAGTCTGGTTGATGCCGCAATCCCGCACGCCGGAAGAGGTCCACGAAAAGACCGCCTGGCTGACCGGCGAAGCGGAGTCCCGCGGCTGGCAACTCTCTCCCCGCCTGCACATCGAGCAGTTCGGCAACATCCGCGGGAAGTGAGTCGGGAAACAGGATTCAGGAAACAGATATCCTGTGTTGTGACCTCCTGGCTTTGTTTGACAGAAATTCCATTGTCTGATGGCTGAACCCCGAGGTTTTCAAAGATGGGCTTTTTGAAAGACCCCATCTTTGAATCATTGAGATCTTTGAACGAAACCCGATGGTTTTGGCCACTTTTGGGACCGTCCGCCGCGAAATCTGAAATCGCGTCTGTCTGGGAATGGCCCGTTGTGCTGCGTTTACAGTCAATTGTGAGACCACAT
>JABURQ010000053.1 GCA_014762625.1 Planctomycetaceae bacterium | reverse complement strand
AACCTGCTGCCCAACAACCTCCCGCCGAGCAGCAGCCGACGGGGCAGGGGGGAGCCGAGGAAGCCGATTCCGACCAACCTAAAATCATACAATCGGCGTTGATTCCCGGTCGCTCTCAGGAACTGGGAAGCCATCCCTCGCAGCGGGGAAAAGAAGACGAGGATCTTCCCGAAATGGACGAACTCCCCGACGTGCTTTAGCAGCGCGTTGAGAAACGTATTTCTCGGCCAGAACAAGAAATTTGAGTTGTTTCAGCAAAATTGAGTTTTTCAACGAGCTGCCAAGGCGTCACTCATTTGATCTTTTGGAGAAACGTGGGAATGATGTAAGATCATCAACTCGTACAGATTTCCCATCGTTGAGATTCCAAAAGCGTCCGATATGGCTCCCACTCACGTACTCCCGTTTGAAAAACCAATTGTTGAGTTAGAACAGCAACTCGAAAAATTGGAGAACCAGCCCGATCCCTCGCCCAGCACGCGCGAATCGATCCGCAATATGCGCGTCGAAATCAATCGTATGCGGCGGGAAATATTCGAGACCCTCGACCCGTGGGATGTGGTTCAGGTCTCCCGACATCCCGATCGGCCCCAGACTCTCGATTATATTGAACTGCTGTTCGACGAATTCGTCGAGTTGCACGGCGACCGTGCTTTCGGAGACGACCGCGCCATCCTGACCGGCTTTGCGAAGCTGGAAGGCCAGAAAGTTTTATTCGTCGGGCAACACAAAGGTCGAACGCTGAAAGAACGGGAAGAGTGCTTTTATGGCTGCGCCCATCCGGAAGGTTACCGGAAAGCCATCAATAAAATGGAAATGGCGACTCGCTTCGGGCTGCCGATCATCTGCTTCATCGACACTCCGGGAGCCTATCCCGGTATCGGCGCAGAGGAACGGGGGCAGGCCTACAGCATCGCTCACAATCTGCGCGAGATGTCGACGTTCAACACACCCATTATCTGCGTCGTGATCGGGGAAGGGGGGTCCGGCGGGGCACTCGGCATCGGGATCGGCGACCATATCTGCGTCATGGAATACGCCTACTATTCCGTGATCAGTCCGGAAGGGTGTGCCGGCATTTTGTGGAAATCGGTTCAACACAAAGACAAAGCTGCCCGCGCGCTGAAATTCACCAGCAAATCGCTGCTGGAACTCGGCGTCATCGACGAGATTATCCCCGAACCGCTGGGAGGCGCTCATCGCGATCATTGGCAAACCGCGACCATGCTGAAAGGATCGTTGCTGAAAGCGCTCAAAGATCTTCAGGCCGTTCCCAAGGATCAGCTACTCGATCGGCGCTATCAGAAGTTTCGGAATTACGGCGTCTTCGAGGAACAAGTCGCCAACGCCGACACCGAATAAGCGACTTTACCGTCCTACAACGCGAGTGAGTCACTCATGAACTGTGAAACCTTGATCTCGCGACGCTCCTTTCTGGCACACAGTGGCAGCCTGCCAATGCTCGGCTCACTGTTCATCTCACGTCTGAGCGCGGAAGAGAAAAAACCGAGTTCACCCTTCGCATCCGTCGAACAGGTTTTGCAACACGCCGTGACTGAAAAAGCATTCCCCGGATGCGCGGCGGCGGTGGGGACTGCGGATCGAGTTCTCTGGTCCGCCGGCTTTGGAAATCTGAGTCTTCAGAAAACGAGCCAGGTGACCACGGCCACGCTTTACGATTTAGCCTCGCTCACCAAAGTGGTCGGCACGACCTCGGTGGCAGTCCGTCTGATCGCTCAATCGAAATTGAATCTCGACGATCCTCTCGTCGAATGGATTCCGGAATTTGTCGAGCAGACCCCGAACGAGACAGCGAAATCGAGGGGACAAATTACGGTCCGTCATCTGCTGACTCACACCAGCGGATTGCCGGCCTGGAAACCAATCTACCAGACCGCGAATTCCTATCGAGAAACGATCGACCTCATCTGCAAAACGGAATTGGAACGGACTCCCGGAGAAAACTATCGTTACAGCGACCTCGGCATGATGCTGATGGGAGAAGTTCTGGCTCGCGCGGGAGACGCCCGCCTGGATGTTTTGGAACAGCGGTTGATCTTCGAACCGTTGAAAATGACCGCCACGCGTCGCAATCCGGCTGCCGACCAGCGTTCGTCGATCGCCCCCACGGAACGCATCGGTGAGAGCGAGGAATTTTACCGAGGTGTCGTCCACGACGAGAATGCCCGCGGCGGCGAAGGAGTGACGGGACACGCGGGCTTGTTTTCGAATGTGACCGATCTCAGCAACTTCTGTCAGGCTTGGCTCAGCGCCGTTCGCGGGAGCGAATCGATCTTCTCGACGAAACTGGCACGCGAGTTCGCTTCGCGACAAAAGATTCCCGGAGACGCCCGGCGGGGGCTGGGATGGCAGATGTTTTCCGCCGGCAGCTCCGGCGGGTCGAGGCTCTCCGAATCGGCGTTCGGGCACACCGGTTTCACGGGAACATCTCTATGGATCGATCCGGAGAAAAATCTCTTTTTCATCCTGCTCGGAAATCGCGTGCATCCCACACGCAAAAACTCTCGACACATCGCCGTTCGACGTGAGTTTGCCGACGCTGTCGTCAGGGCAGTCGATTCGTTGTAAGACAGGCCCTCAGAGAAATTCCACTTCAGCAGTGCTGAAACTCTGCGAATCCCCAACGTCCGATAATGTCTGTTATGTTAAATTCGTGGATCGGATTGACTCTATATTTATAGGGTTATTCGAATAGAGGCGGGATTCACCCACCCCGAATGTGACGTTCCCGTCCAGCATGTCCCGGCTCCGTGACGCACGTTTTCAAGGTATCGATTCAGGATCGGATTTCGTTTTAATCCCATGTTGTCGCAACGATTGAAACCACAGCTCAGCCATCATTGCCTCTCCAGTTTTTGTCAGGTGAATGGCGTCTCCGAGAAACGCTTCCGTCGGCGGTCGCCAGCCGTCGATCCAAATCGCGCCTCGTTCGTTCGCGAACCGCTCCAGTTCAGCATGCAACCAGGCCCCCAGCGCGATGAGTGCTTCGCGCTGTTTCGGATCTTCCGAAAGATAGCCGTAAAGGGCTTCCCGGACTTCGGGATGAGCCGCCATTATCGGGCAGCAGACGATTAACTCAGCGTCGAGTTCTCTGACCTCATCCGCCAACCGATTCAGATTCTCATGGAATCGCTTCCCCCCCTTCTCTGTGGGAGTGACCGAAACCGAAACCGGGGGGACCAATTGTGTGTTGCCGCTCGGCAGTCGAGATCGAATGAATCCATACAGCGTCGAATAAGAGAGCCACCGTTTCCAGGCAGCCGGCGACTCGCCTCGTTGAAAGCGGGGAGCGTCGGGATCGTCGCTCACGATATAGGGCGTATCGTTCCATCCGAGATACAACAGAACGTAATCCGGCTCCAGCGGCGCAATCCGTTCTCGAAAGCGAACCAGAGTTTGATTCAGGTTGTAACCCGGAACGCCGCCATTCTGAACGTCGATTTCCAAACCCTGTTCGCGAAACATCTCTTCCAGTAACGCAGAGGCCGTCTCTTCATTACTCACGAGATACCCGAACGCGGCCGAGCCCCCCAAAGTCACGAGCAGCGGTTTTTGCCCGGTCGGTTCCTCAGAACGCAAGCCGTGGGAATTGATGGAAATGTGCGTCGTGGCTGATCGAAATTCAAACCCCGGTCGCAGTTCGTAGCCGTTGACGGGATGCGACTGGACTAACTGCGGTTGCGGTCGGTAGCAGTTCGGCGTCCAACCGCGCGCAGCGACATACACGCGAAAGGTGATTTCCAGTAGGAGGATTCCGAGCAGACTACCGAAGAGGAGAGCGAGTACGACCAATTTCCAGCGACGTCGTCGGCGTCCCGACAGAGAGATCGAGGAGGTTGGTGTTCCCAATTCAGCCACGAAACACTCCCCTCCTCATCACCCCTGATACAATTACCGGACGCTGCTGAGCCGCTCCTGCAAAGCGGTATCCAGCGACTCCACATTGAGGCCGGCATACTTGACCTGATTATAAATTCGTCGATCCAGTTCCGAACGAAAATCGGTGTTAGGATCGGGGTCGGGATCGAGACCCAGCAAATCGGCATGCCAGTCTTCGAGAACACTGGCTTCAATCCGCGTCGGCAGGCCCGCTAAGCTATCAGTGATCTCCAACTCGAACGCCTCCTGAGCGTTGGGAGTGGTGAAATAGATTCCCGAAATTTCCCGCAATAGACGATTACGCGTCTCTTCGTTCGAGACCGCTTCAGACGGTTTTCCGTTCTGCCATTCGATGGCAATGATTTTGGTCAGGGCAGGGATCCCCGTCGAGAGTAAATCGATCAATTGTCCCCGATGGTCGGGATCGGTATTAAGCAGGGCATTCACAGCCAACTCCTGAAGTTCGGGATCGTTCTCCAATCCCGGCAGCTGCGCGATCAACTGCTGCAAGCGAGTACGATCGCTGTTCGCGGTGGAGTTCGAGGAGCTGTCGTCGACGAAAGGGGGATGGTCGGTCTCCTCCTCTGCATGGTCGTGGTCCTGATGTCCGTCGTGACTATCGTGATGAGCATGCTGGAGGTCGATATCATCCTGATCGAGCTGGTGAATGTACGGTTCCAAAACAGCGTGTAACTCTTCAGGCATGACGGGATGCAACCGATCCATAATCACGGCCGCGTAGCGTCCGCTGACGGTCCCCATCACATGGTCTCGAGCCTGCTCGGAGAGGGTGACCGAAAAGAAAGTCAGAATGAGGGCCATACCGACTCCTTTGAGGAGTCCGAGAACCGCTCCCATGTGGCGATCGTATTCCGTGAACTTCGCCTCTTCAATCAGATTTTTCATCGAACGCGCCACAGCAAAAGCCGCGAATGAAAAGACCAGATACAGCAGAAACATCGCCACCCAGCGATTGAGGGGTTCCTTGAGACCGATCATCGGTGCCAACGCCGACGATATGGACCCCGCAAACAGAAAGCAGAGCACAATGGAAGCAATCGTCGCCAATTGCCAGACCAATCCTTTGACGGCCCCCCGAACGACGGAGAACAGAATCACTCCCACGACTAGCAAATCCCAGATTTGAACGGACATCCCTGACCTCTTCGACGAAAAGACACACACTTCCTTGTGAGCTGAATTCAGCAGAGGAATCTTATCAGATCAGACGTGATCAGCAGAAGAGCAAAATTGAGTTTTTCAGCGGACTGTTAAAACCGCTTCGTACTATCGACCAGCAATGTCACCGGGCCATCGTTCAGCAATTCCACATCCATATGTGCCTGAAACACGCCGGTCCCGACTTCAATCCCCTGCTCTTGCACCAGAGAGACAAAATGTTCGTAAAGCTCGTTCGCCTTCTCAGGACGCGCGGCGGCGACAAAACTGGGACGTCGCCCTTTTCGGCAGTCGCCGAACAACGTGAATTGGCTGACCACCAGCATCCCGCCGTGGATATCGAGCAACGAACGATTCATCTTGCCGTCATCGTCCTCGAAGACCCGCAACCCGACGATCTTATTCGCCAGATACTCCGCATCGGCAACGGTATCCTCCGCACCGACGCCGAGCAGCACCAAAAATCCGACCCCGATCTCTCCGGTGATTTTTTCATCAACCGTCACGGAAGCTCGACTCACACGTTGCACGACCGCTCTCACGAGGACGACTCCACACAAGAAGCATCGACCGAGAACCCATCCAGATCGAGAGCCGTCGGCTCTCCGCACATCAATTGTTTCATGACCAGCCCCGTTGCGGGAGAGGTTTGTAACCCCGCCCGAAAGTGCCCCGCCGCCACAAACAGATTATCCATTCCCGGCAATAGACCGAGAAACGGCGATCCGGTTTGAGACATCGGACGCAGACCGGCCCAGGTTTTTTCGACCGTCGCGGAACCCAACGCCGGCACCAGTTCGACGGCGAATCGTTGCAACTCCGCGAGAGACTCCTCGGTGGTCACTTTTTCGAACCCCGCCTCCTCTTCGGTCGAACCAACGAGGAGGCGTCCGTCATCTCGGGGAACCAGATAACGTTTCCCGACCTCGATCACGTGACGGATCACCGGAGTATCTGTTTTATAGAGGACGATTTGTCCGCGAATCGGAACGATCGACAGCGTGTAACCCGCATCCTGTAACAATTTCGACGTCCACGCCCCTGCCGTGACGCAGAACTGATCCGCCTCGATCTTCCCCCGATCCGTCTCGACGGACGTAATGCGTCCTCCGTCTTGCTGGAAGGAACGCACCGGTTCGTTTTCCCGCAGCACGACACCTGCTTTGCGACATGCCTCCGCGAGAGTTTGCAGATGCCAGGGATTGCGAACCTGGCATAAACCGGGAAGGCGGAAACCTTCTGAAATCTCGGTCGAGAGTTCTGATTCATACCTGCGTAAGCCGGCACCGTCGAGTTCCTCTAACTCAACCCCTTCCTCCGACCACTCCCGACGATACGGCTCCGACAAAGTCTCTCCCAGGCTGACGGTTAAACCGCCGCAATCCCAGAAACCGTTATCCAATCCGGTCTCTTCAAACAGATGGCGGGAAAGCTGCGGCCACATCTGAACGCTGAGGGCTCTCAAGCGATCGAACGGCGCTGTCGCTCCGGAAAGATTTCCCGGGGGGAGAATCCCGGCTCCAGCCCAGGAGGCTTCCTGCCCGAGTTGTTGTCGTTCGATCAGCGTGACGCTCCGCCCTGCCCTGGCCAGTTTTCTCGCCAGAGAAAGGCCAATCACCCCGCCACCTGCAATGACAACATCCGTGGACATCCAAACAATCCCGAGTTTTCTGAGCGAGCGATCGCGAAATGAGACGTGAATTCAGCACCCATCGGTCCGCTTCCAGACCATCATATCCAGAAAGCTGACCACAGGTGTGAGAAGCGGTTACGGATTCCCAAGTGCTCGAGCGTAAGCCACGGCGATCGCCTGGGCATTCGATCGATAGACGGCGGTCAAAGCCGCATCGACACTACTGCCGTTCTTCATCCGCGAAATAAACTGACCGAATTTTTGGGCTCCACCGTTTTTGATCAGGAAACCGACCAGCGTATATCCGACCGCCGCTTCATCGGTCGGACTGAATGCCCCATCCGCGAAGAGTTGCTGAGGACGCGTCAATTCCCGAATCGCTTCCGCGGCGACGGACGGCAGGCTGCGGAAATAATCGGCATCGCCGGATTGAGCCGCGAGATAGAGCCCGGCCCCCTGCGTCACCCAACCGGGCAAGTCGCCCCCTTGCTTTTTCAGGTAGGCCGTTGCTAATTGAGTCGCGAGGCTCGTTTCCAGGTTCATTTGACCCGCTCCCGGATCGTCTCCCACATCTTCCAACGCAATATAAGCATCTTCCAGAGTGGGGGTGACTTTCGTATGGGCCACCATCCCCTGCTCCGGTCGTTGGCGTTCGATGGTAAACAGGAATTCTTCATACCCGATTCGATCCTTGAACAGGAAGATCGTTAAACGTCCGGGGAACGTACGCTCCTCATTTTTATCATCGAACAAAGCTTTCAATTGTGTGAAATGCTTGCCGGCGAGTCGTTCGACCTGATTCATCCGATCCGTGCCGGCGTTGCTCCAGATCAGGAATTCCTTCCCTTCCAGCCGAGCCCCCGGTTCCTTCGGCAACGTTCGTTTCCACTGATCCTGACTTCGCTCGATTCTCAACTCTTCCCATTCTTCAGGAGTGAGCTTGGCCAGTTCTTCCATTTTCATTTCGTCTTCGGAAGGAACCAACTGGCGCAGCGGCGTCTTGATGTTATCGCCGTCGAACTTATTCCCTTCATCGAACCAGGTTTTGAGATCCTCGTAGTTTTGTCGTGTAATCCGGGCTTGCCCCTGAGGCATACGAGGATTCTCCAGGCCGCCCACCAATCGGAACAGACGACTTCCATTACGATTGCCGGGGATAATCACGCGTCCGCTGTCTCCCCCCTCCATCAGACGTTCGAAGGTTTCCAGAGAAAGGCCGCCGTCGGGATTGTTGCCGCTGTGACATCCCAGGCAGAGTCGGCTCATGAACGGAGCGATATCGTTGGAAAAAGAAACGGTCTCTTTTCCGGTGGCCATCGGAATGTCGATTTTCGCCATTCCGCCGCGATTGGCACTGCGAATCAAATCACCCAACGCCATCATCGGGTCGTCGCCGTCGTAGGGAGCCCGCAGGTCGATCCAGGTCGAAATGACCAGCAGATCTTCGTCAGCCAGCTGATTGCCGTTTTTCGGCATCCGCTGCGCATCATCGGGATGAACGAGTTTCGCCATCAGTAAACTGCGGCGGCTGCTTCCGGGCACCAGTAACGGTCCGCTTCTTCCCCCCTTGGCCATATCGGCGTAACAAGCGAGACTCAATCCTCCCGAGTTGTTGTTGATGTGGCAACGGGCACAATTTTCCACAAAGATCGGGGCGACGTCTTTTGCGAAGCTGACCCCCTTCTCTTTGAGATACCGCGCCTTCTGATCGAACAGATATTTTTTGGCCGACAGTAACGTCCGATCTTCGGCATATTCCGAGCCGAGTTCCTGCCCCAGACTGTCGAGCGCGGTTTCCGACTCGTCCAATATTTCTTTGGCCTCATCGAATTTGTCATCGCGTAATAACTTCGTCACCTCGGTGAGCTGACTTCGTATGTCTCCCACCTTCTCCTTCGCTTCGCGCGGAAGCGCTGCCGAGAGGGAAGAACCGGCCATCAGGAAGGCCACAATTACCAGAAGACTGGAGATTTGTCGGGGAAATCGCATATCTCACCTTTGATTTGGAGATGTCACGAAACAGCCTCAGTTGATACAGGCTTTTTCGGTGTGATCATTATCGATGGTTCAGTATAGAGGGTTATCCGACCCACTGCCAACAGGAGCTTGCGGGACTTTCCTCTCTCTCCAAAACCCTCTGGGAGACCGATTCCTTCGCGAAAAAACGGGAAAATGCCCGAGCTGCGATTGGATTCCGGGGCGTGAACTGCGAAAATCGGAAAATCCTCCCTTTTTTCAAGGTGTTTGATGTCTTCACTCCCGCCCGATCTGGTCGAAAAATATGACCGATTGATGGCTCGTTTCAACGAGTTCGGAGAAGTTGCGGTCGCCTTTTCAGGAGGCGTCGACAGTTCCGTCGTCGCCAAGGCAGCTTTCCTCGCTTGCGGTAACCGAGCCGTTGCCCTCACGGCGGTCAGTCCCTCTCTCGCCGCGGGCGAACTCGAAACCGCCTCCCAAGTGGCGGCGGAAATCGGCATTCGTCACGAACTGGTCCGCACGGAAGAATTTCAGAATCCCGAATACGTCAAAAATGAGCCGAACCGTTGTTTCTATTGTAAAGACGAACTCTACACCAGACTGGAACAATTGCGGGAACGCTTTGGATTTCGCGTCATTCTGAACGGAGCCAATCTCGACGACCGCGGCGATCACCGCCCCGGCATGCAGGCCGCCCGAGATCATCAAGTAGACAGCCCCCTGCTCGCCTGCGAATTCACCAAGCAGGACGTCCGCGACCTGGCCCAATTCTGGAGGCTGCCGGTATGGGACAAGCCGGCCAGTCCCTGTCTCTCCAGTCGTATCGCCTACGGTTTGGAAGTGACCCCCGAACGGGTTCGTCGCGTTGATGCCGCCGAACGCTATCTGAAGGACCGACTTGGCCTTAATGAGTTACGGGTACGCCATTTGGAGCATGATGCCGCGAGCCTCGAAGTCCCCTCCCCTGCCCTGCCGATGTTCTCGGATCATAAACTGACCGACGAAGTGACGTCTCATCTGAAAACACTCGGTTTTCGGTCCGTGACCATCGACCCGGAAGGGTTTCGCTCGGGCCGCCTGAACGATGTAATCCCCCTCGACCAGCTACAGAAAATGTGATTTCGCCGGACATCGGGCTCTAAGAATTAATTCTCGTTTTGTGCCGCCGCGATAAAGTCCGCCAGCTTCGATAGATTGTTGAGATAAGTGCGTGTGTCGATCAGACGACCGCTTTGTTCGCTGTCGGGAAAGGTCCGCAACTCCCCCCTCTCCACCCACGCTCCGCGGTCGTCCCGCTCGTCGATCAGTCTCTGAGCCGACGTTCGCAGCCCTTCATTCATCCGAGGAGCTTTCGGCAGCGGCAAGTTCCACTCCCGCGACGCTCCCCGATCTTCGAGCCGGCGATATTCGCGTTCCAGTCGATCCAGCTTCGAGCCGACTTTGAAGGCGTAGTGCGTCGGCATCTCGTCATCGCGATAGACAAGTTTGTAATCTTTTGTGAAGTACAGCGGTTTGTCCGTGCCGATCTCGTAAAAGCGGGCCAACCGCCCGTCCTCCAGTTCGAGCGATCGATAATATTCCAACGCTCGGGGAATCGGTTTCAGATACTTCTCATCGCCGGTCACATCATAAACCGTCATCAGCGTTCGCATCACCTGCTGTGATTCGCCCCCCGTAATCGCCGGCGGCTCAAACTTCCGTGCCCAGGCCGGTTCCATCTCCCGGTTATATTGCTGAGCCCAGCCCGGTTGCGGCTCGGGCAACTGAGCCCGCAGCAGAAAATCTCCGCCCCGTTTCGCGCAATTCAACCAGCGGGATTCTTCATAGACCGCATGCGCCGTCAGCATCAGTTCGATCAGATCGCAAATCGTATTGTCGTTCAACGTGTAAAACTGACTGTATGATTTCCTGGGAAACGTGCGGCTCCACGTCTCGGGAAAGCGGGCGTTCATGACGGGAGAGTCGCTTGGATTGGGAAACTCCGCATATTGTTGCGGCCAGGCGCCATTCGGATACTGAGCTTTTTCGAACGCATCGAGCGCGGACAACGCCGTCTGATGAATCAACTCGTTCTGAAATTCCAGTTCTCGATCGACGAGCATCAGAAATTCGAGACAGGACTGAGACTTGTTGTCGTCGAACGTGGTGCGATTGCGTCGTTTCCCAATCTCGGTGTGATGATCGGCGCGATAAGCGTACCGATCTCGCAACAGCGGATCGAATTCGATGTTGTTCCCCCACCCTCCGGACTCCAACTGTCCGCGGATCAGGGCGTCGGCGGTTTCCAGCATCGCATCCCGAAAAACAGGCAGTTGGGTAAGCTGCCAGTTGCGCAAATACATCCGACCGACCGCCGGAGTAGCCGGCGGTTGAATCCAGACTTCCCGCGGACCGACCCGATTTTCTCCTTCGCGTTGTTTGAGATCCTCACTGACCGCATAGACGTAACCTCCTTCGACCCCCACATCCTCACGATAAAAGCGGACCGTTTGCTCGGTCGCCTCGATCGCGTTTTCCAAAGTCAGTTGCGCAGACGCCGATCGAAACGACAAAGCCGTGGCGATCAGTAGAAACATGAGGAACGCTCTGGAACGATTCATGGTGTTCCTTTCGTAGAGGATTGATTTTCCGACAGCCGCCACTTAAGCCAGGCATACATCGTCCGGGCAATTTGATGATAGCCGGTTTCGTTCGGGTGAACGCCGTTATTGGCGGGATAGCCGTCCACCGGATCGAGATCCAGTTCGGTCGGGATTAGAAAACGGTTTCGATCCTGCTGTCGGCCGAACTGTTCAAGCTGCCGTTGAACCAGATGATGTTGGATCCGTTTCCACCCCCAGCGAGTGTAACGGTCTTGATAATTAGCTTCGAATGCGGCCTGCCGGGAATTGGGGGGCGTCGTCAAACAAATTCCGATTTTCGCCTGAGGGGCCGCTTTCTGGATCGCGGTCAGTAAAGTCTCTGCCTGTGCGAACACCAAGTCGATGCGGTCGTCGATCCCTTGAGAATCGTCGGGCGGAGCGCTGAAGCAGTCATTGATCCCCAGCATGACGATCACAAAATCGGGAGGATCGTTGTCGCACTCCTCTCGAAAGAATCGCGCCACATCGAGAATCGGTTTCTTATCCTCTCCGAGATAGACAAACGGACTACTCCGCTTCCGATACGTGCCATCGGGATTCGGCTCGTATTTGGTTGCGAATCGTTGCCAGGTCCAACCGCCGTACCCCTCGTGCGCGACTCCCTCATTCGCCCGTTCCGGCTTGTGTGTTCCGAGAAAGGTGACTTTTGGGTTTTCGTCTTGGGAAAGCAACCGGTGGAGTTCGTTGGGGTAAATCGTCGCGTGTGTCAGACTGTCACCGATAATGAGCAGTCGCCGCTTCTCCCCTGCCCCGGCATCGCGCGGCACAATCTGCAATTGAGTCGAGGCGGTCGCCAGTTGTTGACCGTCCCGATCGGAGACTGTTATTTGTAGAGTTTTCTGTCCGACATCTTCTGCGGTCGGCGTGACCATCCATCTTTGAGCGTGAGTGGTTCCCAACGGGCAATCGACCTGAAAGCGATAATCCTCAGGTGTCTGCGTGAGTACGATGTTGTCAAAATAAAGGCTCGTTTCCACTCCGGGAACGGCGTAGATCGTCGGTGGTAAGGTCAATTGGAGTGTGTTGTTCTGATCGTTTGCCAACGCGTTCCGCGATACCAGAACAAACAGAATCAGCAGACAGACTCGTTTCATCGATCGGTTCCTTCAAATTCGTGGGAACTCCATCAGACCGAAAAGTGATCCCGAATGCCAATTGCGATTCTGCAAGTGATCTCGCCGCGAATTCCACGCCCTCCACGGTTGGAAACAGTTTTCCGTGTGAAGTGCTGAGGTTTCAGTTTGCTGATATTCTCGCTTCCTGATTTCAAAAACAGGAACGCTAATCAACACTGATCATCACTCATCGGGATCAGATTTTTTGATGAGTGTTAATTAGTGAAGATGAGTGTTCTTTCTTTTTTTACTGCGTCGCCGCGCCGCTGTGTGAGATTCCTTTTCCAATCCGCGACAATCTGTTTCGATCAGCATATTCTGCGATCTCTTGATTTGGCCACCCGCGTGATCGATTGAGAGGCGATTTCCAGCGCCGAAATTGACGACCGTAACAGGTTTTTACTCTTGTTCGGCTTCGTCGCGCGAACAGTCTGGCTGCTGCGACTCACCGCTCCGCCAGACGTCGGGCCAGCAAGCAGTTGTAAGCATATTTTCCGACCTGAGTTGCTTCGGGGCAGTACATCTCCAGAATATTTTTAGGCTCACTCTTGAGATTAATTAATTCCGGCACGCTCATCTGCATACGATACGCCAGAGAGAGCACTAGTCTAACCAGATTAAAATGTCATCCATTTGGATACAGATGTTGAAGCTTGATTCTCGCCTCTGATGTTTCGAATCGCCATCGGGCTGGAACGGCACAACGATTACGAGACTCTTGCCATACCGCAATCTCGGACTCCATCTCGTTCACGCCCGTAAATCGACGACCAATGCATTGACGAGACAATACACTCAACTCCATCTCCGCCATATTCAGCCAGCTTCCGTTCACAGGCGTGTGTTCGATTCGTAAGCGACACGCAAGACGGTGGGCCGTCGCGGCACCAAACCTGTGATACAGGCTGGCAATGTTGTGCGTGGTCAGGTTGTCGCACACCAAGGTCACTCGCTCCGACATCAATCAAAAACATCCGCTGGTCAGCGTACTCGCCATCGCCGTCATGGCCATCTTCGCTGGAGCTGGAGGACTGACCGCCATCGCCAACTGGGCCAAACACAAAGCCGACTGGCTCGCGCAGAGGCTCCCCCTTCCTCACGGCATCCGCCAGAACTGAACTATCCACGACAAGCAAAGTTAGGAAGAAGCATAATACGTGATAATCCTCGCCATTGCCGCACAGGTTACGACAGCCATGAAGCAACAGGATGGTACTGTGTTAGTGCCATCATTTTTTTACCTAGGAAATCCCGGAAGGTAGTTGCACCTAGGGTGGGGGGGGTAGCATCGTTTATCGGTATTCCAAGATGCGAGCGTCCTGAGGTCCACTTCTCTTCTACACACAAGGAGTAAACAACGTGAATCCCAACAAACTATTTCCCATACTTGCGATTTTTATGGCCCTGGCTTCGCAGGGCATGGCCGATGGCGAGATACTTGAAAGTGGAGATCTAAATATCATCGTCGATGCTGGGAATGCGTCGGACGGTTTACGCTTTCTCGACATGTCATTCAGCAACGGCTTGACCCTGGAGGACGCTCTCACCAATGCACGGGCTACCTACCCCAACGCCCGTTTAGCCACCCCCGCCGAATGGGATGATTTGTTCGCAGCGGCAGGCATTACTTACCATCGTGGGTTAACCGCGAGTGATGCTTTCGCAGCCAACCCCGTTTCGTACCTCGTCACCGGAACTTTAAATGGCGGCGTAACTATCGAAGATAACGATCCCGCTGTGTGGATCGTGCGGCAAGCACTCGGGCCTTCGGGGGATAGCCCGCACGATACTTATATTTGGTCCGCGCCCGATGGGAGTAACGATTTTGCGACGACTCGGGATGTCGCGATACTCTCTCTTGACGATTTCACCGCGTTTCAATCTTCAACACCGGCCACGGGATCTCGCCCTGGAATTGGGTGGTTGCTTGTGTCCGACCCTGACCGGGACAGGGACGACGACGGTCTTACCGATGACCAAGAACTCGCCATCGGAACAGATCCAGAAGATCCTGATACAGATGACGATGGATTGCTCGATGGAACTGAAGTGGACATTGCCGACGGAACCGCATGCCCAAACCCACTTATTGCTGACTCAGACGGTGACACACTAGTCGATGGCTTGGAAGTCAATGTTCTTGGTACGAGCCCATGCCTAGCTGATACCGACGACGACGGGATTCCTGACAATGAAGACCCCACGCCGTTGGAACCAGGTGCAACCACTGGTTTTTTTGAAGAAGCCCTGCGTCAACTGGCTGCCGACATCCTCGATACAGACACCATTTTTTTCTCTGGCAAGAATCATAATGTGGCTTCAGGCCGACGCAATGCTATGGCGAACAAGGCAACCGCTGCGGCCAATGCTGTCGCAGCAGGAGATGTGGAGTCGGCCCTCGACTCGCTGATCAGTCTCTTAGACAAGCTAGATGGGAATCCTTCGCCAGCTGACTGGATGTATGATTCGGATGCGAAGGACGCAGCCGCACATGAGGTCGAATTGCTGATTGAATGGTTATTGATCTAACAGTCATTCTCGAGGTGGCCCAGCCGGAATCGGCTGGGTCGCTTCAGCGACAAGATGTCTGACATCATGCGGTTGAATATTGTGATTGAGTGCTCCTCACTTCGTTGTTCGGTCATGATGAGTCATCATGCGGGGGCGAAATGTGCCAGACTTCCCGTTCGAGTTTCTCTACGCCGCCGCGCTATGCGTGAATTTCCGATCCTTGTCCTCAGCGGTCATTGAAACAGTTTTCAGTTTGAAGTGTTGAATTCTCAGCGTGCTTCGTGCACACCTCGTTTCACAATCTGCAGTCATCTGCTTTGAACGGCGGTCATCCGCGTTCCAATTCTTTTGTGGCCGGTGAAACCGGCCCTACTAGTCGATCTATCTTTAAATGTCAGGTCTATGCTATGCTCTCTAAAGGATCAACT
>JABURQ010000055.1 GCA_014762625.1 Planctomycetaceae bacterium | reverse complement strand
GAGAAGATCAATCGCGAAATATTCAATCAGCAAGCATCCACCACTATCGAGTACGGCATGGTTCACGGTCTCGTTCCTTTCAGCATTAAGGGAGCGATCTGGTATCAGGGAGAGTCGAACCGTCACGACGGCATGCTGTATCACGAAAAGATGAAAGCTCTGATTGCCGGTTGGAGAAAAATCTTCCAGCAACCGAACCTCCCCTTCTATTACGTCCAGCTCGCTCCTTTCATTTACAAGAACGACCCGACGGACGTCTTACCGAAATTGTGGGAAAGTCAACTGGCCACATTATCGGTGCCTCATACGGGCATGGCAGTGATCACTGACATCGCCAACCTGCAGGACATTCACCCCAAGAACAAGCAGGATGTCGGCTTGCGGCTGGCGCTGTGGGCGTTGGCGAAGGATTACGATCGAGACGTCGTTTACTCCGGTCCGCTTTACAAATCGATGAAAGTGGAAGGCGACAAGGTACGCCTCTTCTTCGATCACGCGGACGGTTTGAAATCGAGCGACGGCAAGCCGCTGACCTGGTTTACGATTGCCGGAGAAGACGGCGAATTTGTGGAAGCGACCGCTCGCGTCGACGGCGATACCATCGTTGTTTCGAGCGAGGAAGTAAGCCAACCGAAGGCGGTTCGCTTCGGCTGGCACGAGGAAGCGGAACCGAACCTCGTGAACGGTGCCGGTTTGCCGGCTTCTCCGTTCCGGACAGACGGCCCTTTGGCTGACTGATCGTCTTCATCGCGATCCCCGTCAACATTCATCAGAGGAACATTAACCATGAATGACGAGTTATATTATCGGCCTTCTGGTGGTGTTCCTCTGATGGGGACGTTGATTACGATGGTGGTGGGATGTCTCGGCGGAGCGGTTCTCTCGGTCATCTACGCGCTGATCAACCATTATAACCCGTTCATCTATTTCACGATTATTGCCACCGGATTGTTCGGAGCGGGCTGCGGCGTCTGCACGGTGTTTGGATTAACGCTGGGGAAGGTCCGCAATCGGGGAACCAACGCGCTCGCCGGTCTGTTCGTCGGGATATTCGCGCTCTATCTTTCTTGGGTCTGGTATCTGTTTCTGATCTCGCGAGAAGCGATGGGCCAGGGCTTCTTTCTGTTTGATACAAGGGCGATGTTCGGCTTTATGCAGCTACTCGCCGAAACAGGAATCTGGGAAATGTTTGGCGTGGCCCCGACGGGAATCGCGTTGTATCTCATCTGGGTTCTGGAAGCGTTGATTGTCGTCGTCCCGTCGGCGTTCATTGCCTGGGCTGCGGATACTCCCTTCTGTGAGCCGTGCCATCGATGGACGGAAGAAAAAGAATGCCTGGTCGCGTTTCGATTGCCGGAAGATCTGTCGCAACTTCAGGAATCGTTGGAGGCGGGAGATTTCGCACCACTGTTTGAACTGTCGATGAAGAATATCGAGCCGGCTTGTCTGAATGCGAAAATTCATCGCTGCGACGGTTGTGACGAAAGTACCTGGCTGGAACTCGAAGTGGCTCAGCTCTTCGTCGATGACGACGGCGAGATGAAATCGACCAAAACCCCCTTCCTGACATACCTGCATCTTCCCAGAGTCGAGGCCGAAGCATTACTCGCCCTTACGCCGGACAACGCCCGAATCGATAATGATGAAGAAGAGATTCCTGAGGAGTCCGAGGGGACGCCGATCGTCGCCTCCCCTGAGAATCAAGAGGGTGGCGAAACCAACCGCGAAGAAATTTCCTGACGGGTGAGGAACGCGCGGACGTCTTTCCCGGATTATCGGGGATTTTGAAGAGTTTCACAATTTTTTGAGTTCCCAAGTTTTCTGCTTGAGCCGCCAGATTTTTCTCAGATATACTGAACCCCAGTTTCGGGGGGACGAACTCAGGACGGATTCGACGTCTCCTGGATGAGATTTGCGGTTGCTGATCGAATCGAGGTTCGCTTGATCTCAACGCAGAGTTATTGCTGACGTCTGAACTGAGGCCGAATGTGAGACCCTCCCTGTCGGGAAGACTCTCCGAAGTCGAGCTGAGTTAACGGAAGAGTAAGTCCTGCGGCAGAGTGCGTCATCCCGAAGGAAATCGAGATTGTCTTAGCTTTGGGAGTTGCGAAGATGCCGCAAGGAAAAATCAAAAAGTTGATGGAAAAGGGGTTCGGTTTTATCGACACCGGTTCGGGCGACCTGTTCTTCCACTTGTCCGCTGTGGAAGGCTGTACGTTCGAGGATTTGCAGGAAGGACAGGACGTCGAATTCACGGAGGGAATGGGCCCCAAAGGGAAACGTGCGGAAAACGTACGCCCCGTTGCCTGATCGCTCGATCTTGAGAAACAACAACGCACAATCTCTCACGGGTCAGCGGTTTTGCTCACACACGACGCCTGTCGAAAGAAAATCGGCAGGCGTTTTTTGATACACCGAAATTTCATTCGGACCTGTATTTCCCGTCATTCGAACCCGATCGGTCAGTATAATCCCCAGTCTCCTCAGATCGGATCCTTGCGAAAATGGCAGGAATTTATCAGAATACCCGGACCATTCCCGTTATGTACCAAGGAATTCGAAGATGCCATTGAAGCGTGAGTCACTGGAACGCCAGTTACGAGCAGCGCAGGAAGTCCTCGACGCCGTCAAAAAACAACTCCTCGAAAAGGGTGTCGCCGAAGCAGACCTGAAAAAACAGCCTGCTTACCGGGACGCTCATGGGGATCTGAGAACGGTCAAACGTCGGCTGGAAGTTGTCGCCGACAAGGAATCGCTGGCTGCCGCCGCTGCGGTATCAAATGAAGAAGAATAAGACCTTCTCGCGGCGACCTTACCTGTTTCTCAACGTCGGTTGAGAACTGAACCGATTCCCGAAATCGGGTGTCGGAAGAATGGTTGCGTTGGGTCACCCGGAGAGATGGCAGAGTGGCCGATTGTGCAGCACTGGAAATGCTGTGTCCCAGCAATGGGACCGGGGGTTCGAATCCCCCTCTCTCCGCTTTGTTGAAGAATGGCTCGCAGACACTGTGAAAACAGAAGTCTGCGGGCCTTTCTCGCTGATTGGGGGGGACCGGTGGTCCCGGGTGAAATAATTAATCTCGTTTCGCAATACGCGACTCGGTAGATTCCGCATCTGTAGTTCGATCGGTTGTCCCGTGATTCAATTGAGAGTAGTCGCGGCTGAAAAACAGAGCGACCGTCCAGTCGGTCGCCACGCGTAATTTTCGTCCGATTCCGGGCATGATGCCCAGATAAACCAACCGCCATAAAAACCAAGCCAGAATGCCGGTCAAGTGCTTCCCCAGACTATTAGCGATGGCCTGCCGACCTCCCAGCGCCGCCATGGTTCCCTTAGTTCGGTAGCGAAGCGGTTCGGTCGGACGGCCCGAGAGAACGACGGCAAAAACATCAACATCTGAGAGCTAGATCACTGGCATGTTACAGCCGCGTTTTTTGCCGAATTTAGGCTGAGCAGTGACTCATGTTTCGCGCGTCGGTGATTTTCACCTGTGTTACTTGCGCGAGATCTCTTCGAGACCCAGGCGTCCTTCACCGATGAGGTTTTGGGGCAATCAAAAACGGGTGGCCGAGGGGGCCCCGCCACCCGTTTCTGCCGATGATGGCCTGGACACCATACGATCATTCCAAGTCGGGTACGACCACCACCAGGTCGCAGCCTGCGATCTTCTGGCCGTCGGTTGTTTTCCCCGTCAGGCAGACTTCACCGACCTCCAGATCGAATGCCAGACTTTCGGTTTCCACCTGACAGACCAGATCAAGCAGTCCATCGCCATTGACATCCTCCTCGTGCGCCAGAAGTTTGCCTTTCCCGCGAACCGCCACTTCGGCCCCTTCGAGTGAGATTGAGATCGGATCGATCGTGCTGGCATCGAAGTCTTCCGAAGAGAAAATCGCGACGGGGATGACGCCGTTCGAACCGGTGTTGAGAGGATTCAGTTCATCGCCCGGCTTCACGTCGATCTCCACCGGGATCACTGGATCAGGCACGAAAGCGATGCTGGAGAATCCGGAATCCTCCGGCATGATGCCTACCAGAGTCGCCACTCCGGTCGCTGGCTCTATGGTCACCAGAACTCGGGTTTTTCGTGGAAGTTCCTCCACGATCAGCAGAGCCCACAACTCACCCGTATCGGGATTGGTTGCCTGCGAAATGAACGAGGAAAGTGTGTAACCTTCCAATGTGACCGAGGTCGTGGAGAGGAGATCACCGTTGCTCGGATCGATGGTAAACAGCGAGTCGACGGGAATGAGCGTATTGCGGCCACCGTAGAGCGTCTCGCCGACGAAAGCGAGCCCCCTCACCCAATGATCCGTTGATCCTAGGTACGTTCTCACACCGTCGGGGGTCACGGAAGCGAAGTTAACACTCAGGTCGGTTGTCAGGAAGGCTCCAATCGTTGGATCATAAGTGGCCGAATAGATTTCATTGGTTTCGAAACCAGAGAGCGGGATGTTGGTGACTGCCAGCGTCTCCAGATTAATTTTCTCCAGCAGTGTGTTGGAGGATGGATAACCGGTCCAGTGGTACATGTGACCGTCGTCGGGGTTGTAGGCGATCACCTGTCCGCCACCGTTGTCATTGAGTTGCATCACAGGCGTCAAGGACGCGTCAGACTGGCTTACGACGTGCAAGGTGGCCTTCGGTGTGCCTCCGCGTCCAGTGAGACCGTAAAGGACGGCCCCTTCGCTGGACTTGCAGCAATAAAGTAAGAATACGAACAGTGTGAAAGCACTCAGAATACGCTTCATGGTGTGGCTCCGGTCGAGATGAAATCCGCAGTCGTGTCCTCCCGGGGCACGGACTGTGTCCCCGGGGAGTGGTGCCCGGCCAGCGAGGACTGTTTGTCGAACTCCGCTCACCGGCTGGCTTTTCGCTGAAATGGCCATCGCTCAATTGTTCGGAATCAGCAGCACGGCTGGCCGTCTGTGTATTCTCTTAATGAACGTCCGGGCTTTGACTCCGATCCAGCCGTCGTTATTGATGTCACCGCAATACTGCAGTGTGTAGCTTTTTTTTTCGATTACGTTCTGAAGTTCTGTCGTATTCACATTGCCGTTGGCATCGATTTCCCAAAGGGTCGGGACAGAATCGATCGTGGACGAGTAATCGTCGATTGGTATAAATGAGTTACCTGTAACGGCATTGAAGTCATTCAAGTAAAACGCATGGCCGGTATTTTCAGTTACGGACGGCAACGTCACCGCATCAGGCGAGAAGGGATCCCAGGAATAACCGAGGACAAAATCCGGGTCCGTCCCGTAATGAATCGATTCGCCATCCCAAGCAGTTCCAATCACCCGTCCCATTTCGTTGATACGATATGCATCGCTCTGGTCCGCCGGTCCGATCAGTGGTGTTGGCCAGACTGTCTCGGTGTCGCGGTCGAGCAGATATCCTCGAGAGACACCATTGAGATAGCCCGATCCCACGATCAATCCCGCATCGTTAATGTCGTTGGCGACAAATAATTCCCAGCCCTGAGCCGCGATGGCCGGCGTATTGAGGTCCACGATATTGTGGGTGCCTGCTTCCCAGAGAACGGCCTTGCCTCGATCCCGCCAGGGGCCAATGAAACCGACAATGTCTCCTGATGAGTTGATGCCACACGCGCTACTTCTGAAGAACCCCGGCAAGATCGGAAGGACTTCAAAATCATAACCATCACCATCGTCGCTCCAATAAATTGCTCGGGGCGGACTCACATCGTCCACAAGATCCGGATCAAATGTTTGAGCGTAACCGACGATTTCACCGACAGAATTCGCGCCAATCGGTCCGCTCCCGCCATTCTTCATCACACCATCATTGGGATCGACAAAGAGCGGTTCCGGCAAGAAGCCGGATTCAAGAACGATCCCGCTGGATCGATCCAACAGGACGTAAGCGGCTGAAACATAGCCGGCTTCATCGCTATCGACCGCGACTGTCACAATATCGTTCGCGTCCGGATCAGTAACCACAACCGGCAGGCCTTCAACCGGTAGTTCGGTGACCGAAAAACGGGCGGAGTCATTCTGCCCGCCGCCCCCATCTCCGCCACCACCAGGATTGTCCGGCTTCTTGGCCTCGCTCAGGTTGAGAGTTGTCAGGCAGACGACAGTCAACGTCAATAGAAAGAGTTTTCGTGCGGTGCGCATCGTGATTTTCCTTCTGTTCGGATGCGGTCCGCATGTTAGAATCACAAAAGCCATTCGTCCGGGGCGCGGACCGTGCTCCCGGGGATGGCTCCCGGCCGGTGAGAGTCTGTTTGGCGATGGGCACTCACCGGCCGTTTTTCTGATCGTTCAGTTTTCTGATCGTTCAATTAACAAGTCATGGGTTTGTCATCTTTCTTAGTCTCGAATTCTTCGTGTGACTTCGGTGCAGGCAGCGGCTTTGTCTCTTCAATTTCCACCGCCTGAGCTGAATCTTCCGTCTCGGCAGTATTGCTCTGTTCCACTTTCGCCAGAGTCTTCTCATACCGCTCGCGGTAATATCGAAACTCCAGTAAGAACCAAAATCGATTGGGTACGGTGTCAATGACTTCGATTGACGTTTCGTACAACTGAATCGCTTTGTCGTATTCCCCTGATGCGAAGGAGACCTGTGACTCGATGAACTGGCAGACTGGTTCCCAGCCACCCGCTTGTCTTGCCTGTTCTAATGCTGCGAGAGCCGCATCGAGATTTCCTGCCATGAGATTTGCCCGCGCGATAATCTCCCATGCCCAAGCAGGTCCAGATAACTGAAATGCCTGATGACACAGTTGAACGCTACGCCCAAAATCCTGAAATTCGGGGTCAGGGCAATCAACGAGAAAAGCCGCGAGATGCATGGTGTGCATTGGCACATCCGGGTAGTCACTCGCTAACATTTCAAATCTTCGCAGGGCTTCCCGATAGTGAGCCTTCGCCTCGTCTCGACGATCCAACCTGAAGAGGAGATGCCCCAGCTCGAAGTGACAGAACGCCAGTCCAACGTGATGACTCACCATTTCAGCCCAGGTTTTGACCGACGTGTTCCGCAGTTCGATTCGCCGCTGATACAGTTCCTCCAATTCCTGCCAGCGTTCCGTAGCCGTCAGAACGCCGGTCAAGACGACCCAATCCTCATCCAATGCCGCAAAATGTTCATAGGCGGAGGGATGATCAGCGACATCCTGTTGATGTTGTTCAGCTCTTTCGAACGCGATTTGTTCAATCATCCTGAGCTGATCCCGATCGTGAGGTAGATTCTGGACCTTGATCAGTATTTCGAGTTGTCGTCTTGGATTTGTATCAGTCGAGTTCAGTTCACGCAGTCGATCGGCAAACAGATTTGGAAACTGTGTGTAGAAATCTTGACTGACGGGATACTTGGGAAAATCGCTTCTTAACTCCTTCAAGATCTCGTGAGCTGCTTCCCGGTACTGCACTCGTTTGCTCGAGTATTTGCTACCGTACTGCTTCCACAGTTGCAGATTTGACCGGGCAGCCTTTTCACGGTATTGCGGTTCGAGGGGATGGTCCGTGATCAAGTCTGCCCAGATCTGGATCGCCTTCAAACTCTGTGTCTCGCCTTCCTCCAGTCGATTCAAAAGAAATAGACTCCCGGAATACATCTCGTGCGAACGAGCTAATGATTCGCGGTATCGGGGATCTGACGGGGACTCGCTATGCAGTTGTGCGAACGATTGCACGGCCAGACGATAATCTTCCGCACTCTTTTCAATTTCACTCAGATAAAAGTGGATCTCTCCGACCCGTTGCTGGGCGAGGGCGGCTTCGTATCGAATCGCCAGATCATCCCCTTTCTGTTCGAGAAATCCTTGATAGAACTCCAATGCATCTTCGAACAAGGCGCGACGAACTTCATCCATGTGCGGTTGATCGGCCATGTCATTCGCGACCTTGGTCAGAAGACGATCGACCGCCTCGCGAGCGCGACGAAAGTTCTTCTCCGCTCGCCGCGTTTCAAACTGGGCCATTTGCAGGCGGCTTGCGGCCAAGGCTTCGGCATCGATGGCGCGATCTCGTTGTTCTTTCACACTGGTGAGTGAAACCGCTAATTCTCCTTCTGCACTGATGGCCCGATACGCCTGCCAAGTCGTTCCCAAAATGCCGATCAGCAATGCGGATGTGATGATTGCGGCCGTGACAATCGTCGCCTTGTGTCTCCGCGCGAACTTGCGGAACTTGTACGCCGCCGAGGGCGGACATGCTTCGACCGCTTCGTCTTTCAAGTAGTGCCGGATGTCGTTGGCGAAGCTGGTGGCGGTCTCGTAGCGGCGGTTGCGGTCTTTTTCCAGCGCCTTCATGACAATCCAGTCCAGTTCGCCGCGGACCAGCAGGCTGAGCTTTTTCGGTTCGATTTTTCGATTGACGGCCGTATTCGGCAGCGACTGGCTGCTGCTCAGTTTGGTGCTGGGCCGGGGTGGTTCTTCTTCGCGGATGATCCGCAACAGTTCGTCGAAGGCGGCCGAGCGGAGGCGCTGCTTGTCGAACGGGGTCTCTCCGGTCAGCAGTTCGTAAAGCAGGACGCCGAGCGAGTAGATGTCACTGCGGGTATCGATGTCCAACTGGTTGAACTCGGCCTGTTCGGGGCTCATGTACTCGATCGTTCCCACGATCTGGCCGTACTGAGTGAACATCGTCTTTTCGGTCAGCCGGTGACTCGTGGCTTTCGCGACGCCAAAGTCGATGACTTTCGGCACCGGCTTCCCGTCATATCGAGCCACGAGGATGTTCGTCGGTTTGACGTCGCGGTGAATGATGCCTTTCTGGTGAGCATGCTGAATCGCCTGACAGATCGGCAGAAACAAATCGAGTCGTTCTTTGACAGTGAGATGCTCCTGATCACAGTACTTAGTGACCGGGATCCCTTTAACGAGTTCCATCACAAAGTAGGGCCTGCCAGTAGCTGTCGTCCCCGCATCCAGAACTTTGGCGATGTTGGGATGATCCATCATCGCCAGTGCCTGCCGCTCGGCCTCGAAGCGGGCGATGACTTGCTGGGTGTCCATCCCCGGTTTGATGATTTTCAGGGCAATGCGGCGTTCGACAGGCTCGGTCTGTTCGGCCATGAAGACGGTCCCCATTCCCCCTTCGCCGATTTGTTGGAGGAGTTTGTAGGGGCCGATCGTGTCGCCGGGCTGTTCGGTGACGGGGCGGATGTCGGTGGCTTCGGCGGTCGCCCCACCTCCTAAAAATCTGCCGGCTTCGCGATGCGATGAAAGCAGTTCTTCCACGGCGGAAAGGAGGTCGCTGTCGTCCCCGCAAGCGCTGGCGAGGAATTGTTCCAGTTCTTCCGGCGAACCCTTGTCTAGCGCCTCGCAGAAAATAGCTTGAATGTCGCGATTATCATCACTCATCACATTCTCCGAATATCGTCCTCATAACTCAGTGCTCCGTTTAGGCGGAGATTGCGCCAACTTTTTCAGAGTTTTCTGAAATTCGTTTTTTGTCCGCAATTACGACGAGTCGAGCAGCTAGTGCCCTTCGCGGAGTTTACGATGCAACCACGCGCGGGCGAATGCCCATTTTCTGTCTGCAGAACGCCGAGGTAGTCCCAGAGCAGTTGCCGATTCGCCGAGCGATAATCCAGCAAAGAACCGAAGTTTCACGAGTTCACCACACTCAGGATACTCCGAAGCCAGTAAATCCAGAATTTCATTGAACGCGAGCAATTCTTCCGGAGGTGTATCGAGAGCGATCTCAATCGAATCCAGGTTTATCAGTCGTTTTTCTTCCCCTCGTTTGAGTCGTTTTTTGTCCCGAGCGCGGTCAATCAGGATTCGGCGCATCGCCTCGGCCGCCGCTCCGAAAAAGTGACCGCGACTGTTCCATTTCTGAACTTGATCCACTCGAACGAGTCTCAGATACGCTTCGTGCACCAAAGCCGTCGCCTGTAATGTCTGCCCAGGCTTCTCGTGTTCCAGTCGTTGAGTTGCCAGTTTCCGCAGTTCGTCATAGACCAGCGGTAACAGTTTCTCCGCAGCGGAGGGATCACCCTCTTCGATCTGCCCCAGAATGTTGGTCACGTCGGTCATGTATTCCAGAGTACCGATGCAAATCGGGGCAATCCAGAGGGTTCAAATCGACCAGTTGTCGATTTTTTTCTGCGTTCGGTTTCATCGACCGGGTCCAGTTACGGATGTCCCTCTCGCCGCACAAGTGGAATTCACCGATGGGGTTAACGGATTTTGAGTCCAACACCTCGAACGATTATGCGTTCGAATTTACTGTCGCTCAAGAATTATCAAAGATTCCAGCTCAAAAATCTGTATCGTATATGTAAAGTTCGTGACCAAAACAAAAGTCTGAGATATCAGATTTGGCAGAATTTCCAGATCAACAAGCGTCATTCACCTACATATATCACGCTTGGACACCAATGCAAAAGCTTCTAACAAGTCCGGCGACCGCTTTGGTGAGTGCGATACTCTGCTTCGTGCTCGCGTTGCGTCTCCTGACCGAACTGGGAATCCGCTGGCACGATAACTACGAGTACTACGGGAAGTACCCTGCTTTGTTTCTACTTCCACCTGTAATGGGTCTGTTCCTGCCTTGGTTATTGGCGTGGGTCCTTCGCAAAAGGAAGAGCCATAAGGACTCATGAAATCACAAATGTAGTCATGCAGTACTACCAGAATACTCAAATGCCACAGGTTTCATCGCCCGACGCAGTTACGGATTTTCGCTTCGCGACACCGGTCTTTCGGACCTGTGATAGAACGGGAAAATCCTCAAACGGCGCTGGAGGCCTTCACCGGAGGGGTTAATCTCGTAGAGTTGCTCTCTTGCCAGAACGATGTTCCCGACCATGCATCGGAACGTGGCCGCGTGCTCTTCTGCTGAAAAATCAGGTTCATCCACCGGGCACTTTGCTAATCAGCTTGCACCCGTTTCGTCAATCAACGTCTGTTTTTATTTGGCACCAAAGAATATCGACTGGCCTGCGTCAGAGAGACAGTGAGGACAGGTTCATGGCAACATGGAGACGAGATTTGCAATGTTGAAACCAATTAGTAGAACAATCGAAAGAATGGCCAAGAGGCTGATTATCGAGACCCCTTTAACGTTGAATGGTAATCGAAATTTAGGTTGCAAATCGGGTCGAGTGATGCGAAGCACCACCAACGAAATATTGACCAAGAGAAACAACGTCAACACACACAGATTGCTAATTGATGCGACTTGGCCCAAATTACCAATCAATGAAAACAGCCATGTCACGACTGCGATGAAAACAATGGCGACCACGGGAGTTTGAAACGCGGGTAAGAGATAACCCATCCAGCTCGGCATCGCTGTGTCGCGGGATAAGTCGTAGAGCAAACGCGAATTGCTTAACATGTTGCTGAGAATACATTTTGAAGTGGCAAACAATGCGACCAGGCATATGAAAGTCACTCCGGTTTGCCCCCACGTCTCCCGCATCACACTACTCAACGCTCCCTGAGATTCACTCAGCGCCCGCCAATCAACCGCGCTGGCGGCGGAAACAGCGACCGCGACGTACACCACCATGGCAAAGAGACTAGCCGTTACCAGCGACCAGGGAGTATTGACACGCGGCTGTTTGGTCTCTTCGGCCAGTTTAACCACATCTTCAAAACCAACATAAGAAAAGAATGCCAGCGCAGCTGCACTGAATACCCCCGTCCATCCGCGTTCAGCTGTTTCCATCAACGAGACTGATCCAATTTCGGGACTGGCACATCCTATGACTACCGCAAGCCCCGCAATGGTAATGACCGTTGAAATTGTATTTACCCGTGACGAATTTCTCGCGCCGATCACATTGACGATTGCCATTAAAACGATGATACCCGAAGCCGACCAAGCGACATCGATGTCCCACAATCTGCCGAGGTATTCACCGAAAGCAAGCGAGATTGCGGCGGGAGAAACCACGCCCGTGAGGAACAATATTGCACTCATGATGTTAGCGAAGCGGCGTCCCAACGCTTGTGAGATGTATTCGTAGCCGCCACCTGAATCCGGGAACATCGAAACTAATTCGCCATAGCAACATGCGGTGAGGAGTGCAGTAACTGCTGCAATCAATAACGATAACCACAAGAGACTTCCCGAAAGCCCTGCAACTTCTCCAATGATGGCATAGATTCCTGCTCCCAGTATCGAACCAACTCCGAATAAGAGGTTATCCCAAAAGCCGAGTGATCGCTTCAAGGAATTGTGAGAGGATGAGGCTTTGGATTGCTTGGGTTGCTTTGAATCGGTCATCGGGTCATTTTCCGGCTGTGAAAGTGCGTTGGAACCAGGAGCAGCCGACTTTACCAAATGCCGAATGTTTTTCGTAAGCACACCAGTTGATCCAGATGATAAGCTTCATGATCGACAATCAATAGGGCCTCCCCCATAATGGTGTCTCGTCTTGACCGTGAGAAATCGTGGCTAGTAGATTGAGATCCAGATTGTTGACCAGTTCCTTCATCGTCTGCAGATCTTCTCAAACTGCTTGAGACAATTGCCCAAAGCCGCATTATCAACGGGAGCCGAGTCCGTGGGCCAACACCCATTCGGGAGATCGGACGGGGCGTGCTCCTCGCGCGGCAGGTATCGACCCGAGGTCGATATTTTCGTGCTCCCGGTTTCATCGCCCGACGTGCGCAACACAAATTCGCTTCGTGACACAGGTCTTTTCCACCTGTGACAAAAAAATAACGTTGAAGCGGGCAATCAATTCTTGCCTAAGCAGGTTGGGAAAAACTTCGAAATCAATCGACACAAAGTTTATGATGAGTCAGTGTCGCTGAAAATCTATCTGGAAAATGTCTTCTAATGTGGGTAAGTCAATGATCCGCAAATTATCACTGTGTCTGTTGATCTGCATTCCCTTCATTGTGCAGGCTCAAGATGATCCATCCATTACAATTCGCAACGACAAATTACTGGAGATATTGAAGCAAGAGTGGACCTATCCCGAGACAGGATTCGCAGCTCGCGGTCGCACTGGAAGCATTTTGACGATGGTGCAACAGTCAGAAGATTCATACGCCAAAGTGTGGAACCATTATGTGAAACTGTGTGGTTTCAAAATAAAATACAAGGATGGAATGTACGTGCAAGGTCGCGAGCATGATGATGTCGTTTATTTCATCAATGACCGAACCTTTAAGCCAGAAAACAAAAGGCGAACATTCTTTGTTGCCAATGGTCCCGGGTACTCTGTTAACGTCATCCTGGAACCGATTCCCGGAGATGAGCCGACTCGGATTTCACTCACACTCAACGCACGTTGAGATCGCTACTCCAACATCAACGCAAGTCGGCCATTTAGCACCTTACGAGCCGTTAACATTCTCGCGTCCTGAAACTGTCCCAGGAATTGCTTGAAGTCTTTCATGCAATTCAGCGTATCGATCAAAATAGAGCCATTCTTGAGGTTATTCATTTGCGGAAATCAACTCGTCAGATACGGTAAAACTTGCTTCAGTAAGTATCCCCGGTTTCATCGCCCGGGCACAGTTACGGAAAACCGCTTCGCCACACAGGTGATTTCGACCGATGACAGAACGGGAAATCTCTCAATCCGCTCAGGCGTCCTTCCCCTGGGAAGTTTTGGAGCAATGCAAAAAGCTAGCGGTGTACTCGACCGCGGGCAGTAACAAAGGAGATGAAAAGTGCTTATAAGATGAAATCTCTGGGCTGGGAATGTCGTGCAATGCGAAATTATTTCAGAGCCTCGTCGCCATCCACAATTTTCAGTTTCGACCCATTGTAAAGATTGTAGACTTCCAGTGAGTTGAGTAATTCCTGGCGAGCATCGGGATCACCGAACACGTAAATATATCCGATTTGATCCGAGTAGCCGCTCAACTTTTTGGGTCTGAAGAGGGAGTTGAGGGCTTCCGTTCTTTTCTCCGCCGTTGCCAGGAGCTGCTTGACCTCCGCCGTCTTGATCTCTTCGAGCGGAATGTCGATGCCGAGAAGCCCAACGGAAACGGAATGTTGATGACCTCCCCATTGACCTTGTGTGGTTTTTAAGAAGTGTTGGAGAGTTCTGCCAAACTTTCCGGTTTCGCTCGCCGCATTGTGCATGAGAATCGAAGACGCTTCGAATTCATGCCAGGGAAGCCCCGCTTTTTTGACTTTGGATTTGAGAGATGCCAAACGTTTTTCCAGCTTGAGATAACGGGAAAGGGACGTGTTCTCGTCATCCACGAGGCAGATCAAGTTCAATGGCTTTTGAGGCGTAGCGTTGTGAGAATGGCCTGGAATGTTTGTGCTCGGCGCGGCAGAAGGGAGAGCGGTTTGACCGGGCGTTGAGTTCGGAGAAACGAATGCAATATTGTTCTGATAAGAATTGTATCCGACTCCACGGAAAGCTCCTCCATGATCCTCTGCAATTTGCTCGAGAATCAGATTGCGCTGGGAGCCGATTGCAATGGTATGAATCACCGTGTCGGATTGATTATGTAGCCGAGCGACATCACGAGAGTCAGTCGGTATGGCACCATCCGTTAAGAAGAAGATCGCATCCGGCTCCATCTCCAGCGCCCGGCGAATGGACTCACGAGGATCGGTTCCTCCGCCGGGGTGATGAGAAGAGACCCAGCGGGAAAGTCTCATTTTATTTCGGGTATTGGCCGATACCATGCGTGATGTCTGTGGATAGGATGACATTCCGGTGCTATACAGGAAGACCGAGAATTTCTGTGTTGGTTTCAAGTTTTTGATCGATTGCAGCAGCTCTCGTCGTGCTTTCTCCCAACGTGAGATTCTCGTTTGGGGAGGTCTTCCGTGGAACGAGTCGTCTTGAAAGGCGGATTGCATGCTGCTCGAGATATCGACAATAAAGACAAACGAATTCCCCTCAGCACTCGCGCCGAAAAAACCGGCTCCTCCGCCTGTCCCACCGGAGCCCAATCCTTCCAGACCACTTCCTCCTGTGGGAGCGTTGCCGAAGTCCTGCAGCGTGACATTCACCGGTTCCTCTTCGAGTTCCGTGATGGAACTGACATCGGACGAGGCAAACAGCTTATCGAGTTCATCTTGAGGAGCCGGCAATTCCAAGGGAATCGTCACCTCAGCCGTTGCGATGGATTCGACATCCTCAAACGACGCGGTGATGGGCTCAAACCATAGAAGTTCATGGGATTGAACGATCCACAACGCCATCATCAACAACACCGCAGCATGAAGTATCAGCGACAGACCGTAACTGGACCACGCGTTTCGAAGACGCTTTTTCCAGGTGAGCGGCTCGGCCGGTTGCTCTGAGACCTCCAGCAAGGGAGCGTTGACCGTAGCGGCGGCTTTGGGTTTTCGTGGCGTTTGTTGACGACGTTGCCTGGTAGTCGGGGATTGTTTTGCGGGAGTTAGTTTCGTTTTGGGGGCTGGCTCAAAATGGATCCGAGCAGGGCGGGCAGATGGGCGGGGGTGGGAACGGGGGGCCGTCGTTGATGTGGGAGAG
>JABURQ010000073.1 GCA_014762625.1 Planctomycetaceae bacterium | reverse complement strand
CTCGCTTAACCCTCCCCCATTCTGGTGGAGGGTTAAGCGAGAGTGAAATATCGTACGATCAGACTTCCCTTTTTCTTCATCATCAAATGCGCTGCTGGGCGAGCCAGCAGCGGCACACACATTTTCTCTCTTGGCGACTTTGCGGCTTGGCGCGAGTCTTAACCCCCCCTGTGTTCTTACGAACGCGGCTGGAATCTCATACGAGTCATCCGCGAAATTCGTGGTTATCAAAGGAATCAGATCCACGTGCTTGCCCACGAGGCTCAAAGCTCACGCCAGATCATCCACTCTCTTCTTTCTCCGCGCCACCGTGCGAAACAAACCTCTACAATATTTTGCGTCTCCGGAAAACTTCTTATTTGAATTCCAGATCTCGTTAATCCCTCGCGGCTTGCGCCGCAGGGCTATCATTCATCACGGCGGATTGCAGACGGCGGCCATGTTTCAGAATGTCCGCCAGGTGCGATTGCATCCGTTCGCCCAGGTCAGTGAAGAAAATCACGTCGCCTCCCTGTAAGGCGGCTAACGGGACGCCATCCACATAGGCGACTTTATTGGTGGCGATGCTCGGAACGCGGGGATGTTCGGTCAGAATACCGACCAGATTGACCGGGTCGGCTCCCGTCACGACGAGCAGCTCGCGGTTGGGGCCTTCGTCGCGGAGCTTTCGTAATTTCCTGACCGCGTCGGGGAGGGCGAACTGTTCGCCGGCGACTCCCGAGACAAACCGACCGCCGCGGATTTCTCCCCGCGCTTCCAGTTTGCGGTACACTTGCAAGAGATCGAACCACGACGGTGTCGCCGACTCGCGCTGCAACAGGTCTTTGAAAATAATGCCCCAGCGT
The DNA here is from genome assembly GCA_014762625.1 of Planctomycetaceae bacterium. Taxonomy (GTDB): domain Bacteria; phylum Planctomycetota; class Planctomycetia; order Planctomycetales; family Planctomycetaceae; genus JABURQ01. Next base: position 90,895 of record JABURQ010000073.1, on the reverse strand, counting down.
CGGAGCAGTTGCCAGGCCCACTGTTCGACGTAATCACGGTGCGTGTCGCGGTCGAGGAGAATCTGCGGTCGGGGGATGACCGACCAGCGTCCTGCTCCCGCAACGGTGCGACGGGCACGGACCAGTTTGGGCGGCTTCTTCGAGAATGTGTTCGGAATGTCGCTGCGGTCGGCGATCAATTGTCGCAAACCGGCGAAGCCGTCCGCGGTGAGCCAGCTACGAGTGACCAGTTCGCTGATCGCGTCTTCGAGCGGAGCCGGCAACAAGTCCAACTCGTGCAGCATGTCGGTGGCGAAGGTGGCTCCACGTGTCTGAATGAATTCCAGCACGCTGCGAGCGGTTTCGCTGAGCGTTTCCGATTCCGGTACATTCACAAACTCTCGCAACCAGTGCAGATCTTCCCGTAGCCAGATGGTGAGCGGAGCCGCTCGTGTGACACCGCGCGATGGTGTGGGATTGTCGGCGTCCTGTTTCGGGGGCGACAAGCGACCCCAGCCGATTTCCCCTGTCAGGCAGAGTTCATCCAGCCAGCCGGGATCGTAATCTTTGACGCGGAGCGGCAGGACCGATTCCTCCCAGGCAGTTGCGGAGAGATCAAGCCCTTGCAGCATTGAAATGATCTCGAACAGCCCATTCGCCGAGGATCGTTTCGTCGAGGGATCGATCCCCTGATGTCGAGCGAGGAAGCGAATGAAGGTCGGCACGCCGACGGGGGAAATCTGTTTGCGGAGGCCGTCGAGCGTGAGTCGATGAATGCGAGCAAGCAGGCGGCGATGGCACCATTCGACGGGACGCTCTTTGTCGTCTGTCGGCGTAAACTGTCCCCGTAGTACGATCCCTTCCCCTTCGAGTGCTTCGAGTGTGGCGTTGACCTGCGAGACGGTCATGCCGATCCGCTCGGCCAGTGATTCGGCGGTGACGGGGCCGCTCGTTTCTATCCAGCCGCGGATAATGGCGAGTCTCGCCTCAATCGAGGTGTGTTCGGTTTTTAACTGCTCGGGGAGTGTCACCTCGGGATCCGGCGTTGCTTCAGGATAGACGGCCAACGCCATCGTCAGACGCTCGGCGGCAATCCAGGCAATGCGACCATCGGCGATAGGAATTGACGTCACCCGCCCCTGTTCGACCAGTTGTTCGTAAAAAGAGTTCCAGGGGCGTGCCTCGTCCGCGGGGAGAATCACGCGTCCCATCAGCAGGTCGTGCAGTTCGTCAGCGTCCCGAACCAGCGGCGTTGCTTCTTCGACCACTTGCTCGATGGCGTTTTCATCAAGCTTGCCGAGATCGCGGACGCTTTCGACATCGAACGACCGTCGGGTGGCGACCGCCCGGGCGCGACGTTCCTGCGCTTCTCCGCCGTCGAGGAAGGCATACGGGTTGGAGTTCAATAATTCGTAACTGAAGGGAGACGGCTCGCGGGTATCGCGGGCGATGAGTTCGATTTCGCCGCGTTGGATCTGGCCGAGAATCTGTTTGAGATTATCGAGGTCCATCAGTTCGGTGAGGCAATCGTGCATTGTCTGATTGACGAGCGGATGATCGGGAAGCTCGATATCGCCCGTGTGCTCCTCCTGACAGCCGGTGAGTCGCGGGAAGACCGCCGTCAACAGGTCGTCCGCTCGAAATCGCTGTAACGGTGGAGGCACTTTCTTGCCGTTGTTCATGCGATGGACGAGTAACGCCCGGGTGACATTCCATCGCCAGCGGACCTGAAACGCGGGGACGGTGAGAACCGCCTGTTCTAATAAACCCTGCACGTTATCGGGTGTCAGAAATGGAAACAGGCTCTCGATGGGGAAGCTGTGTTGCGGGCCGAGTGAGAGAATGAAGCCATCGTCGTCGGCGGTTGCCTGGAGTTCAAAGTCGAACGAACGACAGAACCGCTTTCGCATGGAAAAGCCCCATGCTTTGGTAATCGCCATTCCGAACGGAGCGTGCACCACGAGTTGCATGCCGCCGGTTTCGTCGAAGAATCGTTCGAACACGATCCGTTTGCCGGATGGGATCAGACCGAGAGCCGCTTTCTGGGCGTTGCAGTAATGTATGACCTGTTCGGCGGCTTCCGGAGATGCGCCGGTCTCCTCGATGAGCCAGTCTTCTGCGACCGCTGTGCCGTCGTTGAGTTTCCGATCGAGGTCGTCGCGGAGTCGGGTCACTTCCAGAGATAACTCCAGCGTGCGGCCCGGAGCTTCTCCCTGCCAGAAGGGGACAGACGGCGGTGCGCCGTGGGCATCCATTACGGTGACGTTACCGCCGCGCACATGCTGGATCATCCAGGACGTGTTCCCGAGCAGAAAGACATCGCCCCGCATCGATTCGACGGCGAATTCTTCATCGAGTGTGCCGACGACGGTTTGTTCCGGTTCGGCGACGACGCGGTAACTGGCGATTTCGGGAATCGCTCCGCCGTTGGAGGTCGCCGCGATGCGGGAACCTTTGCGTGTCCGCAAGCGTCCCTGAATCCGGTCGTGATAAATGTAGACGCGGCTGCGTCCCATGTTGTGGGAGATGCCGTCGCTCAGGTATTCGAGCGTGCGGTCGTAGTCTTCGCGAGTGAGTTCGCGGAAAGGAAAAGCGCGACGGAACAGGGTGAAAAGTTCGTCGGTCTCCCATTCTTCGCTGGAAACTTCGGCGACGATCTGCTGGGCGAGGATATCGAGTGGTGCGACCGGCATGCGGATGATATCGAGCACGCCGTCTTTGACGGCCCGCATCAAAGCCAGCGATTCCACCAGTTCATCCCGCGTCAGGGCGAACAGGCGACCTTTGGGGGTCAGTCCCAGCGAGTGCCCCGAACGACCGATCCGCTGCAGAAAAGTGGCAATCGAACGGGGCGATCCGATCTGGATCACGAGATCGATATAGCCGATATCGAGACCGAGTTCGAGCGACGCCGTCGCGACGACCGCTTTCAACTGACCGTTTTTGAGTCGCTGTTCGGTACTGTGTCGGATGTCGGCGGCCAGCGAACCGTGATGGCTGCTGACCGCGTCCTCGCCGAGCAGTTCGGTCAGTTGATGAGAGACCCGTTCCGCCATCCGCCGAGTGTTGACGAAGATCAGGGTGCTACGATGCGAGTTGATCAGTTCGATGATGCGACCATAAATCTCGGCCCATTGTTCGTGGCTGCAAATCGCCTGGAGTTCCGAGGGAGGGACTTCGACGGCGAGATCGAGTTCTCGCCCATGACCGATGTTGATGATTTCGCAGTGCTCGGAAGGATTACCCCCCCTGGCCCCCACTTGGAAAGGGGGGGAAAGATCATTTGCATTGTCAACTTTATAGGCTTCCCCCCTTACCAAGGGGGGATTGAGGGGGGTGAAAAGCTCTTCTGTGGCAAACAAACGAGCCTGCGGATCAGCGGGCAACTCTTTTTGACCGATCGATTGCGGCAGTGGTTGCGTTCCCTCTCCGACCAGGAACTTCGCGACCAGATCGAGCGGTTTTTGGGTCGCGGAGAGACCGATGCGTTGCAACTTGCGACCGCAGAGAGCGTCGAGTCGTTCCAGTGTCAGAGAGAGATGTGATCCCCGTTTGTCGCGGATGAGGGCGTGAATCTCGTCGACGATGACGGTCTCGACGTGTTTCAGTTTTTGTCGACTTTTGGGGCCGGTCAGCATCAGGTAAAGCGACTCGGGGGTCGTGACCAGAATATGTGGAGGATGCTTGACGATGGCGGCCCGCCGGGAACTCGGGGTGTCCCCCGTCCGCAAACCGACGTTGATGGGGGGGATGTTCACTCCCCGCTCGTTCGCCAGTTCGAAGATCTCGGCGAGCGGTTCTTCCAGGTTGCGGTGCATGTCGTTGGAGAGCGCCCGCAATGGGGAGAGATAGACGATACGGATTTCTTCGGGGAGCGGAGCCGATTTGATCAACCGGTCGATGCAGGCGAGAAAGGCGGTGAGCGTTTTCCCCGAGCCGGTGGGAGCCGCGATGAGGGTATGTTTCCCCTCGGCGATATGTGGCCAACCGGCGGTTTGTGGTTCTGTCGGAGCGTCGAAGCGGTGGTGAAACCATTCTTCGATGACCGGGTGAAATCCAAACAACGACATCCGTATCGTCTCGCGTCAGAGAAAATGCATACTTGAGAATCCGTGGATCGCATTATAACGCGGGATACGATTTTGTGTGAGGTTTTATGAAGTAGGTTTCTTTTCTCGGTGATTGTGGACTCAACCGCGATCCCCGGCGGACTTCCGTCCGCGGCTCCAAGTTTGCGAGTCAAATAGGTTTGAGCTCTTTTACTGGTTTGAAACCTTTCTTGTGAAGAACTGTTTATTGTCCCTCTATGGTGTATGTGATTGCGTTTTCAACATCCTGTCCTCGATATAAAATTCTTCTGCTGCCGGACTTCGTCCACCACTTTTGTGATCCTTCGGAATGATCGTTCAACGCATGCGACGACCAGCGTTTCAGGGTGCTCATGACTTTATGGGGAGATTCATGGGCTTCGATCACCAGATGCACATGATTGGTGCGGACATTCAGAGCCAGGATATTCCATTCACGTCGTTCGCAGCTTTCGACGATCGATTGATGGACAGATTCACGTTGTGCATTGTTGAGCACGACCTTCTCTTGTTTCTGTAGAGAACGTGAATACTGTTGAACTTTCATTTCCGGTGCGCGGACAGCGGCAGTCCGACCAACCCAGCCTCGTTCGTCTCCCGGCAACCACGATCCATAAGTTGTCCACGTCAGAAAGTAGGCCAGTGGATCGGAGTAGGCATCATTCATGATCGGTTAAGGCGAGAATTACACGAGACAGACACGAAGATTGGAGCCGCCGACGGCAGTCGGCAGGGATATAACACAGAAACTATATAATAGATTTACGCGATGATGTCGTGAATCGGGGTGCCGATTTCTTTTTCGAGACGTTTGCGTCCGGGGATCGCCATTTTGTGTGGATCGAGCCCCATTTGAGTCAGAATGGTGGCATGCACGTCGGTCACATAATGACGATTCTCGACGGCGTGGAATCCGAGTTCGTCGGTCGCGCCGTGGGCAACGCCCCCCTTTAAGCCGCCGCCCGCCATCCAGATCGAGAAACCGTACGGGTGATGGTCGCGCCCTGTCGATTTTTGAGAACCGGGAGTGCGTCCGAATTCGGTCGCCCAGACGACGATCGTCTCGTCAAAGAGCCCTCGTTGTTTGAGATCCTTGATCAGGGCTCCGATTGGTTGGTCCACCTGCTTGCACAGTTTGGAATGATTATTTTTCAGGCCGGTGTGGGAGTCCCAACGCCCGGCGCCGCCGTTCGAGCCGTGATAGATTTGAACGAAGCGGACGCCGCGCTCGACGAGTCGTCGAGCCGCGAGAAGTTGCTGGCCGAACGTCTTTGTTTCCGACTGATTTAAGCCGTAGCTCTCCTGCATTTCTTTGGTTTCGTCGTCGAACTTGACCACTTCGGGGACGGCGGTCTGCATGCGGAAGGCGAGTTCGTACGATTTGATCCGGGCCTGGATGGCGTTGTCGTCGGGGTGACGATCCGCCGTCATGCGGTTTAATCTATTCAACAAATCATACTGGGCCGCCTGCTCTTCCTTGAAGACACCTCCCCGAGGTTTGGCGTATGGCAGGGGATTCTTCGGATCGATTTTCAGCGGCACGCCGTCGTATTGCGGGCCGAGATAATTGGCCCGGTGGGCTTCCATCCCGCCGCAGCAATCGGCGACCGGTTGTCCCATGACGACAAATTGGGGCAGATTTTCGTTGAGAGAACCGAGTCCGTAATTGACCCACGCTCCGATCGTCGGGAAGAATCCATCCACGCGGTGACGCCCGGTGTGAAACTGCAATTGGGCGCCGTGATTGCTGTCTTCGGTCCACATCGAGCGGACGATGGCCAGATCGTCGGCACACTCTGAGAGATGAGGCCACCAGTCGCTGATTTCGAGACCGCTTTCCCCGCGTTTCTGAAAACCGACCTGGAGCGGGTAGATTTCCTGTCGAATGAAACCGTTATTGGGATCAAAGGCGACGACCCGTTCGTTTTCGAGATAGGGTGACGTCAGCACATCAGCGTAAGGGGTTTCGGTGATTTTCTTGCCGGCGTGTTTGGTCAATTCGGGTTTGGGGTCGAATGATTCCATGTGCGATGCGCCGCCGATCATGAACATCCAGATGACGCTTTTCGCTTTGGGGGCGAAATGGGCGACTTGCTGTTCGACGGTTTGAGCGAGCGAATCCTGGTTCAGCAGCGACGCCAGCGCGATGCCGCCGACACCTTGTCCGAGCGACGACATAAAGCCGCGACGGGACCAGTGATTCAGATCGTGAAGTTGTTGGGGATCGATGTGGTTCATGGTGACACCAGCAATTATCGCACTGTGATAAAGTCGTTGTGATTCATGAGCACGTGGGCCAGATTGGCACGCGCCCGCAATTTCGGTTCCTGCGGTAAGGTGGTCTTCGCCTCTCCGGCTTCAAACGAGGTTAAGGTTTCCGTCTGGCTGAGGCGTTTTTCCTGAACCGCGAGAAATTCGGTACAGACGGCGGCTTCTTCCGCGGTGGGGGTTCGCGTGAGCGTTTTGACGAACAGGGCATCGATGAAATTGCGATCGTCATCGTGGGCCGCGTTGAGTTGTTTCGCTAACTCGGTCGACATGTTCAAGGCCAGGTCGCTATTGGAGAGGACGAGGGCCTGTTGCGGCAGGATACTTTCCGACCGTCGATAACATTCGTTCGGAGACGCCGCGTCGAAGATGGTCATCATCGTCATCTGCTTCTCGTAGGCATGACGGAAATACAAACTGCGACGGAGAACTTTCTCTCCATCGGAATAATCAATATCGGGGCCACCTTGAGTCAGATCGAGTTTCCCCGCCACGTACATCACGTTATCGCGGATGATCTCCGCTTCGAGACGTTGAATGTTGGCTTTCCAGTACAGCTTGTTGTCGGCATCGACGGCGAGATTATTGGAGGCGAGCTCGGCGTCATCGGAACTCGAACGACGTTGATAGGCGTCGGAGGTGACAATCAGCCGGTGAATGTGTTTCATGCTCCAGTCGGAGTCTCGCAATTCGGAGGCAAGCCAGTCGAGCAGTTCGACGTGTTCCGGTTTCGGGCTGCGGAGGCCGAAGTCGAAGACATTCTCCACCAGCGGCGTGCCGAAGTGTCGTAACCAGATATGATTGACGGCGACCCGTGCAGTGAGGGGATTCTCGGGATGCGTGATCCACTGGGCCAGCGCCAATCGTCGTCCGGTACTGATCTTGGGATATTCCTTGCCAACCGGCGTGTATTTGTGGTCGGTATTGGCCAGAGCGGATTTGGTCTCGTGATATTTTTTCTCGGCAGCCTGCCATTCCTTATTGGCTTTGGTGATGGCAGCGGTTCGAGTTTTCGCGTCTTTATGTTCGGTAGTGTAGGCCTTTTCGAGAGCCGTTCGTTTCTCGAAGAGTTCTTTCTGAGCGACAGCATAGTTGTGTTGCCGTTCGTTGATGGCGGCGATTTTCGCCAGGCCGTTCCACTGAGGATCGCCTTTTGTCTTCCGGGGATTGTATTTGTTGCGTTCCGCGGACCAGCGCGCCTGGAGCGAACGCAAGTTATGTTTCGCGGCATTCAATTGAAGCTCGGCACGTCGCTCTGCGTCCGTCAGTGTGACGGGGAGCGGAGGAGGTTCAGGGAAACTCGACTCCTCTTTGCTCACTGGAGGAGTCTTCGTCTGCGCAAACGCTTTTTTGTATTCCTGCTCGGCTTTCTTGAGGGCATTCTCGGCTTGCGCGAGGTCTTCCTGTTCGATGTGTTCCGCGAGAGCGGGGAAGTAGGCGATTGGGGGGAGGTCAATCTGCTCGACGTCAAACGGTGCATCAATCACATCGGGGACGTCGGGCGAGACGGGATTTTCTTTGTCGGGCTGCTTCTCGTTGCCGCGGATGTAGACGTAGGTCGGTTCGTCCGGTTTCTGGTCATAAACTCGGCTCAGGCCATCGTTCATCAAATTTCGCTGACCGGGCAGACGCTCCGTCCGGACGTGATGCGGTTCGAAGACAGCCCGCAGTTGGTAGTATTCCTGTTGCGGGATCGGATCGAACTTATGATCGTGACAACGGGCACAATTGACGGTCATCCCGAGGAATGCCTTGGCGGTATGTTCGACGGTCGCATCGAGCCAGATGTTGCGATTGCTGTTGTGATAGTTGCGGGACAGAAACCCCGTCGCGCGGAGAACGTCATTGTCTCCGGGAGCCAGTTCATCACCGGCCAGCATTTCGACCACCATACGGTCGTACCCTTTGTCGTCGTTGAGCGACTCGACGATCCAGTCCCGCCAGCGCCAGATATGACGTTGACTTCCGCGGAGCTGATTCTTGTAGCCGTTCCAGTCGCTGTACCGCCAGACGTCCATCCAGTGACGTGCCCAGCGTTCGCCGTGGCGCGGATCGGCCAACAAGCGATCAACCAGCTGCTCGTATGCGTCGGGAGATTCGTCCGCCAGAAACTCTTCCAGTTCTACCGGCGTCGGATTCAGACCGATCAGGCCAAGCGTCACGCGTCGCAGTAACGTCGATTTCTCAGCCCGCGGGTAAGGCGTGACTCCAGATTCCTCATGCGTTCGATTCAGGAACTGATCGACGGGATTCGCTGCTCCCCCCGATAACTCCGGACGCACGATCGGCTGATACGCCCAATGGTCGGCAGGATCCTCCAGCGCGACTTCATCGTCGGGGGCCGGCATCCCTGTGGTGATCCAGTCAGTGAGGATTTGGACCTGTTCCGGCTTGAGCGGTTCCCCTTCACCTTCCGGCGGCATCCGTTCCTCGAGATGTTTGGTGGTGACTCGTTGGAGAATGCCGCTTTTGCTGGGAGTATTCAGATCGACGACTTCGCCGAAGTCGGACCCCACTTTGATAAACTTCGCCGTATCGAGACGCAGCCCCGATTCCTGCTTCACCGGGCCGTGACAACTGATGCACTTCTCGGTCAAAAGCGGTTTGACTTTGTCGAGATAGTGGGCATATGGTTTTTCCTCGGCGGAGAGAAAAGCGGAGAGATTCAGGGTCAGCGTGATAGCGACGACAAGACGGAACATGGTGGGACTCTCAGTAAAGGTAGGCACTCTCCAGAATAAGATAAACGCGCCCTGATGTGAATGGGGAATTTATGGCTATGCAAGAAGTGGTATAAACAAAGATATGTCGGATACGATTAGGACGATTGAATGCACGCTTAAGTTCAATAAGCGAGAGAATAGTCCCTGGTATGACCTGATTCCCAAAGAGGTTGAACCCTATGGATTTCCGTCACACGTCGTTCATCGAATGTCAAATTGAGACTAAACGGCTCATCGGAGTCCATGTCGTAACTCCAGGTTTCCCGGCTGACAAAATCTGGGGAACCGACTAATTCAAGAACCTGTTTAGCGTCCATTCCAACCTTGAGAGATTCAACATTATGATGCCGTGGTTTTTTGAGAGAGGTAATAAAAAATGGCTTTGATTGATCTCCGTTCTCTAGTTTGAAGATGTGGCAGGGCAGGGCAGACGGTGTTTCACCCAATCGCCGTAGCGATAGTTGTGCCACTTGGCGGTGGGTTAAAGTGTAGTAGCTGTGTGGATCAACTTCATTTTTATACTCCTCACCAAACGACAGCCCACCGAACACACTTGAGCCGGAGTATTCTGACTTTTCAAACCGTCGGAGAAACGGAATCGCCTCTTTGATACCCAACACACCAGACAGGTAAGCGGCTTGATACTGTGTCAACCTGCTTTGATCTGGGTGTGTCTTTGCGTGGACGACATCGAGGATCAATTCAGTCTCTCGTGCCTTAGCGGTTTCGACCAAATCTTTCAGGTCTTTGTTTTGAACAAGCCCTTTCTTCAAATCGACAAATAACCTTCTTCCCCACCAGGGACGTACCACAAAATATTCGCGTCCCGATACGCTTATGAAGTACCAGATGGAGAGACCCGTCCAATAAGGGCCAGCCGTAGTATGATGAACATAATCACGATTTTCCTGCTTGGTAAACCCATCTTCTAATAAATCATGTTTTCCTATGTCTTTACCAGTTCGAGAAACGACGATGAGCTCATCAAAATGAGTTCGTATCACAGTCCATCCTGAGTTCGAGACATAGACATCAATGGGAGAGGCTTCGAGAGGACGAGACATTCGAATGGGCGGATCCTCTCGAATCAAAAACGGTTTTCCCATTGCCTGCTTTCGCGACCAGATGACTTCGCCGGACATGGTGTCAATGAATCGATACGTAAAGTCCGACTGAAACGCTGAGTATTCATTTTCTTTGTTCTCAGGAGAAGTTGCCTCTACTCGGTAAGTCCCGGACGGAGAGTGAACTGTAATATTGGGGAAATAACGATCCGTCGCTTTTGCGGGGGAAGTGGCAATACTCAACAGAAGTAAAAGAATAAATCCACGCATACTAGACCTTCCATGATCAACAGGTGATGACTCAAACAGCACATAAAGAATGTCAGCTTACCATCAATTCAGATCCTTCGATGTACGATTCAGTCAGAGCTCAGGTCAAAATCACGCAGCCGTAAAACACGATTGCCATTGACAGCCAACTCCAGAAATGAGCCCGTGCCTTCACGATCCGGAAAGCGACCAGAACCTGCGTTGTAGCCAGAAGAGCTAGCCCCATGACCAGCAGTCGGAGCTGAACGACGTCCAGGAACGATTCATTCACACGGATCGTCGTACAGACGCCAGCCGCGAAGAAGGTCAGCAGAGCGGCGAACAACCAGCCGACTTTCTTGTGGTTGCAGCTGATCCAGTCAGACGCCTGATGGATCAGAAGAGCAAAGCGATTTTCGTGTCTCGGTAGCGAAGAGTTGAAGTCTGACATTCTCTCTTCCTTTCGTCTGAGGGCATCGAATGCAAACGTCTATCGAACATCCTTTAGCGTAACAAGAGTGCAGTCTCGACAGCAAATTTATTTCGAGGAACGCGAGTGGGCTCGGATGAGGATGAAGTGAACTTATGCAATAATCTCCTTCACCACGCGCGATTCTTCCACGCCGGTGAGGCGGAAGTCCAGCCCCTGGTAGCGGTGTGTGAAGCGTTCGTGATCGATTCCCAATAGATGCAATATCGTCGCGTGCAGATCGTTCACGTGGACCGGATTCTCGGCGACGTTGTAACTGAAGTCGTCTGTCTTGCCGTACGTCATCCCCGGTTTGACGCCGCCTCCCGCCATCCACATCGTGAAACAGCGGGGATGATGATCGCGTCCCCCTTCGGGGGAATCCCATTTTCCCTGACCGGCGACGCCGCGTCCGAACTCTCCGCCCCAGATCACCAACGTGTCTTCTAATAACCCGCGCTGTTTGAGATCCTTCACGAGTGCCGCACTTGCCTGATCGGTATCTCGACAGCGAGCCGTACACCAGGAACTCAAGCGACTGTGATGATCCCAGTCGGGATGAAATAATTGGACGAAGCGAACCCCCCGCTCGATCAGTCGTCGCGCCTGGACACAGTTCGCAGCGTATGTTCCCGCGCGTCGTGAATCCGGACCGTAGAGTTCAAAGGTCGATTCCGGTTCGTCGGAGAGATCGTTTAGTTCGGGGATACTCGATTGCATCCGCCACGCCATTTCGTATTGGCTGATACGAGTGGCGATTTCCGGATCACCGGTCTTTGTCAGTCGAATCTCGTTCAAATCGGAAATGCCATCGAGCATACCGCGTCGGACCTCTCTCGGCATACCGTCGGGATCGCGGAGATACAGGACCGGTTCTTTCGCATTGCGCAGTTTGACGCCCTGGTACTTGGAAGGGAGGAAGCCGCTGCCCCAGTAATGGTCGTAGAGCGGTTGATCGCTGGGGCGTTTCATTTTGGAAATGAGCACCAGATAGTCGGGGAGATTGCGGTTACTGCTGCCGAGACCGTAGCTGGTCCAACTACCGACACTGGGTCGTCCAGGAAGTTGATGCCCGGTGAGGAACTTTGTCATGGCGGGGGCGTGATTGATCTGGTCGGTCTCCATCGACTTGATGAAACAGAGATCGTCGGCGACCGTTTGCAGATGGGGCATCCACTCGCCGATCGTCGCACCGCTCTCTCCGCAACGAGAAAACTTTGTGCGCGCCGGCATGATGAGTTGCGCCTTCCCCGCGGTCATGGTGGTGAGCCGTTGGCCGCGTCGGACGGATTCGGGGAGCTCCTTGCCCGCCCATTTTCTTAAGCCCGGTTTGTGATCGAACAACTCAATCTGCGACGGTCCGCCGGACTGCGTGAGGAAGATGACACGTTTCGCTTTCGGCGCAAAGTGTGGAAGGTCGGGCAGGCCAACGGAATCGGCACGCAGTTGCTCCTGTTCCAATAATCCCAGCGACATCGCTCCCAAGCTGATGCCCGTGCAGCGACCGAGAAAATAACGGCGGGAGACGGATTCGGCGGCGTAGTTGTCGTTATTCATGGGTGATCGCCTCGTCGAGGTTGTAGATCATGCTGGCAGTGACCATCCAGGTCGCCAATTCGGCGTCCTGCTTCGTCGGAGTACGCGGCAGTTGCCCGACGTCCAGCAGCCGTGACGCTTCGTCAGTGTTTTTGCGATAATATTCGAAGGTCTGTTTCCATTTCCGTTGGATGATGTCGGCTTCGCGTTCGGTCGGGGGACGGGAGAGGATTCTTCGCGTCAAAAATGCTGTACGTTGTACGGGCGCGTCGTCCTGGCTGATGACCTGTTCGGCGAGATGTCGGGAGGCTTCGAGACTGGTGCGATCGTTGAGCAGCGTCAATGCGTGCAAAGGTGTGTTTGTCCTACGCGGGCGCACTTCGCAGACGCGGCGTTGTGCCGCATCGAACAGAAACGTGGGAGCAGCCGATCGTCGCCAGAACGCATAGACCGTCCGTCGATACTGGGCTTCTCCCTGGCTCGGCTGATAAGTGAAGCGGCCCATAAACATCTCATTCCAGACACCCTCCGGTTGATAGGGATAAACGGGAGGACCGCCGAGGGCAGGATTGAGTAAACCGCTTGATTTGAGCCAGGCGTCGCGAATCATCCAACTCGGTAAGCGGAAACGAGGAGCCCGAGCCAGTAATCTGTTTTCGGGATCGTGTTGGAGTAATTCCGGCATGATGTCGCTCGACTGCTGATAGGTCTGGCTGGTGACGATCAGTTTAAGAATGTGTTTCACATCCCAGCCCGATTCCATGAATTCCACCGCCAGCCAGTCGAGCAGATCGGGATGCGTCGGCTGTTCGCCCTGGAGTCCGAAGTCGCTCGGCGTCCGGACGAGACCCGTGCCGAAGCAAAGCTGCCAGAGTTGATTCACGATGACGCGCGCGGTGAGCGGATTTTCGGATGAGACAATCCAGCGGGCGAGATCGAGACGGGACGGCTCGGTTTCATCGTTGAGGTTGAGGATGGCGTCGGGGACGTTCGGGGTGACGACTTCTCCCTTTTTGTCCCACACGCCGCGAACGAGGACGTGCGTCGTGCGTGGCTCTGCTTTCCGTTTGAGAACCTGCACGCGGATGTTGCCGGTCATCTTTTTGATTTCAGCCAATTGACGGTTGGCTCGATCGAGGGCGGCTTTCACGGCCTGATACTCATCGTGATCGGTGAGGAATTGATTCAGGAGACGTTTGCGGATCTCAGGCGTGATTGCCTCCACGGTCTCGGGGGCCTCCGCGGCCAGTTGATCGAGCGGCATCGGCTCGAGAGAGCGAACCGCTTCTCCGACCTGGTCGGTGACCGAGAGGCGAAAACGTCCGATATTGGCGTTGCCGGTGGTCGAGCGGTGCAGCATGACGAAGATCAGTTCTTCATCGTCGGCGAGTTCCAGAGGCTCAGCGAGTGCGAACAGAGCGGTTCGCGTTTCGATCTCATCGATTCCCTCGGTCGTCCAGCCGTTACGGGGATCGTCGTCGAGGGTGTCCTTCACGAGGCCGTAGTTTCGACCGCTTACTTTCTTTTCGACATCGGCGACGGCGGAGTCGAGTTCGATGTCAGTCAGTTGCGAACTTCCTCGTTGGTGAATCTGGAGTTTGACGTCGGTCAGGATGAATTCGCCATTCCCGCCGCGCGTGTATCTCTCCTCGGTGTGCGAGGCATGCGGGAAGACTTCCAGTTTCAATCCGGTCAGACGACGAACGGGAACCGATGCGACGAATTTGTAGTCGTCCTGAAAGAGTGTCGTTCCGTCAGCGATGACGATGCCGTCTCCGTTTTGTCGCAGCGGTGTCCCTTCCACGGAATTCAAGTCGGTCGCCTGCAACACGGTCCAAGGCTGGAAGCCGTGCTGCTGGACACGTTCGAGTTGTTGTTTCAACCACGGTTCGAATTCCGCTTCCGCAGCTTTTCGGGCTTTGGATTCCAGAGGCTGGCGTTCGGCGACGATCTGTTCGGCTTCCTTCACCGACCGTTCGCTATAGGGAGAGGTGTAGGCGTGATAGGGATTGGCGGCACCACCCGCCTTGCCGGTTTCGTCGATGCTGTTGAAGAAGGCGGTGAGGCTGTAATAATCCTGCTGGGAGATGGGATCGAACTTGTGCGAATGACATTGAGCGCATTCCAGCGTCAGTCCCAGAAAGACCGTTCCGGTCGTATTCACCCGGTCGCGGACGTAATCGATACGAGACTCTTCTGGATCGCGTCCCCCTTCGCCGTTCGTCATGTGGTTACGGTGAAAACAGGTGGCCAGAATCTGTTCCGGCGTGGGATTGTCCAACAGATCGCCGGCGAATTGCTCGACCGTGAATTCGTCGAACGGTTTGTTCTGATTGAAACTGTCGATCACCCAGTCCCGCCAGGGCCAATTGTTGCGGGTGGAGTCCTGTTGATAGCCGTCGGTATCGGAATAGCGGGAGGCGTCGAGCCACCACATCGCCATCCGTTCGCCGTAGTGAGGTGAGGACAGGAGTTGATTGACAACCTTCTCGTACTCTTCCGCTGACGGCTTTTCAGTGAACGCTTTCACTTCTTCGGGAGAAGGCGGCAAACCGGTCAGATCGAATGAGAGACGACGCATCAGCGTGGCGGGGGCGGCTGTCGGCGATGGCGTCAGCCCTGCCTGTTTCAGTTTCCGTTGGACGAAGGCGTCAATCGGGTGAATGTTTTCGTCCGGGAGTTTCGGTCGTGTCGGTTTCTCGAACGACCAGTGACGTCCCCACTCGGCGCCTTCCGCGATCCATTGACGGAATGTGGCGATCTGTTGTTCGGTGAGTGGCTTGCGATGGGAGTCGGGAGGGGGCATGAGCGTGAACTCATCCTCCGCGGTGATTCGCTTGAGGAGTTCGCTGGCATCCGGTTTACCGGGGGTGATTGCCTGATGGCCGTCCCGAGTTTTGATCGCATCATCGCGGAGATCGAGTCGCAGGTCGGCTTCGCGATGGGCGGCGTCCGGGCCGTGACAGTGGAAACAGCGGTCGGAGAGAATCGGCAGAATATCTCGGCTGAATTTGACCGGTTCGGCTGCCTGGAGCGTTATGCCTGTGAAGAGGAAACAGAAGGAAATTGTGGTGAGGGCGTGTCGCATGGTGGGAAATCGGTGGTGGGAATCTTCTATTATTATCAATGCCCTGATTATACCAGAATTTCCCTTTAAGTGCTGTTGCGTCTCCTCGCCCTGTGGAATAGCAGAGTCGAACAAAACCATCGAAGTTGACAAAAAGTAATGAATCCTGAATCGATCCCGTTTAGGCTGGACGGCGTCGTTTATTCATTCCTTTCGATGACTGGGGAACATTCCCATGAACTGTCAGAACTCGCTTCGTCTGTTGTTCGCTGTCCTTTGTCTGTCGTCGGTGGTGCTCCTGGCTCAGGATCAAGCAGAGTCGAAAGACCCTGATGTGAATCCGGTTGCGGCGGCTCGCTTGAAGCTGCTCGATAAGAACAAGGACGGCAAGTTGAGCCGGGAAGAACTTCCAGACCGAATCCAACCGGCGTTTGAACGGCTCGATCGAGACGGGAACGGCTTTCTCGATGTCAGTGAGATCGGTGGCAATCGGGAGCAAACGCGAACCAATGGTGGCGGGATGTCGAATGAGCGATTGATGGCTTCCGCTCCCAGGAGCGTTATCGTCGAACCCGATATTGCCTACCGTGACGGGGACAGCAAAGCGTGGCGTCTCGATCTGATTCGCCCTAAAGCAGAACGTGACAAACCGCGACCGGCGATTGTCTTCATTCATGGTGGCGGTTGGCGTTCGGGAGACAAAAGACGCGGGTATTTTCTGCAGGGTGCGATGGACTATGCGCAAAAGGGATACGTCTGCGTGACGGTGAATTATCGACTCACCGGGGAAGCACCGTTTCCGGCCTGCATTGAAGATGTGAAATGCGCGGTCCGTTGGCTGCGTGCCAACGCGAAGAAGTACAACATCGATCCCGACAAGATCGGTGGTTACGGCAATTCAGCCGGAGCGCATCTGGTCGCGATGCTCGGGCTCGTCGGTCCGGACGCGCAACTGGAAGGGGACGGCCCCTATCAGGATCAGTCGAGTCTGTTACAGGCGGTCTGCTGTTCCGCGACACCGACCGATATGTCACTCTTCAGACGGTTGACGGGTCGCTTGAAGGATGACGACGGCAACGATCTCGCTGCCAAAGTCTCACCGATTACGTACGCTCACTCGGACGCGCCGCCGTTTCTGGTGATTCATGGAACCGGCGATCGGACCGTACCCGTCAAGCATGGGGACACGTTTGTGAACGCCCTCAAAGAAGCGAACGCCGGGTCCGTGGAATATATCCGTATTGACGGCGCGGGACACGGCGTGTTCAATCAACATTCGAAACGGACACACCCGGCGATGGAAAAGTTTTTTGCCAAACATCTGAAGTGATGAAGTGATAAGGTTGAGACATCTTCAATCACCCTATCAGGAGGTTTCAGACTGATGAGAACAATCAATCTTCGAAGCATGATATTGGGTCTGTTGCTTTGCTCTCTGGTTCCCGTCGGGAGCCTCGTCGCCGAGGAGCCGACCGCGTCCGATCCCTCTCCCGGTGAGCTTTTCGATCAGAGAATCTTACCGATTTTTCGGTCTCCGAAACCGTCTAGTTGCGTGCAGTGTCACCTCTCATCGGTGGATTTGAAGAACTATATTCTTCCTTCGGCGGAAAAGACGTTTCGGTCGCTCCGCGATCAGGGATTGATCGATGTGGAACAACCGAGGCAGTCCAAAATTCTCACACTGATCGGAATGGGGAATAAAGATCCCGATCAAGGGGCACGTCTTATTCACGAGAAGATGCGGGAGGCCGAGTATCGAGCCTTCGAATGTTGGATTGTGGCTTGCGCGAATAATCCCGAATGGCGCAATCTCCCGCCTCTGAAGCCGACCGAAATCCGAACTCCGGAACGACCGGTGGAAGTGATTCGCCACACCCGAAAAAGTCGTCTGGCGGATTCGTTCGCACGTAAAATCTGGTCGCAGCGGATGAGGTGCTTCCCGTGTCACACGCCTCACGAAATTGATCCGGCAAACCCGCGTCAGGCGGCGGCGGTGAAGACACGTCAAAAACTGGTGGAGCAATGGGGAGAAGAGGCGGTCGCGGAATTCAGTTTCTTCAAGAAGACCCCCGAAGAGACGATGGCGTATCTCATCCAGCGGAGTCAACAGGCGAAACCGGATGAGCTCCCGATGTTGAATCTCGATAATCCCCTCCAATCCCTGATCGTGCGAAAACCGTTGTCGAAATTGCCGGCGAAACAGGCGGACGGGACGTTCGCAGCCCCCTCTTCGAAAGAGCCGGTGACTCACATGGGCGGTTTGAAAATGCATCCCGACGATCAATCCTACAAAGCCTTTATCTCCTGGATCGAGGATTATGCCAGGTCGGTGGACGGAAGTTACATTTCGGTCGAGGATTTACCGCCGGATAACTGGCGGGGAACGCAGAAAGTCCTCCGCGTGAGTCAGCTTCCCGAGACTTGGGAGGTGGGGCTTCCCGTGCAACTGTTTGTGCATGTTTGGGATGACTCTCACAATGCGTGGAGTGAGAGACCCATCGCCTTCACGCAGGGAACCGTCACTCCCCGACAGATGATCAACGGGGCTTTGTTTGAACTGTTGAATGACGACGATGCCGACTATGGTGAAAGTCAGACTGAGGAAGAGCCGACGCTGACGGGAGGTCGCTATCTGATCAAGGTTTATCCTGACCACCGTGGTCGATTGAAAGAGGAACCTTCACTGTTGCTGGGAGAGCAGGATTTCGCAGGGCAACTGGAGTTTTCGAAATCGCGTTGGAGAGACGGTTTCAAACAAGCCCCGATGATTTCAGCGGCCGAGCTTCAAAAGCAGTAACAGCTACGGGAAAACAGCTTTCGGATGCCTACTTCAAACCAGGTCCGGAATCGGGCGGCCACCCTCCTGGATGATCGGAATCGGACGTCCGGAATGATTCACCCAGTGGGTATCGAGATCGATGCCGAGATGCTGGAACGTGGTGGCGGCGATATCCTGCGGACGGACGGGATTGGTCAGGATGGCACCTCCTCGTCGATCGGTGCTGCCGATCGTTTGGCCGTGCTGGAATCCGCCGCCCGCCATCACCATCGACATGGTGTTCGTCCAGTGATCGCGGCCCGCCTCTTTGTTGATGACGGGCGAACGTCCGAATTCTCCGAGCATCATCACCAGAGTGTCGTCGAGAAGCCCGCGCTGTTCCAGATCGGTCACCAGGGCATACAGGGCACGATCCGCACGCGGCAAGAGCGGTTTCAGTCCTTTTTCGATCCCGCCCCAGCGGACGTTGTCGCCGTGATGATCGAAGTAGCCCCAGGCCCCGCTGACCAGAACGTACGAGACTCCCGCTTCGACGAGCCGTCGCGCGAGTAAGGATTTTTGACCGACACTCTCGCGGCCGTAGTTGTCACGTGTTCTTTCGCTTTCCTGCGGGAGATCGAAGGCGGCTTCGACTTTTCCCGAGAGCGTCATTTCGTAAGCACTCTGGGAATAGCGGTCGAGTCGCTCCATTTGGCCCGAGAGATCGAGCGAACGGCGTAATCCGTCAAAGTGGCTGCGTAACGCATTTCGATCCTGCATGCGGGCGGAGGTCATGCCGTCCGGTATCTGGAATTTTCCGGCGAGTTCGTTCCCTTTGACGGGAGCGTAAGCTTGCCCCATGTCGCCCGCTTCCCAGACGTCCGATTTCCAGGAATCGGCCAGTCCGACGAAAGCGGGCATGTCGGGATCGTTGGGGCCGCGAAATTTGGCACAGACCGACCCCATCGACGGAAATCCCGCACCGTCCTTGCCGTCGTTTGTTCGACGCGCGAGGGGATTGCCGGCCTGCATGGTGATGGGTGTGTGGTTACTGGCGGAGCAATCGACCGAGCGGATAATGGAGAGTTTGTCGGCGATGGAAGCCTGGAGGGGGAGGTGTTCGGTGAATGAGACTCCCGGAATCTTGGTGTCGATGGTGCTGAACGGGCTCCGGATTTCTCGCGGGGCCATCGGCTTCGGATCCCACATATCGATCTGACTGGGACCGCCGGAAAGCCAGATGAAAATCACGGACTTCGGGGATCGTATCGGCAGAGCTTCTGTTGCCGAGGAGAGACCCGGCAACAGGAACGAACCCAGTCCGGCCATCCCGGCTTGCAGGAATCCGCGTCGCGAGGCGGATTGCATGACTGCGGGGGCAGGGGGAACGAACGACAGCGCGTGACCGGCGTGTTGGTGGTGTGACTGGTGAGAAGGTGCCCGGAACCGCAGCATGTCATTGTCCTTTTCTGATAAATCAACGAGCACTGATGTAAGTTATCGGATTGTCGCCGGAAAATCTACGCCTTTTTGCACAGTTGGGGGGCTGTTGAGTGAAATCGCGCCGGATTTTAAGGGAATGACGATCGCTGCTTCATTTTACGGGTCGGGCGGAGCTTCGATCTGCTGGGAATTCATGCCGGGCAAGTGGCCTGCACGGCCTTCAGTGACTGGAACGGAGTTGTTCGCGGAACGATTCGATCAATCGGCTTTGAAAGCGATAGGGATTCCAGGCGACGGCAATTTTACGCGTCGGTTTCGTTCCGGTGAACGAACGATAGACGCGACGGTCGCTGTGATCGAGGCGTCGCGCCATGGCGGGGACCATCGACACGCCGTGGGAGAGTGAAACCAGTTCTTGTACCATGGCGAGTTGACTGGTCCGTTCCACGGCGACCGGCTGGAAAGAGCGCTGCCGACAGAAGGAGACGATGTTGTCGGTGAGACAGTGAGCTTCATCGAGCAGGACGAACGGGTACGGCTCGACGTCGCTGAGTCGAACTTTCGCTTTTTTCGCCAGCGCGTGATCGGGTGGAACGACGAGCAGCAGTTCTTCCTCGAAGAGAACTTCCACCTCCAGGTATTTGGCGGGAATCGGCAAGGCCAGGATGGCTAGGTCGATTTCGCCTTGCGTACAACTCTTGATCAGCGAATCGGTGGTGTTTTCCTGCACGATGAGGTTCGCCTGCGGGTGGGCTTGTGAAAACTTTTGAAGAACTTCGGGGAGATAGAAGGGGGCGATGGTCGGAATCGCTCCCACACGGACGCGACCGCTTTCGCCGTCATCGGTGATTTCCGCTTTGGTGTCTTCGATCAGGGTAAGAATCTGCTGCGCTCGGGATTGCAATAGTACGCCGGCGTCGGTGAGGGCCACAGAACGCGTCTTCCGTTCCAGAACCGGTTGGCCGAGTTCCTCTTCCAGTTTCTGGATCGAGCGGCTGAGAGCGGGTTGAGAAATCAGTAAATCTTCGGCAGCGCGTGTGAAGCTGCCCCGTTCGGCGACTTTGAGAAAATACCGTAGTTGATCGATTTCCATGGAGAGGATTCCTGTATTCTATGCGTGGGGTGCATGGATTGTATCGGAAAAATGCATTAGACGAATGCTTGAAGTTGCCAATAATGGTGTAGAGTCAGAAATAGGCGGGACACCGCTTGTTTCTGTGGAAAACGACCTACCAAAGGAAATGTCATGAATCATCCCAAATCTTTCACACGCGTAGTGACAAGTTTTCTGGTGCTTGTCACGGCCACCTCGTTTCTCGGGGGATTGGCTTTGAATTCCAGTTCGGTGAGTGAAGCGGCGCCGCCCGAGCCGCCGAAATCGTATGACGTCACCGCAGCCGCCAATGCCAAGGCTCCCCAGGATATGAGTAAATGTCCGGTGATGGGACCGATGGCTCCTCCCTCAGATCGACAAACCGCGGCGGGAGCGATGTCTATCGGGGACTGGTGGCCCAATCAGCTGAATCTCGACATTCTGAGTCAGAATTCCGCGAAGAGTAATCCTCTCGGTGAGGATTTCGATTACGCCGCAGAGTTCCAGAAACTCGATCTGGCAGCCGTGAAGAAAGATCTTGAGAAGTTGATGACAGATTCTCAGGAATGGTGGCCGGCGGATTACGGCAACTATGGACCGTTTTTTATTCGGATGGCCTGGCACAGTGCGGGGACTTATCGAGTGACTGACGGTCGCGGCGGTGCTTCCGACGGCACGCAACGCTTCGCACCTCTCAACAGTTGGCCCGATAACGCCAACCTCGACAAAGCGCGTCGTTTGTTGTGGCCCATCAAACAGAAGTACGGTCAGAAAATTTCCTGGGCCGACCTGATGATTCTGGCTGGAAACGTCGCCCTCGAATCGATGGGTTTTGAAACTTACGGCTTCGCCGGTGGCCGCGAAGATGTTTGGGAACCTCAGAAGGATGTTTACTGGGGACCGGAAAGTGAGTGGCTGGGTCGCGAACGTTACAGCGAGGATGGAAAACTCGATAATCCACTCGCCGCCGTCCAAATGGGCTTGATCTACGTCAATCCGGAAGGACCCGCCGGAAAACCGGATCCGCTCGCGGCTGCCCAGGCGATTCGCGAAACGTTCGGTCGCATGGCGATGAACGATGAGGAGACGGTCGCTCTCATTGCAGGGGGACACACATTTGGTAAGGCACACGGAGCCGCAAGTCCGGAAGGTAATGTCGGACCGGAACCGGAGGGTGCCCCGCTTCAGGCACAGGGACTCGGCTGGTTAAGCACTTATGGCAAAGGAAAGGCAGGCGATACCATCACCAGCGGATTGGAAGGTGCCTGGACGACGACGCCGACGCAATGGTCGAATGGATATTTCAATAATCTGTTCGGGTACGAGTGGGAACTGACCGAGAGTCCTGCCGGTGCAAAGCAATGGACCCCCAAGTCGGATGCGGCTGAAGGAACGGTTCCCGACGCACACGATCCCGCTAAGTTCCACGCTCCGATGATGTTCACGACCGACCTCGCTCTCAAGCGAGATCCCATCTACGGCAAGATTTCCAAGCGGTTCCACGAGAACCCGGAAGAGTTTCAGAAAGCGTTCGCGAAAGCGTGGTACAAACTGACGCACCGCGATATGGGCCCCGTTTCACGATTGCTTGGTCCCGAAGTGCCGGAAGCTCTCTTGTGGCAGGATCCGGTTCCCGCAGTTGATTATGAACTGATTGACTCGCAGGATGTTTCGGCTCTGAAAAAGAAAATTGCCGCGTCGGATCTGACGATCTCGCAGCTAGTTTCCACCGCCTGGGCCTCGGCCTCCACGTTCCGCGGTAGCGATCTACGTGGTGGAGCGAACGGAGCTCGCCTTCGACTGGCTCCTCAGAAGGACTGGGCTGTGAACAATCCGTCCGAACTGTCGAAAGTTCTGAATGCTCTGGAAACAATCCAGACCGACTTCAACAAGTCGCTCACTGGAGGTAAACGAGTCTCCCTCGCCGATGTGATCGTGCTGGGAGGAGCTGTGGGGATCGAGCAGGCTGCCAAAGCGGCCGGTCACGAGATTACGGTTCCCTTCACACCGGGGCGAACGGACGCCACGCAGGAAATGACCGATGTGGACTCATTTTCCTACCTCGAACCGAAAGCGGATGGTTTCCGGAACTACTTCTCGCACCAGATCGATCGCCCGGGGCCTGAGCTGTTGGTGGATCGGGCCAACCTGCTCACTTTGACCGCTCCCGAAATGACGGTCCTCGTGGGAGGGATGCGGGTTCTCGATACGAACGTCGGCATGCCGGGCCTTGGTGTGTTGACCGAACAACCGGGAACCTTGTCCAACGACTACTTCGTCAACCTGTTGGACATGGGGACTGAGTGGAAAGTGTCGCCGATGTGCGCTCACTTCTTCGAAGGTCGCGATCGTGATAGCGGCAAACTGAAATGGACCGCCAGTTCGGTCGATCTGGTCTTCGGTTCGAATTCGCAGTTGCGAGCGATTGCCGAGGTGTATGCCAGCGAAGACGGCGAAGAAAAGTTCGTCGATGACTTTGTCTCCGCCTGGACGAAAGTGATGACGCTGAACCGGTTCGATCTCAAGTAGAATTGAGGGTCATTAGAAAGAGTGCGAATGTTTCGAGACGCGGTTGAACCGGAACGGGTTCAGCCGCGTTTTTTGCTTTGATCCAACGTTGAAAGTTCTCGTTCATCCGATGAGAGGAGATGAATGAAGGCAACGAACGCCCGCGTTTTGTGCGTGTAAGGAGCGAGTTGTGATTCCGGGTTTCCACTCATAATCTTCGGCGATTTCAAATAAAAAGCCCATCGCCAAATATGACGATGGGCTGATTGAAAATAAATTGTCGACTCAAAAAATCAGACGGCGGCATGGCGATCGGTGGTGTCGATGTTGACTTCCATGATCGGCTCTGCCTTGTCCAGCATTCGCAGGCAGTCATCGGACAGACTTTTCAAGACGACTGTCTTACCCAAATCGCGATAACGGGCACAAACCCCGTTAATCGCTTCCAGCGCCGAATGGTCGTACACACGTGTGTTCTTGAATTCGATGGTGACCGTTTCGGGGTCTTCAGCAGGAGTGAAAATTTCCTTGAAATTCGTGACGGCTCCAAAAAAGAGCGGTCCGGAGAGTTCGTAGAGTTTGGCGTCGTCATCTTGTTCGGTTTTCGCTTCGATCTGATGCGATTTCTCCCAGGCAAAGACCAGCGCGGAGATGACGACACCCGCCGCGACGGCAATGGCCAGGTCAAATGCGACGGTAATCGCGGAAACCATTACAATCACGAACATATCGCTTTTCGGGATTTTGTTCCACAATCGCAAGCTCGTCCACTCGAAGGTCGCAATCACCACGATAAACATGACGCCGATCAGTGCGGGAACCGGGATCATGCCGATGCAGTTCCAGAGAGGAGGAATCATGATAAAGGCCAGCAGGCAAAGAGCGGCCGTGATTCCCGAAAGTCGATGGCGTCCGCCGGAGCGAATATTGATCATCGATTGTCCAATCATGGCACAGCCTCCCATACTGCCGAAGAATCCGGAGAACATGTTGGCGAGGCCTTGGGCGATACATTCCCGATTGCTGGATCCGCGGGTCTCGGTCAATTCATCGATTAAGGTGAGGGTCATTAGTGATTCGATGAGACCAGTGGCGGCAAGTGTGGCTGCGAGACCGAAAATCACCACAAAACTTTCCCAGTTAAATGGAATTGAAGGGATTGCAAAATATCCTGCCTGACGTTCGGTGGATGTTTTGGTTACAACGATCGGTTCAGCGGCCAGATCATGGCCGCGATCGTTGAGCTTGGAATAAACCAGAGACGGTTTTTCCGATTCAAAAATTCGCGTCTTCTCGGCTTTTTCTTGAGCGAGAACATCCATCCGGTCGACGGAATCTTGAACGGTGAAGGACTTCAGCGGCGTAAACTGTACCAGCAGGGTGACGGCGACGATGGCAACAAGAGTTCCGGGGACGGCTTTCGTCAGTCGTGGGAACAGATAAATGATCGCCATCGTGAGGGCAATCAGACTCAACGTGACGAGCATTGGTCCACTCGACATCCACTGGCCGACGATTTCGAATGATTGAGTATGTTCGTTGAAGGTGACCGCGTGGTTGGCTTTCAACTGACCGAACTGGGCCAGGCCAATCACGATCGCTAATCCGTTGACAAACCCGAGCATCACCGAGTGCGGTAACAGTCGAACATATTTGCCGACGCGACAGACACCGCACAGGATTTGAATGATCCCACATAAAATCACCGCAGCGAACAGGTATTCCAGACCATACAAAATCACAAACGCTGTCATCGCGACGGCCATCGCTCCGGTCGCTCCCGAGATCATGCCTGGTCGACCTCCGACCAGAGAGGTGATGAAGCCGACAAAAAAGGCGGCCCACAGTCCGACGGAGGGATCGACACCCGCCACAAATGCAAAAGCGACGGCCTCCGGCACGAGTGCCAGGGCGACCGTAAGTCCGGACAAGAGTTCGTTTTTGAGATTCATCTCTCGTTTAATCAGTAATTCAATCATCGTTTCTTTCTGACGTTTCTGGTTTGTCGGAGCTTCGGTGCGCGAGAACTCCGACGACAATACACAAGTCTGCCGTGCCATTTCAGCCCGGACTCTGTTTGCAAAATGTCCGCAGTCAGGAGCTCGCTGTGTCTCGCACAGGCTCCGTCGGTCGCGGGTGGGATTACGAACCGATAAGCTGCGAGCGGTTCGTAACGTTCAAGTACCCAGTCTTTGTGTTAGTGACTTTGGGTAGAAGATGAGAGGACATGGTGTGTGGCGTGTTGTGGAAGTAGTGCTTCTCCGCACAGAGTCATCTCAAAATGGTCGCAGTAAGAGTGGCAATATCGGCCCGATACTGGAAAATCCATTTTGCCAGCCGTGTTGTTGCTGCGATTCAACCGTCTTTTCTATAACAGCCTGTTTCCGAAGGAATTGCAGGCAATCTCCATTTCTTATATGTAGTTTAATATCCATAGTTTAGCGAATGTGCAAGGTTTCGAGAAGTCTACATGGAGTCTATTTTTCTGGCCTCTGGTGATCGAAAATTCCTTCCTTGTCGCTGTTTTGGGACTCAGAAATGATCCTTTAGGAAAATTTCTCGTCCCACAGCGACCCCCAAGCAAAGACGCATGTTCGACTGATCAAGTTCCGCTGTCTACAGTGAGGGGGTTCCGTTGACAGTCAGAATCATCCACAATAGAAACTTGTTTTTCCGGCTGCCGATCATCTCTCGAGAAACATAGAAAGACACACCCGATGAGCTCAATCAATCGATCAATCTCCCGTCGTGACTTTATTCACTCTGGCCTGGCCGCTGGAGTCTGGCTGGGAACGGCATCTCGCCAATCCTTTGCCGCGAGTGCAAATGACGAGGTCAATGTGGGCTTTATCGGCTGTGGAGGTCGTGGCGGTCAATTGATGAGGTTGTTCCAAAAGATTGACGGAGTGAAGATCGCCGCGTTTTATGATCCCGATCCGGGTCGTGCAGCGGGAGCGAAAAAAAGTTCCAAGACGGATGCCAAAATCCATACCAGTCTCGAAGGTCTGCTTGGCGACAAGGGAGTCGATGCGGTTGTGATTGCCGCGTGTAATCACTGGCATTGTCTGGCGGCCATCTGGGCGATGGAAGCGGGCAAGGATGTGTATGTCGAAAAACCACTTTCGCACTCTCAGTGGGAAGGGCAACAAACCGTCGCTGCGGCGCGGAAGTACAATCGAATCTGCCAGGTGGGGACTCAACAGCGGTCTGATCCGATGCAGGCCGAAATCAAGAAATTCCTTCACGAGGAACAGGCACTCGGCGCCATTCAGTCCGCTCGCGTCAATCGCTACGGTCGCCGAGGTTCGATCGGTAAACGGTCGACTCCGCTCGAGATCGATCCGAAAATGGACTACAACATGTGGCTTGGTCCCGCTCAGGATGAACCCCTCTATCGCAACAGCCTGCATTATGACTGGCACTGGGACTGGAACACGGGTTCCGGCGAAATGGGTAACTGGGGCGTTCATGTCCTGGATGATCTGCGAAACAACGTGTTTCAGGACAAGGTCTCACTTCCGAAGCAGATTATTGGTGGCGGTGGACGCGTTGCCTGGAACGATGCGGGGGACACTCCCAACGTCCATTTTGTGTACTTCGATACCGGTTCCATTCCGGTGGTGATCGGTCTGAGTAATCTGGAGGAAAAAGGATCGGCAAAGCATCCCGGTCCCGGCAGCGGTTACATTGCCTATTGCGAGGGTGGACGACTGGAAGGCCAACGTGGTCGAGCCGTTGCCTTCGACAGCGAAGGCAAAAAAATCAAGTCGTTCAAAGGAACCGGCGGCAACGTCCTGCATCAGCAGAATTTCATTGATGCCGTTCGGTCTCGCGATGCATCGACGCTGAATACCGATGTGCAAGTGGGGCACGATTCCACTGGCTGGTGCAATCTCGCCAACATCGCCTTCCGCGCGGGTGACACCTACAGCCACGCTGCTGCGAAAGAAGTCAGTGGTGGCAGCGGTGTCTGGGTGAGCCTGCTTGAGGAAACGGAAAAGCACCTCAAAACACACAACATCGAGATGGAAAGTACCCAGATCAAGCTGAGTCCGATGCTGACAGTCGATGTCGAAAAGGAAAAGTTCGTCGGCGAGCATGCCGAGCAGGCGAACGGTTTTCTCAAGCGACAATATCGAAAAGGTTTCGAGGTTCCCGAACTCGTCTGAGGCCCCGCCTGATCGAGCTGACGAAATAAGACTTCGTTAGCTGCAAATACCTATTCAAGAAAAAACAGCTCGTCACGAAATTAACGTGACGAGCTGTTTTGATTTCGAGTCGAGGTTTCAGAAATCAGTCGTAATTATTTCTATCCTCCTTCGCCGAGTGGGATGGCGGTGTCGTGCGGTTGGTAATGGCGACTTAACTGGTTATCGCAGTGCGAATTTCCGATCCGGCTAGTTATCGCTCGAATTGTCGGATTTGTTTTCTTCGAGACGAACAAAAGTCGCCAAGCGAGGTGCAGACGTTGAGTCATTGAACAGACCATTAGCCAGCACAAGCTTTTCAAAGGTTGTTCCGTCTTTCGTCTTTTCAACCCGAATTCTCAGAATGGAAACGCTAGGTTCTCGAGCTTTACCGGCAATCTTGCCTTCAACCGCTCGACGGTTTTTTGCAGTCAAAAAGGTGAGATTTTCGGCAGATGTAATACTAACATTATCTACATAACTGACGATCGCATTATTGATTTGCAATGTCGTCGTTCTGGTATGGTCGTCGAACTCCATTGTGTACTTTGTGTTCTTTGATTTCTCACCATTAACGAGTCTCACCCAACGGCCTTGACAGCGTGCCAGCAGATCATCCGTATCATTGTCTTGTGCGGCGGCGCCCAAGGGGAACAGCAGGATTACTCCCATTGGCAAGAGATAGCTTGCGTTCATTTGTTTCCCCATTGGGATTTAAGGCTGAATTGTCGAGATTATTGAGTCGGAATCGTTTACTCAGGCGGTCGTAATCTCCGATAAATCCGGTGGAGTTTTTTTCACTTGGATGCGATCGACTGTAGCACAGCACCTTCAGGAGCGACAGGACGATAAACCCATGTCAAACTGAGGGCAAGTAATTAACAAGTTGCAATAAAGTATTTCGCTCAACCATTGGAGAACGGGAAGCCGTTGGAACTGGATGTTATGAGTGAAAAACGCTGCGATTCCAAGCAAAAAGCCCATCGCCAAAATCGACGCTGGGCTTTGTCTGAAAGATAGTCGGGATGACAGGATTTGAACCTGCGACCTCCTACTCCCGAAGCAGGCACTCTACCAGGCTGAGCTACATCCCGTAAAATTCTTACGTCGCGTATTCTAGATGAGCGACTTCTCGTGGTCAACACACTAACAGACAAGGATCTCAAATGGGAGGTTCGGGAATCATCCTGCGTTAACGGCGGCGAGCTGGCGTTCGCGGATTTTGCCTTCAATCGCCTTCAGGATTTCGTAATCGCTGCGGTAGGGGGAGTCGAACGCTGGTCGGAGTGGGATCGGAATATCGTCCATCCGGTAGACTGTGCCCGGCACGTTGATGCCGTAGGTCGCGGTGGTAAAGGCGACCTTGGCGATTTTGGCAGTCTCCGAGAGCTTTGGATCGAGGACGATGGTGTTGATCGCTTTCAGATGATCGCGGGCCGGTTGGCTGAAGTTCGAATACGGATCCGAAGCAATGATGAGGGCCGCATCCGCTTCGCCGCGTCCGAGGACGTCGGAACTGGTGAACTCGCCCGGATTGAATCGTGGATAGCCGCGCCCCAGATGAATCCCGAAAGGATAGCCGGTCGACCAGGAGACGACATTATCGGCTCCGGTGACGTTGCCGTGTCCGCGCATCGGCTTGGCGACCCAGCGGGTGTGCTCGTTCATATCCCGAGCCAGGGCAAGGACGGCTTCGCTGTTGATGTGTTTGCCGCGGGTCATCGTGACCCCCATCCCGAACAGGATGGCGCCGAACTTGGCCTTTTTCATGCCGTCCATGACTTCTTTAAGTTGTTCCAGCGGGATGCCGGTTTTCTCTTCGACGGAGTCGTCGAGTTCGATTCCTTTGGCGAGTGCACGGAGTGCCCACGCGAGTTCAAAATCGGAACGGGGTTTGAGTTGCAGATGGATATCGACCGCTTTGGCGGTTTTCGTTTTACGGACATCGACGAGAACGGCAGTCCGGTCCTTACGACCTTTGGGGACGAATTCCCCTTTGGGCATCAGGCTGTATTTGGTGAAGTGTCGCGGGTGCGACTCCGCGGGGTTGCCGCCCCAATAGATGAGATAGTCAGCTCGGTTTTTGAGTTCCCCCAAGGAACAGGTCACTTCGCCGACCCCCTGAAACGCCATGCCGGACGGTCCGTGGCAGACAGAAGTTGTGGTGTCGAGGCAGCCGCCGATCCAGTCGGTGATGGCAACCGCGACGCGCTGTGCTTCGCAGGTGGTGTCCGAGAGTCCGTAGGTGATCGGGTATTGGGACTCCAGCAGGATCTCGGCAGCTCGGTCGATCGCCTGTTCGTAGGTGGCGGGTTGACCGTCGATGAGGGCCTCGGGACGTTCTTCAATGTGGTGATTGAAGAACCACGCCTTTCCGAGGACGCAGGCGTTTTGTGCCTTGGTGATTTGATCCCCTTCGACCGTCAGGTTGATATCGTCACAGACACAGCCGCAAAAAGTGCAGGTCGCGTCTTCGACGATTTTGAGAGGATTCTCGGTTTCGTTGGTTGGTTGTTCGGCGATACTCATAGGTCGTGACTAGCAGTAGGAAACTAGAACTTAGTTGTTACTGATTTTTTGGATTTGGACGTCGAGGCCTTTGCTGTCCGGCATGCCGCTACCGTGAGTCTCCCCCGGCATCAGCTGCGATGACTTGTCGCCGTAGCTGATGAAAAGGAGACCGGGTGGCAGTTCGTCCTTGCCGGTGGAACAGGGGACGACGACCGAGCCATACTCGTTCCACATCCGGACATCTTCCCCCTCAGCAATCCCGAGACGCTCCATGTCGTCGGGATTCATTTTGAGGGTATTGATTTCAGTTTGATAGCCCTCGGTGTATTTGCCTTCGTTCAGGGTGGTGCCCTGTTTGCTGGTCCGTCCGGGAATCAGGATAAACGTCTCGGTCATTGAGGTCGGGTCTCGGGTGGCTTACTCTGGGAGGTTCTGCCTGCGGCAGGAGTTGTTAACTCTGTCCATCATAGTCAAACTCCGCTGGAATCATAGCCAAATCCGCGGAAACGGTCATTCGTAAGTCCCTCAGGGGGCGATTGTTAACGTCGAACGATAGAAAACAGCATGTCCCAGCCGTCCGAACAGCAACCGGAGTCCTCGTTTCCACCGATGACCGGGACGGCGACTGCTTCGATCACGCTTAAAGGGCTCTTTCGCCGACATCGCGGCAAGATGCTGCTCACTTACACGCTGTTTAATATCGAAAACCTGCTGCGATTGGCTCAGCCTGCGGCGTTGGGTTGGGCGATCAACGATCTCCTGCACGATCGCTGGACGGGAGTCTGGATTCTGGTGGCTCAGCATCTTTCTCATATGCTGATCGGTACCTTGCGAAAAATGTACGACACGCGGGCTTTTACGTCGATCTATTCCGAACTGGCGACAAATGTCATTACCGACCAGAAAGCACAGCAGGAAGCCGTCTCTCGAATCGCGGCCCGATCGGCGATGTCACGGGAATATGTCGAGTTCTTCGAACGTTACGTCCCCATGATCATTCGTAGCGGTTACTCGATTGTGGGGGCATTATTGATGCTGGGGCTCTACGATCCGTGGCTGATTGCGTATTGCGGAGGACTGATCGTTCCGGCGCTGATCCTCAACCGATTTTACTCCCTCAGGACCCTGCAGCTCAGTACCGGGTTACACGATCAACTGGAGCATGAGGTTGACATCATTCGAGAGGGGGGCGATGCCGATGTTCGAGACCATTTCGACAAAGCCGCCGGTTGGCGAATTCGTCTCTCGGACGCGGAAGCGATCAATTTCAGCCTGATGGAGTTATTCATTCTGGGGGTGATGATTGCCTGCTTGGTTCGATTCTGTTCGTCGGGGACTCCCGAGGCGGGAGACATCTTCGCTGTGTTTCGCTACGTGCTGATGTTTATGATGGGAATGGATACCGTACCGCGACTGGTGGAGCAGATGAGCCGTTTGAAAGATATCGGGAAACGGACCGGTCGGAGACAAATGGAAAAACCAGGCCGAGGGCAGGAACCGTGAAGACGATACTTCTGAAATTCGGCGTTCCGGTCCTGTTGGTGTTCCTCGGTCTCTGGTATTACGCATCTAAATCGGGAATGTTTCTCGATCAGGAGGCTTTGCTCGCCGAGGCGGCGAGTATGGTGGAGACAGGCGATCTGGATGGAGCCGAACAAACAATCCAACCTTTGCTGAAGCTGTGGGATGTGCCGAACGAACTGTGGCTGTTCGTCGCTAATATCAATCGGGCAAAAGGGGATTTCGCGGCTGCATTGTCGTATCTTAACGAAATTGAAGACGCGACTTCGGACACCGCTCGGCTGGCTCGCATTTTTCGGGCAGAGGCGTTATTGCAACTGGGGCAGTTGAAGACTGCAAAAAAACTGTATGAGACGATTCTCACCGATGATGCTTCCCGTTCAGGTGCTCGTCGACAGTTGGTCTTTCTTCTGAATGTCACCGGTTTAATTCGTGAATCGCTGCCTCACATCCTGGCCCTGGTCAAGGAAGGGCGAGTGGATCCTGAATTGTTATTGTTGTTGTGCGACACGTCGACACACCGCCGCAATGACGCCTTGGTCGAAACAGGTTTGGCAAACGCTCCGGAAGACCCGTTAGTTCAAATGGCCGCCGGCTTGATCGATCAGGATGCGAGTCGCCCCGATGCCGCTCTGAAACATTTCCAGTCGGCACTTCAATCTCAGGGCGACTTAGCCGTCGCCTGGGTGAAGTCCTTGGAGATGGCGGTCGAACTTCGTGAAGGGCAAACAGTCAGGAAGTTGCTCGCGGCTGAAACCGCCGGGGCGGATCGATTGCCCGGCTACTGGCAGTTAAAAGGCGACCTTTGTCGTCGTTCGGGAATGACTGCGGAGGCTGCGCGATGTTACTGGGAGGCGGCTAAAATTGCCCCCGACCATATTGCCTCTCATTTTCAACTGGGACAAATGTTACGAGAACTCGGTAGAGACTCTGAGTCTCAAGTCTGCTCGCAGTGGGCAAGCGATCTTTCTCATTTGGAAGCCTTGTCGAAGGGAATTAACAAAGAGACGCCCGATATTCCAGGCATCACGAAAATTGCCGAGCAATTGTTGAAACTCAGACGCGTGAATGAGGCTCGTGCGTGGGTGTATATGGGGCGTCAGATTGAACCGAATTCACTCACCAGTCTGATGGCCAAATTGGAGCAGTTGCCATCCTCTCCCTCGATTGAGTTTCCTGCGGGACCGGCAGCCAACATCGATCTTTCCACACTACGCGATCCAGAGTGGGACGAACTGGACGTGATGCCCAAGACTTTGCGAGACGAGCGACCATCACAGAACGAGGCGGTCGCGATCCGGTTCGAAGATGTCGCCGCGGAGAGGGGATTGCAATTCGAATATGTGAATGGGGGCGATCCTGCGACGGAAGGACGCGCGATCTACGAATATACGGGAGGAGGAGTCGGCATTCTCGATTATGACCTGGACGGTTGGCCCGATCTTTATCTGGCGCAGGGACTCGAGAAGGGCCCTCACGATCCCCAACCGAATCGTAGCGATCAACTCTATCGAAACTCGGGCGGGACCCGTTACCAGAACATCACAGAGCCGGCGGGTATTGCCGGATTCGGGTTCGGACAGGGAGTGGCCATCGGAGACATCGACAATGACGGTTTCCCCGATATCTACGTGGGGAATTTTGGGCGGAATCAACTGTGGCGGAATAACGGCGATGGTACTTTCACAGACATCACTGAGTCCGCGGGAATCGAGGGAGAATCCTGGACCACCAGCTGCGCCATCGCTGATCTCAATGGAGACGGTTTACCGGAACTGTATGACGTCGATTATCTGACGGGTGAGAATCTTCTGACGCAGACCTGCTACGTGCAGGGGATTGCCCGCGTCTGCACGCCGGTCGTGTTCTCTCCAGCACAAGATCGGGTCTGGAAGAACCGGGGAGCGGGTCGGTTTTCGGACGAAACCAACTCCAGCGGATTGAATCAGGCGCAAGGAAACGGTTTGGGGGTGCTGGTTGCAGATTTCGATGGTGACTCGCGGCCCGATATTTTTGTCGCAAATGACGCCGTCGCGAATCACTACTGGGTCAATCAGTCAGATGAGACTCTCAAGCTGGAAGAGACCGCTTTGCTTTCCGGAGCCGCGATGAATTCGAACGGTCGGGCGGAAGCCTGCATGGGGATTGCGGCGGGGGATGTGGACGGTAACGGCATCCTCGATTTGTTCGTCACGAATTTCTATCAGGAATCAAACACTCTCTACCGACAACAACAGCCGCATCTGTTTCTCGATCAAACCGACGAGTATTCACTTCGCGATCCGGGTTATGAGCTGTTGGGATTCGGCACTCAATTCCTGGATGCTGATCTGGATGGCTGGCCCGATCTGGTGGTGTTGAATGGGGATATCGACGATTTTTCGTTTATGGAAGGACGCGATGAGCGTATGCCGCCGCTGTTATTGAGGAATCAGCAGGGAGAGGCGTTTGTCGAACAGCCCGGATCGGAATCCGGAGCGTTCTTCGAACAAAAATTCATTGGTCGTTCTCTGGCTCGGCTCGACTGGAATCGGGACGGAAAACCGGACTTTGTCGCCTCGGCCCTCGATTCCCCCACACAACTCGCCGAGAACCGAACGGAAACGGAACACCGGTGGATCACTTTACGTCTCGTTGGCGTGAACGGTTCGCGCGATGCCGTGGGAACGCGGGTCACCATTGACGCGGGCGGACGACAACAGACGCAGCAACTGACGACGGGAGACGGCTATCAGTGCAACAACGAGAAGCGTTTATTCTTCGGGCTGGCTGATGCAGAACAGGTTGATGAGATCAAAATAACATGGCCGCATGGAGAAACCTCGACCTTTGGGAAAGTTGGTGCCAATCAGCATCTCACTGTGGTGGAGGGGGAGCCGAGACTCCTGAGGCATCCGTGAATCACGTGCTTGAAATAGTGATGGAAGACCAGAGGTCGAATGTCTCGTTAAGAAAAAAAGATGCGGAAGTTTCGCTGAGTCTCCGTTACGAGTGGGAGACCTCGTTGACTAATTTCCGGGAAAACCCCACAATTTTGAATCTGAAGTTCTGAAATTTATCAGCACCCGCCCGATTGAGACCACCTGTGTTTGCCGGACCGATTTTCAGCCGTGAAGCTCTGACTTCGCCCCGTAAGACGCGTCATTTTCTGATTCGCGTCGGATACGTGGCGGCGTTCATGGTGCTCATGTATACGGCATCGCAGGCGACTTTCGGCTGGCAACAGGCGATTGGTGTCGGCGATTATGCCCGCTTCGGAGCCTTGTTGTTCAAGGTCTTTTCGGTGGTTCAGTTATCGCTGCTAATGTTTTTCGCATTGTTGTTTTCCGCGTCGAGCGTGGCTCAGGAGAAAGACCGCGGCACGCTGGTGTTGTTGCTGCTGACGGATCTCCGCGAACGGGAGCTTGTGTTCGGAAAACTGTTTGCGTCGCTGCTGATTGTGGGGGTGACCTGGGCCGCTTCGATTCCCGTCTTTCTACTCATTTATCTATTGGGGGGAGTCTCCCTCGCTCAGATCCTGTGGTCACTGGCGATTGCGGGAGTGACCGTCCTGGCGGCGGGGAGTTGGGGAAGTCTGGTGGCTTACTGGCGCGAAAAAACTTTTCAGACCCTGGCCGTCAGTGTTTTGGGAGCCGTTCTGTTTCTCGGCGTGGTTCAGGCCGTTGCGTCATTTGTGCCGGGGACTGCGGGAGACTGGATTGCGGCGTTGAATCCCTATGCGGCTTTGAATCAGTTACTCGATCCGTTTTCCCGGATGACGGGGACTGGAGTGGCTGAGGTGAGTGGACTGAAGTCGGTGATCATGTTGCTGGCGCTCTCGGGCGTGTTGAACATTTCGACGACCTTCTCTCTGCGGCATTGGAACACGCTTCGCTATTCCCGACCGCGCGAAGAAAAAGAAGCCGCAACCGGCGAGACTCGCGTCAAAACCCGCCAAATCTGGGCCAATCCGGTTCTGTGGCGGGAAATCTGTACGCGAGCGTACGGCAAGAAAGTCCTGGCGATCAAAGCGGCTTATTTCGCGCTGGCGGGTTTTCTGTTTTACTTCCTGATGAGTGCGGCGGCGGGTGGCGAGCAGTTGATGGGAATTGTGCAGCCTTCGACCTTCTGTTTTGTCGGGCTCTGCATTTTGAGTTTGCTGTTGATCAACGCTCAGGCGGTGACCGCAATCACTTCCGAGAAGGATGCCAAAACGCTCGTCCTGCTGTTGGCGACCGACCTGACCGCGAAAGAATTCATCTACGGCAAGATTGGCGGGATTCTTTACAACACCAAGGAACTGATCCTGCTCCCTTTGGTGATGATTGGATACATCGCGTTCTCCTTTTCGGTCGGTTTCGAGCCGCTGCTTTATCTATGTCTGGGGTATCTGGTGCTGGTTTCCTTTGCCACGATTCTCGGGTTGCATTCGGGGCTCGGTTTTGAGAATTCGCGAGCCGCCATCGGGAACAGTCTCGGCACGATGTTTTTCCTGTTCGTCGGGATTTTCATTTTTATGGTGCTGTTGCTTGAAGCGCGGTCCTCGTTCTTCATTCAGTTCCAGTCATTCATTCTGTTTATCGGCGTCGGTTCCATCGGGTTGTATGCGTCGCTGACGCACAGTAATCCTTCGGGTGCGCTCACTCTTTCCGCCGGAATTCTGCCGTTTCTCACCTTCTATGCGATTACCGAATTTATCCTCGGCGGAAGTTTGAGCGTCTTTCTGGCGATCACCGCCGCGTACGGATTCACCACATTAGCGATGTTGATTCCGACCGTGAGCGAATTTGATGCGGCGCTCGGGCGGACAACCATCGACAAGTAACTTGTACGGACGACAAGTCTCTCTTCAACCTCCAGTTTCATGACCGAGTCGGCACCACTTACCATCACGGAATTCACCTCTCAGGTGAAAGAACTGATCGAAGCCAATTTCGATACGGTGACGGTCGTGGGAGAGATCTCGAACTTCATCCGTGCCTCCTCGGGCCATCTCTACTTCACGCTGAAGGACGACAAGTCACAGCTTCGCGGCATCATGTGGAAGGGAAATGCTGCGCGAATGAAGTTCGACATCCACGACGGCCTGGAAGTGATTGTAACGGGCCGTCTGGAAGTTTACGCAGCGCGAGGTAGCTACCAACTGATCTCCAGCCGCATGATCCCCCAAGGGATGGGCGGTCTCGAACTGGCGTTCCGTCAGTTACAGGAAAAATTGGCGAAAGAAGGACTGTTCAATCCCGAATACAAGCAGCCGATTCCCCGCTTCCCCAGACGGATCGCGTTGGTGACGAGTCCCACGGGGGCGGCCGTTCGCGATATGTTGCAGGTCATGACGCGTCGTTGGCCCGGTCTGAATGTTGTCTTACTTCCGGTCGCCGTTCAGGGAGCAGGAGCCGCCGAGCAGATTGCCGCCGCGATCAATTACGCCCCCCGCATCCCAGACGTCGATCTGATCATTACCGGACGGGGAGGCGGCAGTCTGGAAGACTTATGGCCGTTCAATGAAGAAATGGTGGCGCGGGAAATCTTTGCTTGTCCGATTCCCGTGATCAGCGCAGTCGGCCACGAAATCGATGTGAGCATTTCCGATCTGGTTGCCGATCGCCGAGCGCTGACTCCGAGTGAAGCGGGAGAACTTTCGACACCGTCTGCGGAGGATTTGAAAACCGGTTTGGTCGCTCTTCAGAATCAAATGGCGACTGCTTTGCGGAATCGCGCGCATCAGGCACGATTGCAACTCGAAAGTCTCGAATCACGCCCCGTGTTTGCGCGCCCGATGCAGATCATCGACGGATTGCGTCAGCAGTTGGACGAATGGGACGCTGATCTGAAACAAACCCTCTCCCGTGCGTTCGAGCAGAAACGAAAAGACATCGAGCAACTCGCATCGCGACTCGACGCACTCAGCCCGCTTAATGTGTTGAAGCGAGGCTATTCGGTGACCCGTACCGCGGAGGGACGCGTCGTCAAAAAAACTGACGATGTCCAAGCAGGTGACCAGATCATCACACGACTCATTGACGGAGAAGTCGCCAGTCAGGTCTCCTCCTCAAACAAAAGCAAATGACTCCTGGAAAGAGAGCCATCATGGCCAAGAAAAAAACGAAAGCAAAAGACGAATCTTCCGATCTTAACTTCGAGGACGCAATCGGCGAAATTCAGGAGATCGTTCGACAACTGGAAGAGGGGGAACTGGGGCTCGATCAGTCGCTGGAGAAGTTCGAAGACGGTGTCCGGTTGATTCGCTCCTGTCACGCGACACTCGAACATGCGGAACAGAAAATCAAAGTCCTGACGGATGTTGATGAGGAGGGAAACCCGATACTGGCCGATTTCGACGCCTCTTCGACCATCGATGCCAACAAAAAATCCGCAGGGAGGCGGAAGAAGAAATCAGCGACGGACGACGAGAAAGATTCCGCGTCGGACGGATCGAGCCTGTTCTGACGATTAATCCGGTCGCGATTATTCCGCACGAACCTCAGAATAGACGGTCGGCTCTGTTCTCTGGGGAGGTTTCCACCTCCACGAACTGCCAGTTTTCAGGGAAGAGGGCATAATAAAGGAGCGGGGCTTGTGTCCTCGCCTATTAAAGTCTCGCCAAGTGCGAGCGATCTTTGCCGAGAAAGTGATCTTATGAGTCTGTTTCGTCCCGCCGTTGATGCGATGCAGGGGTATCTCCCCGGCGAGCAACCGACCGAAGCGGGTTGGGTCAAACTAAATACCAACGAAAATCCCTACCCTCCGTCTCCCGAGGTTCGTAATGCCATTGTGGCAGCGGCGGAAGGGCGTTTGAACGTCTATCCGGATCCTCTGGTCAAATCGTTTCGCGAATCGGCGGCGGAGCTGTTTGGAGTGGATGCGGAGTGGATTTTGCCGGGGAATGGGAGTGACGAAAACCTGACGATCCTGATGCGTTCGTTCGTCGAATCGGGCGAACAAATCGCGTATCCCTATCCCAGTTATGTGTTGTACGAAACGCTGGCGGAAATTCAGGGAGCCAAAGTCGCCCGATTACCGCTGACGCCGGAATGGAAGTTCGACTGGAAAATTACCGACCCGCGCGTCGCAGCCAGCAAATTAACCTTCATCCCGAATCCGAATTCCCCGTCCGGAAATCGCTGGAGCGATGAAGAGTTGCAATGGCTGACACCAGAAAAAGGCATTCTGGTTCTCGATGAGGCCTACGGCGACTTTCCGGACAAGCCCCACAAGGCGGAACTGCTGCATTCGGGGATCGGCAAACGGATGGTGATTACACGTACGCTCTCCAAATCGTATTCTCTGGCGGGGATTCGATTCGGATTTGCGGTCGCTCATCCCGATCTCATCGCCGGGATGCGCAAGGTCAAAGACAGTTACAATTGCGACAGCCTGTCGATTGCCGCGGCGACCGCCGCCATCCGCGATCAAGTCTGGATGTTGAAGAACCGGGAAAAGATTCTGGCGACGCGCGAACGACTGGAACAATCCCTCCGGGAACTCGGTTTTCATGTTACCCCCAGCCAGGCGAATTTCGTCTGGTGTACTCCTCCCGGCGATAACTCGGGAGAACTGTATGAAGCGTTGAAAGCACGAAAAATTTTAGTTCGTTATATGAAGTTTCCTTACTGCGGGCCTGAGGAGAATGAATTGCGAGAGGGGCTCCGCATCAGCATCGGGACCGATGGAGAGATCGACATGCTGCTGAATGCATTGAAGCAGCTTGCCTCCTGAAGAGGGTAGAAACCTCCTGAAGGCTAACGAACTATAAAGAGAAAACTTGAATTTCTCTTGCCGGATTGAACCAGCGGATTCCAGCTGAAAACTTACCACATAAAACTTCACACTCACCCAAGACAATCCCATGAAACGTACCGCAGAAATCTCACGAAAAACTGCCGAAACCAACATTACTTTGTCGATCGATCTCGACGGCAGCGGTCAACACGAGATCGAAACCGGCGTCGGTTTCTTCGATCACATGCTGACATTGTTTGCTCGGCACGGATTGTTCGATTTGAAGGTGAAAGCGGTCGGCGATCTACACGTCGATGCACATCACACGGTTGAAGATACCGGTATTTGTCTGGGACGCGCGATCAACGAAGCGTTGGGGGACAAGGCGGGCATTACGCGGTATGGTTCGATGACGTTGCCGATGGAAGAAACACTGGCGACGGCGGCGATCGATCTCAGCGGTCGGATGTGGTTTGTCTCGCAAGCCGAGTATCCGAGTGAGAAGATTGGTGAATTTGATACCGAACTGGTGGATGTGTTCTGGTCGGCGGTGGCGGCTAATGGCTTGATGAACCTGCATCAGGTAGTGCATTACGGATCCAACAGTCATCACATCGCGGAAGGATTGTTCAAAGCCTCGGCTCGCGCACTTCGGATCGCTGTCAGTATCGATCCCCGTCAAGCGGGGGTTCCTTCCTCGAAAGGGACGTTGACGGAGTAAAGGATCGTTCCGGCATGGCAACTTTTGAGGAAAGAATCAAGGTTGCAAATTCGTTTTTTGACCGCTTTTGAAATCTTGTGAAAAGTGCGGGACGACTCCTTTTCAATCACGGCGGCTTGCGATATCTTCAGACCAACTCGTAAGTGATGAGGTGATTTTACAACAGGCAGATAGAACAAGCGGAGCCTTGTTCCCGTCTGTCGCCGAGGAACATCGAAGCGAGTGCTGATCTCCGAACAACCCCGGGGACGGCCGAACAAACAACGCGATTGCCAATACGGAGGGCAAACCATGGTTAATTCAACGACTGTTTGAGAGCGACGGACTCGCGCAAGCAGGAGTTCAGGACTGCGGTCTCCTACGGAGAGATGGAAACGCGACCTACGTTTCTCGCAGTACGCGGCGTGAGTTCGGTTGTTCCCTTTCTCTCTGGGGCGAGCAGGTAGAAAGAAGCATTCTCGACGGAATGTGTCTCTCATTTGGGACGCTGAAGTTGCCTGTTTTTTTGCCCGTATGCGTTGAACAGACACTGCTGAAACGTTACGATTTTTCGATTCAAGCACAAAAGGACCGTGCAAGAGCTTGAGGACCGCCCGGGCAAAGCTGCCCGAGGAGCCATATCTCTTGTCTTCATAATACTTTACAATGAAATGGATGTGCCATGACTGCCAACAAGTCAACCATGGCTCGCAAAGAAACACACATTCCGGAATGGTACGTGGTCGATGCCGACAAAATGGTCGTCGGACGCCTGGCTGCCAAATTGGCCACCATTCTGATGGGCAAGCATAAGCCGACTTATACACCTCACGTCGATACCGGCGATTACGTCGTCGTGCTGAACGCCGATCGTGTTCGGTTTACCGGCAAGCCGCTCGCACATCCCAAAATGCCGTACTACACGAACAAAACGGACCGAAAGGTCTACGAGCACTACACGGGATACCCGAGTGGTCGTCGACTAGAGTCGGCTTTGCAGGTTTGGCAAAAGCATCCGGAAAAAATTCTGCATGAAGCCGTCCGCCGTATGTTGCCCAAAAACAAACTGGGACGCCAGATGCTCCGCAAACTAAAGCTTGTGGTCGGAACCGAACATAATTTTCAAGCTCAAAGCCCAACGGAACTTCCCGAGCACCTGCGGCCGTAGGCTCCGGAATTAGTCTCGAATACACATTCACTTTTTTACGGAATTCACGATTCGTTATGTCGACTGAGAACCCCGAAGAAAAACCTGTCGAAGAAACTGCTGAAGCTCCAGCGGCCGAGGAAACGACGTCTACGGAAGAAGCTGCAGCGGCTCCCGCCGCAGAAGAGACGGCGACCACTGAAGATGCACCGGCAGAAGAGGCCACCGAATCTGTTGCCGAGGGATTGGAAATTGGTTCCACAGCCACAGCAGTCGCCGATGAGGTCGATCCTGATTTCGAACCGGTCGTTCGAGGAAAAATCGACAAGTTCGGCGTAGCGATGGGGACCGGACGTCGTAAGACGGCCGTGGCTCGCGTCCGCGTCCAGGCTGGTAAGGGGAAATTCACGGTCAATGGCAAAGAGTTGACGGAATTCTTTCCGGTCGAACGCGATCAGAAGATGATTCTTGCGGTTTTGGAGAAAACTGAAAAAACCGGCAAGGTCGATGTTTGGACGCGTGTTTCCGGTGGTGGAATCACTGGTCAAACCGGTGCCGTGGTTTTAGGACTCGCTCGTGCTCTACAAGTCATGGACCCTTCACTGCATGAAGTGCTGTCCGATAATGGGTTCCTCACACGTGACCCGCGCATGGTCGAACGGAAGAAATACGGATTCAAGAAAGCTCGTAAAAGCTTCCAGTTCTCCAAGCGTTGAACCGGACGGTTCCTGTATCAATTTGAACTTCAACCCCTTTCGGAGTTTTCCGCGAGGGGTTTTTTATCGCCGACACAAATTTGAATTTCCAGGCTTCGGAAAGACTCTTTTTCGGACAGCCGTCAGGAGATCGTGTCATGTATCACTCACTATTGAAACCTGATCTCCAGCAGATGCTTGGGGAAGCAGACCGGGACGGCATGTCCGAATTCTGTGATGTGTTGCACCCGGCGGTTTCGGCGGAAGTTCTCGAGGGGCTGGAAAACTCGGAGATCCTTGATGTACTCGATGCGTGTAATCTGCGCAAGCAGGTCGAGATCCTTGAGTTCCTGCCGCTTTCTGTGCAGATCGCACTTGTGGAGGACCTGGAACGAAATAATCGGAAACGTTTGACGCGCTGGCTGGAGGAGATGTCGTCCGACGACCGGGTCGATTTGCTCTCCCGACTCAGCGACGACCAGGTGGAAGCTCTGCTGCCTCTAATCGCTCAGGCTGAGCGGAACGATATCCGTAAATTGCTTTCGTTCCCGGAAGAATCCGCCGGCGCAATCATGACGACCGAATATGCGCTCCTGCCGGAACAGATTACGGTGCGGGAAGCACTGGAACGACTTCGCAAGCAGGCCCCCGATCGCGAAACGATTTATTATGTTTACATCATAGACGACGGTCGGCATCTGCTCGGGTTTGTTTCGCTCCGTGATTTGATTCTCGCCAAACCGGAAACTGTGCTTACCGATTTGATGAAGCGAGACGTGATCTCGGTCCGGGTCGATGACGACCAGGAATTCGTGGCAGGGGAATTGCAGAAGTACAACTTTATCGCGATTCCGGTGGTTGATAATCAGAACCGTCTGGTTGGGATTGTCACGCACGACGACGCGATGGATGTGCTGGAGGAAGAAGCGACCGAGGATGCTCATCTCGCCGGTGCGGTGGCACCGCTCGAAGATAGCTACCTCGATACTCCGCTGTTCACGTTATTGCATAAACGCGGTATCTGGCTGGTGATTCTGTCTTCAGCAGCCGTTGCCACCGCTGCCATGCTGCGTCAATACGAGTCTGTTTCAGAAACGTATACCTGGATGATTCTATTTCTTCCGCTGGTTTTGGCGAGTGGCGGAAACGCGGGTTCACAATCGGCCACATTGATCATCCGATTTCTGGCGGTTGACGATCAGCAAACGCGCTCTCCCCATCTTCGGTTGGCCACTCGCGAACTGATTCTGGGGCTGACGCTGGGATCCTTTCTGGCCCTCATCGGTTTCACGTTCGGCTGGATGTTCGTCGGAAAGACGGAAGGGGCTGTGGTTGGATTAACCGTGGCCATGGTGGTCACCCTGGGAACTTGCAGTGGAGCGATGTTGCCGATGCTGTTCCGTAAATTCGGAATGGATCCGGCGTTGATGTCGAATCCGTTGATCGCCGCACTGGTCGATATTTTAGGCGTCGTAATTTACTATTCCGTGGCAATATTATTGTTAGGGAACGTCGCGACCGGGTAAGTTGGGTGATGGCACATGCTTGAGGGGTGCGTTCTATGCGAAAGAAATTATTTTTGTCCTGTCTTTTGATGCTGGTCACTCTGTCGGGGCTTCGCTCCGCTGCTGCGGAATCTCTGGCGGATGAGGTTGAAGCGGCAATGAAAAAGGCCGCGACGTTCTACTACGAACAAGTCGCCAATCACGGCGGCTACGTCTACCACTACAGCCCCGATCTGAAAATCCGCTGGGGAGAAGGCCCAGCAACAATCGACCAGATTTGGGTTCAGCCTCCGGGAACTCCTCGTGTGGGCCTAGCCTATCTTCGTGCCTGGGAAGCGACCGGAGACGAATATTACCTGAACGCGGCGACCTCGGCCGCGAAAGCTCTGTTGCACGGTCAACTTCAATCTGGAGCCTGGACGAACGCCATTGATTTCAATCCGCGAGGAGACAAGCTTGCCCGTTATCAAAACGGAAAAGGGGGAGGTAAGAACCGCAATTTTTCGAGTCTCGATGACGGCATCTCTCAAACGGCATTACGATTTCTGATGCAGACCGATCGCGCCCTCCAGTTCAATCATGCGGCAATCCATGAAGCGGTCCAGATTGGGCTCGATGCGCTGCTCGCCGCTCAATTTTCCAACGGCGCTTTTCCGCAAGGCTGGGATGAGGAAGGCATCACTCCACATCCGCGGAAGAAAGCAAACTTCCCCGATTATGACTGGCGGAGTGAGAATCGGATCAAGAACTATTGGGATCTTTACACGCTAAACGATGATCTGGCGGGCTACGTTTTCGAGACACTCAATGATGCCTGGGAGATCTATCGACATCCGAAATATCGACAGGCGATTGTGCGTCTCGGAGATTTTCTAATCGACGCGCAACTCCCCAATCCTCAACCGGCTTGGGCTCAACAGTATAACTACGACATGCAACCGAGTTGGGCGCGGGCATTCGAACCGCCGGGCGTGAGTGGACGCGAGTCGGAGACCGCTATGGAAGTGCTGATGAAAATCTACAATCTAACGGGAGACGACCGTTATCTGGACCCGATTCCCA
Source organism: Planctomycetaceae bacterium (assembly GCA_014762625.1). Classification (GTDB taxonomy): domain Bacteria; phylum Planctomycetota; class Planctomycetia; order Planctomycetales; family Planctomycetaceae; genus JABURQ01. The sequence continues at coordinate 46,621 of JABURQ010000073.1, read as the reverse complement.
AGGCGATCACCTATCTCAAAAGGTCGCGTCTTCCGGATGGACGGTATGCACGCTATTACGAACTCGAAACCAATCGTCCCCTCTACATGAACCGACAGGGGAAGAGGTACTTTCTGACATACGACGACAGCGATCTTCCCAGTCACTACGGCTGGAAGACCGAATCGCATATCGAAGAACTCGAAGCCCAATATCGGGAACTGGTTCGTAACGGCACATTTCTGACGCCGAAACTGACTCGCGAGGAATTGGAGACACAGGTGCAGACCGTTCTACGTTCTCTGGACGATTCCGGGAGGTGGATTCTGCGATATGACGGTCGTCGCCTCATCGGACAGGCGAAGTTCCGCGAAGGGGACCCTTACATTTCCAGCGAAGTCTTCAGTGAAAACCTTGAATTGCTGGCCCAATATCTTATGGCGAGATAAGAAATCGGCTCGCTCAATTCCCGCTCGATTGATGATCTGATAGTCTGGAGGGATCGCACTCCCGACTCACGTCTCGGGAATGAACTATTGAGACGACCGAGGATATTATGCTAGCCAAACGAATCATTCCCTGTCTCGACGTTCACGCCGGACGCGTGGTCAAAGGGGTAAATTTTCTCAACCTGCGCGATGCCGGCGATCCCGTCGAAATCGCCCGTCGGTACGAAGATGAAGGGGCCGACGAACTGGTCTTTCTCGATATCACTGCTTCCCACGAGGAACGCGATATCATTCTGGACGTCGTGAGTCGAACGTCGGAAGTGATTTTCATGCCGCTCACGGTCGGAGGTGGAATTCGGACCCTGGAGGATATCCGTCTGTTGCTGAATGCCGGATGCGACAAGGTTTCCATCAATTCCGCCGCCGTGAAAGATCCGGATTTTGTCAAAGAGGCTGCGTTGCGGTTCGGGAGCCAATGTATCGTGGTGAATATCGATCCTAAACGAATCGACAAAGACGGCGAAGAATTCTGGGACGTTCACATCAACGGCGGGCGCATCCCGACCGGATTACAGGCGGTGGAGTGGGCGCTCGAAGTTGAAAAGCTCGGTGCGGGTGAGATCGTGCTTACATCCATGGATGCTGATGGAACGAAGGATGGATACGATATCGAGATCACCCGCGCAGTGTCCGATGCGGTACAGATTCCGGTCGTGGCGAGCGGTGGAGCGGGGAATCCACATCATTTGTATGAAGCGTTGACCGCGGGAGGAGCGAGCGCGGCCTTGGCGGCGAGCATTTTCCATTTCAATGAATACACGATTGATGAAACAAAGCATTATCTTGCGGAAAAGGGGGTTCCCGTTCGCTTCAATTTGACGGTATAATGCTCGTTCACATCTATTACTGATTTCTTGCCCATTCCCGAGAATTCGAGGTTTTTTTCATGCCTCTGACAGTTGCCGACTACACCGAATCGACTTTCGTTCCCAAGAAAGAAATCGAGATCGACAAGATTTTCCGTCTCGGTATCAAACATGGTGCGTCCGATATCCATCTGCAAGTGAATCGACCTCCGATTTTTCGCGTGAAGGGAACCTTGCGAGCGCTGGAAATGGATCCCATCTCCGAAGAGGAGATGATCAAGCTCACGTTTGCCATGATGGACCAGCGGAACCTGGATATTTTCCATCGGGACGGCGGGGCCGACTTCGCGAAAACGATCATCCAGGATGGCGAGTCCTGGCGTTTTCGTGTCAATCTGCTGACTCAATTGAGCAAGGTCGGGATGGTGGCTCGTAAAATTGAACGCTCGATTCCCAACTTCGAAGGATTGAATTTGCCTCCTGTGATGGAAGAGCTTTGTAAGTTCGACCAGGGAATGGTCCTGCTCGCTGGGGTGACGGGTTCCGGTAAATCGACTACCATCGCGTCGATGCTGAACTGGGTGAACGCGAATTACCGCAAACACATTCTCACAATTGAAGACCCGATCGAATTTATTTTCACCTCCGATAAGTGCCTCATCAATCAACGTGAAATCGGTCAGGACGTGATCGACTTTCACGTCGCCATGAAACACGCCGTGCGTGAAGACCCCGATATCATGCTGGTGGGTGAGATGCGTGACCGCGAAACGTTCGAAACGGCGATCCACGCCGCCGAAACGGGGCACTTGGTGTTCGGAACGATTCACGCCTCGGGAGCCCCGAGTACGATCGGTCGTATTCTCGACCTGTTCCCGATGGATATGCACAAGGCGATCCGCGGATCGATGGGCTTTAATATGCGAGCGATCGTCGCACAGAAACTGTTGCCGACACTTGTCGATGTTCCACCTCGCGTGCCGATCGTCGAAATCATGCGATTCAATCCGACCGTCCGCAAACTGGTGCTGGAAGAAGAGGACGAAAAACTGGCCGCCGCAATCCGCATCGGTAAAGACGACGGGATGCAGTTGTTCAACGACAGCCTGTATTACTTCATCAATAAGGAACTGGTCAGTCGAGCCGCCGCATTCGAGATTTCTCCGAATGTCGAAGAACTCAAAATGCAACTCAAAGGCATCAACGTCAAAGCCGCCGCCATTTTGTAATTCCGGCTGCTGTTATCATTTCCCTGTAGAGCCAGTCTTCAAATTCCATTTTGGCGACGAATGGCGAGTCTGTCACCCGCTCGTCGTTGATCTGCATCGCCGAATCTTGGGGATTCGGCTGCTTCGACCGCCTCAATCGGGCAGCAGCTCGCTCATTCTCGCCTCGAAAAGCGAAAGCGAAGACAAGCTCTTACCCCGGCTTGCCGGGGTTTTTTATGGGCAATGGCCCACTTCTCGACAAAAAGGTAGTAAGTTCTCTGTCCGATCGATCCGCAAAATCGGATGCCCTAATAGGCAAAACAGCATCTTCACTTTCCAGGGAATTTTGGAGTAGAGGAGCGGGAATGTTACCAACCATCGGATATGCACTTCGCGAACAGAATCGGCCTATATTGACCGATCCCGCGATTAACGGCTGCGAGATTACCTTCGAACGCGCCGACGATCCACTGCGCGTGGAGAGATATCTACAGGACCTCGAATTCGATCACGTCAGCATCCACGCGCTCAAGCTCTCCGTCGCCTCGGCCGACCCTCCGGGTGAAAAATACATGCAGGCGCTGAAAGAGATCGCCGACGAAAACGGAGCCGACTCGATCAGCGATCACCTCGGCTTTACCCGGAACGCGCACGAGGGAGTCGAGATGGGTCACTTCGCCCCTCCTCCCTATACGCGAGAAGCGCTGGAAGCGACTGTCCGGAATCTGGACGTCATTCAGAACTACTTCGGTGATCGTCGATTTTATCTTGAAAATATCGCTTATCTGTTCCAGTTCGAGGGAGAAATGAGCGAACAGGAGTTTCTCACGGAAACTCTGAAACGTTCGGGAAGCGGTTGGTTGCTCGATGTGACGAACGTTTATGCCAACTCGGTCAACTTTGGTTACGACGCTTACGAGTTCATCGCCGAGGTGATGTCTCACGCGAACGCAGTGCAAATGCATCTAGCGGGCGGTGTTTATGACGAGAAAGTCGAAAAATATATCGACAGTCATTCCCACCCGATTCCCGAAGATGTTTTCGATCTCTACCGATTTTCTCTGGAACAGGGAACAGGGAAAGTCAACGCGGTGTTTATCGAACGCGATCAGGAGTTTCCGGACGAAGCGGGTTGGCGCAACGAAGTGCGACGAGTCCGCGAGATCATGGAAGAGGTTTACGCCGTCTCGACTTAGAAGTAGGCTCGGAGTGAATCATGTCAGACGCTTATCGTCAACAGCTCGACAAATACGCGGAATCGCTTTCCATCGCGCGCAATGACAACGTGGTGGGGGATCTGAAAAACGGCAATACCGCCGAGATGCTGAAGATGTTCACCGACGGAAATCTCGACAAGCGATTCAACAAGGTGAAAGATCAGATCGAATTCGTCGCTGAGTTCTTCGATGAAGACCAATTCGAAAACCTGATTGTCCAATACGTGAAGACTGTGCCGTTACTGGCGTACGATACCGGTATTTCGGACGGCGAACGATTTCTCAACTGGCTTCCCGAACAGGTTGAACTAACCGCAGAACAGCAAGACGTTATTCGCTGTCAGCAGGCTCGTCACCAAATCGAAGAGGTCGCCCGGGAGAACCGGTTGACGCACGTCGCTTTTCAGGGACAATTGACTGTCTCAGAGAAGCTGGCGGCAGAGTTCGGCGATAATGAACACCTGAAAATACAGGTCAATCCAATTTGCGTACGCACCACGTTCCACACCGCCGCTCTGCTGGGGGATAATGCGGATGTCCCGGCGGTGGTCCAGTTTTATCCGGTCAAAAATGATATCCGGACGGCGTTACTCGAAGAGGACGGCCTGGAAATGGTCGATGTGCTGCACGAACGAGGCGCAGTGACACTGGAAGAGCTTCAAGTTGCGATGTCGTTCAAAATATCACGAGAGGAATTGATCGATCTGTGTCTGGAGCTGATCGAAATGAAACTGGCGACGATTCGTTGAGTCTCGCTATTCGGTGCGTCGAAAGATCAACATCCGCACATCGACCACTCCCCGACCTGGGATCTCCAACGCTCTCAGTGAAAGACGTCCTTCACCGGGAGTTAATGTCATCTGTCCCAGCTTCCATTCCTTAAAGTCTTTCACGTACGATTCGCTTCCGCGATTGGCCCGATCCGCTTCAGCTCCATGCAAAGGAGGGTCGTGGGTTTCTTCCGCGGTTGCGGTGAGGTTCGCCTCTCCGAGGCTTAACTCGAATCTCGCTCCGACGTTTTGCGCTTCGCAAGTCGACATCATAAGCACGTCGTAAGTTCCCGGTTCCAGAACATCGACGTCCCACCAGATCCGATCTTCGGTCGAAGTCCAGTTTGTGAAGAAGGAACAGTTCGGGGCGCGACCGCTGCGGGCGACGTGGCCGGAATAATCACCGTCTCGCGCCGGAAGTTGAGTTTCGGGAGCGGTCGCGTAGCCCAGCGTCAAGGGGCGGTGATCGGCGGAGAGTTCGGCGTTCATTTCCGCTTTCCAGCGACCTACCTCCGCGCGTAAGAGTTTGGCGACCTCCGGCAATTGATTGCTGATGTCGGTATGTTGTCCGGGATCATCGATCATGTCGAATAATTTACCGGTGTGATCGAGTCGGTAACGTTGCGTTCGCACACTCACTTTCTTTTGCCATTTGGAGAAAATCATTCGCTCCGGCCACTTTTCGGCCGTCGCGGTCAACAACGGCTTGAGACTTTTCCCGTCCAGAGGTTTCCGACCGACCGGCTCAATTCCGGCCAGGTCCGTCAAGGTCGGTAACAGGTCGATGGCCGCTGCAATCTGTGGAATTTTGATTCCCGCGGGAATCTGACCCGGCCAGCGAATCAGGCACGGCACCCGGACGCCTCCCTCATCGGTCGCCCCTTTCTTACCCTTCATTCCGCCGTTCCATCGCCAGGTATTCGGACCGTTGTCGGTGAAGTAGACGACGATGGTGTTTTCGGTGAGTTGAAGCTCGTCGAGTTTGTTCAGGATACGACCGACGTTGTGATCGATGTTCTCGCACATCGCGAGTGCGGCGCGTGTCTTATCAATTTCCTCCTTCTCGGGATCCCGGTTTCGCATCTCGATCGGGGCATCGGCGAATTTCCGGTAATCCTCATCCGGCACCTGGAACGGTGAGTGAGGAGTGTTATACGGCAGATAGCAGAAGAAGGGATGTTCGTGATTCTTTTCAATAAAGTCGAGCGCATGATCGGTTAAATCGTTGATCACGTAACCCTTGCCCCGCACGATCCTACCGTTGTGGTCGAGAATCGGCGAAAAGTAATGTCCCCAGTGACCGGACGTCATACCGTAGTATTCATCGAAACCACGGGCGCGGGGATGATAGGGGTATTGCGTGCCGTTGTGCCATTTTCCGAAGGCGGCGGTGGCGTATCCTGCCTGTTTGAATGTGTCGGCGATGGTGACTTCGTCCAGGTCCAGCCGCTCTTCTCCGGTACTCACTCCCTTCACACCGCCGCGTGGATGATATCGTCCGGTGAGGAATTCGGCTCGCGTCGGGGAGCAGACCGGACAGACGTAAAACCGGTCGAAGGACGCTCCCTCCCGGGCGAGAGCGTCGATATGCGGCGTAGAAAGGTTTTCGTTGCCATTCAATGACAAGTCCCCCCAGCCCTGGTCGTCGGTCAGAAATACGATGACATTAGGAGGTTCGGCGGTTAGAAATCCCGCGAATGAGGAGATAAGAAATGCGCAGAGAAGAACGAGCGAGTGCTTCATGGGATTCTTTCACACAATCGAATGAGGAGCGAAGGTCTCAGAATCCGAGTCCTTCGCCGTTCAGCAAGCCCGTCTCCACAGTGCCGTCGGTGATCTCGAACATGCCGGGATAGTGGTTGGCCCATTTCTTGTTGGCTTCGGGGCAATACTGTCGGGCGTTTCCTTCAATCGCGGCGACCGTCGGGATTCGAGCTGCGAGTGACGCGGAATGCAGAAACGAATAGCCGGGGCAGGTTAAATCCTGCACACAGAGGAACATGCCGAATTTCTGAGCCGCCGCCGCCATCAACAGGGATTCCGTTTGGCCCTTACAGGCTTTCAAAGCGACTCCCGAGTAACCGAGTTCGCGACTGAGTTGCAATGATTCGTAATCGACCAGAGCCTCGTCGATCACCACAGGTTTCAGTTTGGAGGCTTCGGCGACATTGATCGCTGAGGCTTCTTTGATATGCCGACTGGTGGGTTGTTCCAGATATTGAATCCGGTCGTAAGCGGCGGAATTCTGCTCTTTGACCTTGTTGAGGAAGTCGATGACGTACTGGATGTCGGGACACTTTTCGTTGAAGTCGCAGGAATAGAACCACTCCTTGCAGCCGCGCGCGTTCTGCGCTTCCGCTGCGACTTGATCGATCGACAAGACTCGATCGACGTCCCAGTCCAGATCATCCCCGGCCAGTTTGATTTTCATATGCGTGAGACCGTCGGCGGCGATCCACTCACCCAGCGTTTCGGGCAAGTCGTCGTCGATCCGCTTTTCGATATCACCCTCGGTCAGAGGATCGATCGCGCCGACCAGGTGATACAGCGGCATGCGGTCTTTCGGTTCTCGCGTTGTATATTGGTCGAGATATTCTCCCGCGAACTGATCGTCGAGATACTCGGAAAGATCGTAGTCGATGTAATCGGACGAGTAGCCGTTGTAGGTATTGATGGCGTTGGCGCGACCGAATGCGTCGTGGAGCGCGGCATCGAACGGACTGGCTGAAACGAGTTGCGCCAGATCGGGCATCACTTCATCGACGTGCTTCATCGTCGAAATGGCTTTGCCCTGGTGATGATATTCGGCGGAGAGCTGAAACACGATATCCAGGGGATGCCCATAATCGGGAAACTGGCCGTAGAGAAGAGCGGTTTCCTCGGCGAATTTCTTCATCAGGTTCGCGGTGGTATCACCGTCCAGCTTTTCGGACGGCCAGGCCCAGATATTGCCGACCGGCATGCTGCCGAGACCTGTACCGTGATGTCCATCGCGAGTTTCGACCTGTATCGAAACTTCAATCGAGAAAGATCGATCAACAATACGACCGCCAAATTTGAGAGGAGCGCGAAACGGAATCGGCTCGAAGGTCAGTTGCACATCGGTGATGCAAATGTCGGTATCGCGGGACATCTTTCTGTCAGTCAATAGAATGGAATGGACGCCCAAATCGTAATCCTGATTTCGCTTTCGTTCAAGGATATTTTGGCGCAATTCTCTCTATGGTATTTTCCAGCATCGACCTGGAGTACACAGGATCCCACTGACAAATCACGGCGATTCGGTCCCAGGCAAGCTGCAAAACGTCCCGGCATTGCCCGGGAGTCGGTCCCTCCACCAGAAGCGTGCAGAGGGGATTGCCGGGTGCGATCTGGTGTCCCGCTGTCGGGAGGTCGGCAAGCAGGGCTTCCGGAATATCCTCCACACAATGTGTCAGTTTCGGGGGTATCTGAGTCGACTGGGGGACATACAGAATCAGTTTGAGTTGCGAGGGACCGTCTCGGTCGATTGTCTCTTCCCGTTCCGGCAATGTGCCCTCTCGACAGGCGATAACATGATCGGCAATCAACGGGCGTTTCAACAGCCGTTCCCAAAGTTCCGTGGCAGCCGTATATCGGGGATTGACCTCCAGAAGATACGGTACCTCCCGAAAGATGAAGTCACATCCAAACAGCCCCCTCAAGCCAGTGGTCCGGCAGATGAGTTGGCCGATCTCGACGATTGTTTCGGTGGCTCGTTCCGGCAGAACATAGGGAGCCAACGCACCGGAAAACAAAAACGAATGCTTCGGGTCGGGATGAAGTCCCGTGAGCTGTTGGTGAAGTCCGATCAAGCGGCACTCTGTGCCGTTGGCGAGGAACAGCGCGCCTATTGAAATTCCACTGATCAGACGCTGGTAGTATTCTCTCTCAGGATGAATATTTTCCGAAGCCGGGCGAATTTGCAGACCGTGGCCCGACTGATACGGTTTGATCAGCCAGCCGAAGAAATTTCCGGGAGGATCATCGGCCTCGCGCAGTTCCGCGGTGGGGAAAGAATGGGATTCCAGCAGATCGCGCAACTGAAATGGATCGCGGAGTTTTTGAATGTTCTCCGCTGTGTTGCCGAGTAGTTCTCGGGTTTTCGAAAGTTCCGTGATGATGCTGGGGTGATTTTCCACTGCTCCTGTGTAGAGAAACGGCATCGATGCAAATTCTGCCGCCAGAGCAGGAAGATCGTCAGGGTAGTTCTCGGATAGCGAACAAGGACCGAGGTGGGTCAGGTCCGTGTCATTGAACAGATCGATGGCGAACGGTTGGAATCCCGCCTGGGACGCGGATTCCGCCGCCGCGCGAACGGACGCTCCAACGATTAACAAGGGAGAATTCACGCGATGCCTTTGAAATCACTGCTACAGTTGCGGCGCGAATGTCGGTACACTGCGACATTCCTAACTCGCATGACAGGAGATTAACGATGGAGTCGCTGAAAGGCAAAGTGGCCGTGGTGACCGGTGCAAATCAGGGAATCGGCAAAGGGTTGGCATTTGCCCTGGCTGAAGCCGGTTGTCGCCTGGCCATCTGTGCCCGGAATCAGGAAAAACTGGAGGCGGTGGGGAAAGAATTGGCAGCGAAAGGAACGGAAGTTCTCGCGGTACCCACCGATGTTTCGGATGAAGACCGCGTCAGAGCCTTGTTTGAGAAAATCGACGAAACGTTCGGTCGGGTCGATCTCCTGATTAATAATGCGGGGGCTTTTGACGGTGGTCGTGTCGATGAAGTGACTCTCGACGCCTGGAACAACGTCATTGGGGCCTGCCTGACGGGGGCGTTTTTGTGTTCCCGGGAAGCATTTGGACGCATGAAGACTTCCGGAGGCGGACGCATTCTGAACATCGGGTCGATCTCGGCGCAGCGACCGCGCGAAAATTCGGCTCCCTACGCCTCGGCGAAGTTTGGTGTCTGGGGATTGACGCAGGCAACCGCAATCGACGGGCGACCGTTCGGCATCGCGTGCAGTTGTCTGCATCCGGGAAATGTGAATGTCGAACGACGGGACGAATCGGACGCGGAATCGGATCAGGAGCCGATGATGGCGACCGAGACGATTGTCGAAGCGGCGCTCGCCATGTTGTCCGTACCGCCGCACGTCAATTTTCTCGAAGCGATTGTACTTCCCAACGATCAATTGTATCTCGGGCGCGGCTAGAATGCCTGTGGGTGGGACCTCGCATTCAAAGTTCCCGACGTTACTGTGTCGGACGCCCCAGGTTGTCCCGTGATTTATTGACGAAGATTTTCGCGTTCGAGTCTTCGTAAACTTCCTCCCACTCCGGATCGTCTTGCAGACTGCGGGCAAGTTCTTTGTGTCGGCGGTATTGAACGATGGCCACACTAAAGGTATACGAATCCCAGTGTTCCTTCCAACCCGTCGATTGGCGGATGAAAGACATATAGTCCCGCCAGACTTCTTCATCGATTAACGTTACGTGGGAATTGACGAAGACGGGAAGAGTGGCCTCCGATTCCCAAATGAGCCAGTCCCCCCATTCCATGGTATTGAACATCAGCGTCTCCGGAGCCAATTCCAGGAGCGGAACTGTCGCCTCGATTGGCGTCGTCATGCTGAAGGAGTTTCGCGGAGACCACGATTGGCCGTGAAACAGAGCCGCCGACCAAGGCGTCCAAGACAGGGCAACCATCGCTACGGCCAGAAGAACAAATCGTCCTCCCGGTATCGCAAGATTCATACCGTGTTCGACCACCGCATAGATCCTCGAATAGCGCTTCCATCGTTCGGCGAGGCGCCAGTCAGGAATCATCGCTTTGACGAACAGGGGCGACCACCAGACAAAATATCGCGAGACCCGGATCAATTGCACGGTCAATGCAAAGACCGGCAACCAGGTTTCCATTCGTAATCGGTAGCGTTTCACCAGGAAAACGGCCAGCACGGCAAACCCGGACAACAGAAACGCCGTCCCCTGTTTGGGAGTTTTCCACAACGGCATCCACTCAATGAGATCGTAGAGATTCGGTGACTTGCCGAATGTCAACACCTCTCGCCACAATTGTGTTCCGAATGGGGTTACTAATGTCGCGATCAGCACGACTCCGAGCAGGTAACAGTGCCGATGGAGTCGCTGGTCACCGCGTAAATATTGGATGGTCCTGGAGAGCGGTGTGCCGCGACGATAATGTCTGCGGAGCACATCGAGCAGACGTCCTGACAGACTGATGATGAGAATGACCGGGGCGATCGCGAAAGAGCCGTGCGCGTTCGTCCACACCACCATCAGAACAAACAACGCTCCATAGCGAAGGCGAGTCAGCTTCTGTCGGGGATTTCCGATCGCCAGAAACAGCAGAAAGCCGAGGAGTCCCATCAGTTGAGGTCGGATGGTGGTGACTTGCTGTTGTTCCAGTACCAGAAACCAGGCTGTTCCGATAAGAGCCAGCGTCCAGGAACGACTTTTCTGCAAAATGAGATAACAGAAACAGATCAGGCTGCCGGAGACAATCACTGCATAGGCGAGTTGCAGTCCGACCGCCCCGGAAGACCTGTAGAGATGATAGCCCCCCCATTGTGAGAGCCAGGCGGTGACGACTAGTTCCTGATCGGTCGATGTTTGCAGGAATGGTTCGCGATCGGGGAACTTTCCTTCCTGAGCGATATAGCGGCCGTAAGCAAGGTGCCCCCACAAGTCCGTATGGCTGAGGCGATGTTGGCCGAATTGTACGAAGGCCCAGGAGAGGATCAGTCCGGCGATCAGAGATCCGACGCTCGCTCTGGTTAGCGTTACGAACTTACCGGAAGGAGCATTCATGAGCGGAAATACCGTGATGCAGAATCGACCTGACGTTACAGGAATCCGGCAGACCTGGCCGCAGGCAAATTATGTGTCGTCCCGACAGGCTGCTTATCCGGCGATCGCTGTTTGTGGTGAATCGTCGTCGTTCTCGACTTCTGAACGGGGAGATTCATCGAGAGCCGAAATCAACTGATCCATTTGTTCGATGAGTCTTTGTTGCGTGCGAAGCAACGATTCGGCGGCTCGCGCGTATCCGGTTTCTTCCGATTCCAGCATCGCGGTTCGGTCACGCAAGGAACGTGTCACTTCCTCGATGCGAGCAATGAAATCATCCGAGACGGCGACGTTGTTGAGTTCGGGAATCGGCAGGATCGGTTTCTCGTCCACCGAGGCAGTCCGTTTAATGCCGAGTTCTTCCTGCGTCTCTCGAACCGCTTCCAGCAATCGATTCATACCGGTCCGCTCGCGGGCATCGTGTTGTTCGAGCGTGTGCATTTCCCGTTCGAGGGCATCGACCAACTCTTCCGCCGACATTTTTTCGACTTCATCGACGGGAGCTTGTGCTTCGAGTTCCTGTTTCAGGTTTTCAAGTTGTTGCGGGCTGAGATGCGGCTTGAGCCAGGTTTTGTCAGAATCGTCTTGGATTTGTGTGTGTAGTTGAAATTCAAACGGACCGATTTGAAGAGTTTCCCCCCCTTTGAGTAATGCAAACTGGACCTTCGAGCCGTTTACCTGAATGGAGGGCTCTTCTTCAAACACATACAGCGCGATCTCTTTTTGCCCCACTTCCATCCATGAATGGATCTCGGGGATGTCGGGTCCCCCCAGTTGTAGCCAGCATTTGTTTCCGGAACCGATGGAGAGTCTGCCGAGCGGCATGGGGCGATTCGGGAATTTTGTCTTCCCGCTCATGATCTCAAGCACGAATTCTCGTGTCGGTGGTTGATGTCCAGAACCCTCGGGAGAGAATCGGAACTGGGGATTCGATGATACGGATGACATAAAGACTCCTGTCAACGTCCTGTTGAGGAAGGAAGTGCAAAATTGGGCGTGAATGCGTGAGGGCCCGGTCTATCATGTCGTCCAGATTCCCAAGAGAAGTTGAGCCTTTTGGGAGCTGCACTATCTGTAACGTCGTGGACCTTCTGAGGCTTCTGGGAGACTTTTCCGTCTGGGGAATCTATTCCGTCGAAAATCATGCCGGATTGGAGCACATCGCGCAAGAGCGGCAATTTATGCCGACTGGCTCCGGGAAATCACCACTCGGCTCTCGGGAAAAGTATCGTTTCAAAATGCGGCTGGCGATTCCGTCTCTCATTTGCTCATAATGGAAATCTTCACTCTCCTCTCGGAGACCTCTCGAAAGGATCGAATTGCATGAACGGAACGTCTCCACGGATCCGTGTCAAAGTGACTTGCCATACGTGTCACGAACGTTTGACAGCGGTTGCGAAACCCTACGCTCGCAAGCTGAAATGCCCCGAGTGTGAGGCCCCGATCCATGTGCCTGCTTACGATCCGATCGAAGCTGAGTTCCAGAGAAAACTGGCGGAACCGCGGAATGTCGATCCCGGTGTCTATGGCATCGCACAGCAATCAGAAGAGGATGTGATCCAGATAAAAAATCCGTTTCGCCAGGAAACGATCACTCTCAAATGTCCGCAATGCCTCTCGCTCCTGTCCCCCGAACTGAAAGACGAAGCGTGGACAGATACCTGTCCCGATTGTCTCGAAGAGTATCGCGTTCCGGGACGAAGCGAGAACCCGGAAAAACCGAAGCCGATCCCCATACCCGATCCCGGCCAGTACACCGCGGGTGTGGCGTCGAAACCGGTTCCAATGAATACGAAAGTTTACGATCACATCAGCGAGATTAAACAGGTGGAGATCGATCCACCGCCCAAGTGGGTCTATTTCTCGAAAGTGTTCGAGTATCCCTGGACAAAGTACGTGTTGTCCCGCTGGCTCTGGACTTCACTGGCTTGGAGCGCGAGTTGGGTTCTGGTTGCTCTGGTGGTCCAGTTTCTTTTCGTGGGGGGAGCCGGGACAGTCGCCGCGGGATTTTTCGCCTTGCCGACATTCTGGGTCTCTTTCTGGACGCTCTCCTATACGTCCGCATGCGGTATGGCCATTCTGGAAGGAACGGGAGCGGGGCAGGTGGTGATTGATGAATGGCCCGAGCCGGACTGGCGGGAGTGGGCCACCAACATGTTCTACGTCGCCTTTATCGGACTGGTCGCTCAGGGGATCAGTGTAGTGTTGGAGATGGTCTCTCCCAATCTGCCGGCTCCCTGGCTAATTTCCCTGGCACAAGTCCATGTAATCTATCCGGTCATTTTGCTTTCGGCGCTCGAAACCGGGACGATGTTCTGGCCGTTCAGCGTTCCCGTGTATCAGTCGATGTGGTCGCACGGTCGCTATTGGTTTCTTTATTATCTGTTGGCTGGGAGTCTCAGCGCCGGATATGTCTCTGTAGCGGGGTTGTCGGTTCTGTTTGATCCGATCTTCTCAGCGTTGTGGATGGGGCCGTTGACGGCGTCCGTGATCTTCATTCACGCTCGGTTGCTTGGACGTCTTGGCTGGCGCGTGCTGATCGAGCCGGACGGCGGAAAAAAACGACTGAAAAAAATGGAAAAGCTCAAGCGACTCAAGGAGCAAGTCTTCGAATCCGTTGATCCCCCAGCCCCGGAAACGCCCGCGTCATGACCGAGTATGCTTTTTTGTCCCTATCTGAAGTCGGGCAACTGCTCCGTGCGGGGAAAGTCTCGGCGCGTCAGCTGGCGGAGTATTTTCTGGATCGATTGGAAACACGGGGAACATCGTTGAATGCCGTCGTTACGGTGACGAAAGAGGCCGCCCTCGAACAGGCCGACCAGGCGGACCGCGAACTGAAAGCGGGCCAGGATCGCGGACCGTTACATGGGATTCCCTACGGCCTCAAAGACCTCTTTGCGACGCCAGGGATTCCGACCACCTGGGGGGCGGCCCCTTACCGGGAACGCATTCTCGATGAAAACGCGACCGTCTATCAACGCCTGAAAGACGCGGGAGCAGTGCTCGTGGCGAAACTCGCCATGGTGGAAATAGCGGGAGGGATGGGCTACCGACAGGCGAACGCTGCGTTGACCGGGCCGGGGCTGAATCCCTGGAATACTGATTACTGGGCAGGAGGCTCTTCGAGCGGCAGTGGAGCCGCCGTAGCCGCGGGTTTGGTTCCCTTCGCGTTGGGGACGGAAACGTGGGGATCGATTATGTGTCCCGCCAGCTTTTGCGGCATCGCGGGTTTGCGCCCGACCTACGGACGCGTCAGCCGGGCGGGAGCGATGGCTCTCAGTTGGTCGATGGATAAGATCGGACCGATGGCCCGATCGGCGGAGGATTGCGCGCTGGTGCTGGAGGTGATCGCCGGCCCGGATCCGCTGGATGAATCCGCCGTAGACGCGGAATTCGTCTGGAACGAAGCTTCCCGATCCGAGCCTCCGTATCAACTTGCCATTGTGAAAGGTTCCTTTGAATCGTCTCACCCCGGCGTGAAATCCAATTTCGAACGCTCGCTTGCGACTCTGGAAAAGATTGGCACGATTACCGAGATCGAGATGTCGGACGATCTCCCCTGGCATACCGTTCCCGCGACGATTATTGATTGCGAAATCGCCGCTGCATTTGAGGGGATGGTGACTTCGGGTGAGGCCTGGGAACTGACGGCACCTGAAGATCACCACGGCGCATATGCGGGACAGGTGCTTCCTGCTGTCGATTACATCAACGCCTTGCGAATCCGTCGCCACCGGATGCAGCCGGCCATGAGCCAGCTGGTCAGCCCCTTTGATGCGGTTGTGACGCCGAGTCGCTCGACCCCCGCTTATTCTGCGAAGAAACCGTTTCGGGAATCGTCGCGAGGGTATTCAGTGGGGACTTTTGACGGAGCCGCGAATGCTTGCGGCTTGCCGGCTTTGACGGTTCCGAACGGTCTGACGGAGGAACAATTACCGACCGGCGTGCAGTTCACAGGACAGGCGCTCTCCGAAGCAACGCTGCTTTCGATTGCCGCAGCGTATCAGGAACAGACTGACTGGCATCGACCCCATCCGCCCGAATAGTGGGTGTCGAGAATCTTGAATTCAACAGCCGCTTATTGAATGTAGTTGCCGGACCGAGTAGAAGAAAGAAATGCCTTCATTCCTCACACTCTCAGCAGGAGATACTTCCCTTGAAACGTGTAACCCCCTTGATGAGTCTCGTGTTGATACTCACCGCCGCATCGATGGCATCCGCCGATGTGAAACTTCCTTCCATCTTCGGCAGCCATATGGTGCTGCAACGCGACATCCCTTGCAAAGTCTGGGGATGGGCCGACGCCGGCGAAGACGTCACTGTCACGATCGGCGAGCAAAAACATTCCGCCAAAGCCGACGAAAAGGGAAATTGGTCTCTGCATCTGGAACCGCTGCAAGCGGGCGGACCGCATCAACTGACCGTCAAAGGGAACAACGAAGTGACCTTTGAGGACGTTCTTGTGGGGGAGGTCTGGATCTGCTCCGGGCAATCGAACATGGCGTGGCCGGTCAGTAACGCCAACGATTCTGACCTCGAAGCGATGACCGCCAAGTATCCGAATATCCGCTTGATTTCCGTTCCCCAGGTCGGCACTCAGGAACCCCAGAACGATTTCAACGGAGAATGGCAACGCTGCACTCCCGAAACGGTGAAAAGCTTCTCGGCCGTCGGTTATTTTTTCGGGCGACAACTGCATCAGACACTCGACGTCCCGATCGGATTGATCGATAACGCCTGGGGTGGTTCCTCCGCGGAAGCCTGGGTTCCCAAAGACGTTCTCGCCGCTGATTCCAAGTACGATGATCTGCTGGCAAGCTGGGCGGAAACTGAGAAAAACTTTGACTGGGAAGCGGTCCAGGCTCGTTATCAGAAGCAGTTCGCCGCCTGGCAGGAAAAAGTAAAGGAAGCACGAGCCGCCGGCAAGCCGCTTCCTAATCGTCCCCGCGCTCCCCGCAATCCTTTGACGGGCAATCATCGTCCCGCGAATATCTACAACGGCGTCCTCAAACCGACGATCGGTTACGGCATTCGGGGAGTGATCTGGTATCAGAGGGAAAGCAATGCAAATCGCGCGTACCAGTATCGCGATCTATTTCCTCTGATGATTACCCAATGGCGGAAAGAATGGGGCCTCGGCGATTTCCCGTTCTACTGGGTTCAATTGGCCGACTTCCGAGACGAGTCTCCTGAGCCGCAGGAATCTGCCTGGGCCGAACTCCGGGAAGCGCAAACCATGACGATGAAGCTTCCTCACACCGGGCAGGCGGTGATTACCGACCTCGGTGAAGCTCACGACATTCATCCTCGCGACAAACAGAACGTCGCCAAACGACTGGCACGCTGGGCGCTCGCCAATGAATACGACTACGAAATTCCATTCCGTAGCCCGCAATACAAATCGATGGAAAAGAACGGCAGCCGCATCGTGTTGACGTTCGATTATGTCGGTGGCGGACTGGACACGTTCGACGTGCGTCAGCCGGTCGGCTTTGCGATAGCCGGTGAAGACAAGCAGTTTCACTGGGCCAGTGCTCGCATCGTGACTCCCAATCAAGTGGAAGTCTGGAGCGAATCGGTCACGAATCCGGTAGCCGTCCGCTACGGTTGGGCCGATAACCCGGTTGCCAACATGCAGAACGTTCACGGCTTAAAAATGACGCCGTTCCGCACGGACGACTGGCCCGGCGTGACGGCGGACGTGACGAAATAGTTGCTGAAAGCGAGGAGCATTGGCTCCTGGCTAGAAAAAACCGCCCCTGGGATCGCAAAGATTCCAGGGGCGGTTTTGTTTGGCTGTCTTGTAGTGAGTCAGTCAATGATGATGATCACTCGTCCGTGGAAGGATCGGCTCCGCCCATCATCTGTTGTTCGTAATCGGGATCGTTGGCCAGTTCGTCAGCCTGTTGCTGAGCTTCCTCACTGATCTCTTCACCTCCACCACAACCCGTGAGAATAAAACAGAAACTGGAGAGTCCCAGGGCAATTAATAACTTAGTCATCGGAGTCGCTTTCTATTCAGTGACAATAATTTGAAAATTTCGTAAGACTTAAAAAGGCCAGTCGCTCGTGAGAACGACTGGCTTCGTTGTCGATATCAGATCAGAAGTCGCCGACCGGTTGACCGTCATCGCGGGTACAGAGACGACGGAAGGTTTGCATGTCGATATTCTCGCTGATGAAGCGGACCGATCCGTCTCCCAGAACGACCTGTGCGCCACCAGTATGGGGCGAATAGATACCGTTGTTAGCGCCGAAGTTACTCCCGACACCGTTGCCATTCAGGATATTCGATTGGTCGTTGGGTAAACGCTGAGGTTGGCTTTTCCAGTTCCGCACATAATTGATGGGGTAATTGATAAACGTCAGATTAAACATTCGCGTGTTATAGTTTGCCCGACCAGTTCCAAAGCCCCAGTGGTGTGAGGTTCCCATCAACCAACCGTGAGCCCCCTGGATGCTCACAGGAGAGTCATTGACGTCAAGAGCGAAATGTGATGCCTCCCCAACCATGATGTGATTTGTCGATCCGTCTGTAATCTTTTCGATCCCGTAGGCGCTGGAGGGAACGAGCATACCACCGAAGGCAATTCGGCCTCCCGTGGAAGAACCACAACATCCTGTTCGGTTTCCTTGAGGATGATTGGCACCATTCGTGAAGCCATCACCGTTAGCAGCTCCACCAACACCCACATAATGTGGAGAAGTAATCGGGCCACGGTTACCGGCGCTGATTAGTTTATCTAGAGGTGAAGAAGGACAGATCATGACTGGGATAACTGACCCACGTGCGGCATCACCATTTGCGGCTCCTTCCGGAGATGCAGTGTGAACCCAACCATGGTGCGTTCCTTCGAAGCTTAATTGGTTATAAAGAGGAGCCTGGTCGATGTAGGGTAAAATACGAGCCCACCAAGTTGTCCCCCAACCACCACCTCTGCCAGGATTGGTCCAAGAGGCAGTAACTCCAATCGGAAAGCCATTGTAATTGTCGTGATAATTGTGGAGAGCGAGACCGATTTGCTTCAGATTGTTTTTGCAGGCGGAGCGGCGGGCTGCTTCGCGGGCCTGCTGGACAGCGGGCAAGAGCAGCGCGACCAGAACCGCAATAATTGCGATGACAACGAGCAGTTCGATCAATGTGAACCCTCGCTGCCGTCTGTGTGTGGACTTTAGCATGAGAATCTCCTGTGAAATGAAGAAAATGACGCTTCAAAGAATGAATCGTCAAACCGATTGAACAGGAAGGTGGAACCCCCTCCTTGACGTACTAACTAGGATTATGGCATAAGTTGATCTGCGACTCAATTATTTTTTATACAATTCCGAGTGTCGGGATTAGAATAAAAAAACAAAAATACACGTCAGGGGTGATCACTTCGGCTCAATCAGTATGACGGAACTTTTATCTGCTGCGAGCGAAATTGTTTGCTTCTTTCCGCCGGGCCAGTCGATTGTCAGGTGAACTTTCTCATTCGAGTCGTTGAGTCCCACGATCATTCGTTGCTCATTGCGGCTGAGATAGCCGTCTCCCCCCTGAAGAAACCGGTATTGCACACTCTCTCCTTGTTCGATTTTGATACGGACTCCGATGGCGTCCCGATTTCCGCGTCTGCCGATTAGGCGAATTTTGAGGGGCCGTCCGACTGGAGAGGAGCGGTTCGTCAGCAATGCAACAGGCTGGTCGAGATGCGTCACCACGG
This sequence comes from Planctomycetaceae bacterium, assembly GCA_014762625.1. GTDB lineage: Bacteria > Planctomycetota > Planctomycetia > Planctomycetales > Planctomycetaceae > JABURQ01. The sequence goes on along the minus strand of JABURQ010000073.1, from coordinate 27,584 downwards.
CATCCTGCAGGCTATCGCCGTTCCAGTCCAGCAGTGACAGGGAGCGTCCAAAATATTTGCCGGTGAAATATTTTCCGAGGTTCGTTGCCGGTTGTTCCTCGAATACCCCGTGGCGATTTTCCAGAAACTGGGGCGGCATGACATCGGGTTCGCCGGTGGCGTGCGTTCGATCGATGTGCCCGTTGGCGACCAGCAAATCCAGATCGCCGTCAAGTTCCGCATCGAGGAACTGGGTTCCGAATCCGAGTTGATAATAACCGTTATCGCGCAGTTGGTATTGTCGAGTTTGTTCCTGAAAAGAGGACGCGGACGTTTGCAAATAGAGGGTATTCGTATCGGAATAAAAGTTGGTGATGAAAAGGTCGAGCCGACCGTCGGAATTGACGTCCCCCGACGCAATGCCCATGCAAGCTTGAGCCGTTCCCTGATCGTTCAGGGCCGTACCGCTGAGAATACCTCGTTCTGCATAGCGAACCGAATTTGACGTTGTGGTTGAGACGGGACTGAAGAAAAAGTTGGCGATAGTATCGTTCCCGATGAAGACTTCAGGCTGACCGTCGGTATCGAAATCCGCCGCTACGATACCCAATCCTTTCCCGTCGGGAACGACGAACCCACTTTGCTCCGTGACGTCGTTCCAGGAACCGTCTCCCTGATTCAGATAGACGCGGTCCTGTTCGGCGTCGAACATCGTGGGGTCGCAGCCGCGCGGTTGTCCATTCGCGCGACAGGTGATTTCCAGGACCTGATTCAGTAATACGTAGTTTACGACGTACAAATCGAGATTCCCGTCTCCGTTGAAGTCCGCGCACGCAGCGCTCATCGACCAGGTCTCCGCAGCAAAGGAATCGGGAAACGATGCGGTCTCTTCGACGAAGGTGCCGTCCCCCTGATTGCGATAGAATCGATTTCCTCCCGCGTTGGTGACGATGAGGTCCGGATCGCCGTCGTTATCGAGATCACCGGCGGTGGCTCCTTGCGAATAGCGTGCGTCTCCCAGTCCGGCATGCTCCGTAACATCCTGAAACCGCATCCCTCCGAGATTGCGAAACAATCGATCTCGATAAGGATTCGTCTCTTCGTCCACCGGCCAAGTTCCGCTTTGACACAGATAGATATCGGGCCAGCCATCGAGGTCGTAATCCAGTACCACCGATGCCCCTCCGGTTGCCTGCAGGATATGCTGGAGGCCATCGGATTCGGTGGTTCCGTTAAAATATTGAAAATCGAGTCCCGCGCTGGCAGCTTCGTTTTCAAATCGAACCCGGGACGGGGATGTTTCCACAGGGACCTCTGAGCCAGTGCGATGCGGCGGAGAGAGTTGATACGGGTCGGTCTCCGGTGAAAGCAAGGTGGTGGCCTTGATCTGTTTGAGAAAACGAGCTTCCGGCGATTCAGGATGATTCAGGTAGAGGTGAGTAAAACGCAATCGTTCAGAATCGGCCCAGGCGATCTCGCCAGCGAAGCGACATACCACATCGCACCAGGCCGCCGCTTCCTGATAGCGACCGAGAGATTCCATCGCCACGATCAGTTTTCGCACGCGATCCGGATTGACATCATCCATCATTCCCGTGATCAAATAAGAGACGTCGGAGGCGGCTTTGACCTGATTTGGAAGTGACGTTGGGATTTCGACGTTGGGAAGCTGAGACAAAACTTGTGAGAGCTGGAACAACGACTTCGAATGTGCCAACGAACAGGAAAGCGCTTTTAGAAAACATCTCGCGGCGCGTCGGTTCTCATCTTGATCTTTTTCCCACAGCCCGCGCAAGTACCAGATTTCGGGATGCGAGTTGGCACGCGAAGGTAACTGCTGATGCCAGGCGAGAAACTCTCGTTCCTTACCGGTTTCCAGATAGTAATGCCCCAGAATCGCCAGCGGCTCGATCTGCTCGGGATACTTGTCAATGATTTGCAGGAGCAAAGCGAGTTCCTCTGAAGTTCGGTTATCGGCAACCGCCTGTTTGACTTCAGGAAGCTGATTGAGCGAGTGATGGGGATAACGCAGTCGATTGAGGTGGGAGATGTTCTCATCGGCGACCCAATTGCTATCCGCGAGGGCTACCATGATAAGTTCTTTAGCCGTAAAGGCGCCCAGGTTCACTCGCTGTTGTGCGAACGGGATCGACTCCCAGGTCCGCCCCTGAATCTGTAACAGGAATGCCAGGTGTTCGTTGGCCACCAGATGGTCAGGCTGAACGCTGAGAAATTGGCGGTAATGTTTTTCGGCCGTCGGATAGTTGCTGTTGTAGTAAAAATGTTCGGCCAGTTGATAATGGCCGTAAGTTGCGTAGGGTTCATCAAGAGTCGTCAATCGGCGAAAGAAAGGGAGGGCTTCCGCATCGCGATGGAGTCGAGCCAGAATCTGCCCCCGGAGCAGGATGGCGGCGGGATCGTCCGGCGAGAGTTCGATCAAATCCTTACTGAATCGATCCGCTTCTCGATAATCCTGACCGACAAACGATTCTGTGCCGGCTCGAAAAAGCTGTTTTGCTTCGGCAGGAGCAATTATCTGTTTCATCAGATACGCTGATCCGCAACCGGCCAGTAACAGAACGATGATCCCCACAAGGCGATTCAGAATGTTCCCGCGTAACGCTGACATCTCAAACTTTCTCGGTAACGGGGACTTCAGAATTCTTGCGGCTGGATGAGATTAGTTCGGCGAGAATCCCCCACAAGAGAAAAAGGCTTCCCAGTGACGCCGAGATGACACTGGCGGGAATCAACACGACTCGTGCCGCTTCATGATGCGGAAACTGCATCAGGTGGGTGTGGGCGTAAGCGAGTTCCGCGATCAGTAGCAGGAGTGCTCCGGTGATCAATTTCATCGAGCGTTCATCTTTCGTGCGTGTGTAGGAAGAGTCGTTTCAATCCGACCGGTGGCCTCTTTTCAGATTAACCGCCGAAGTCGCTCAACTCCAGATCGAACGTTTCCGCCACCGCCCGGTTCGTTACTTTCCCGGCGTGCATGTTGACCGCGGAGGCGATGCCTGGATCGTCGGCGGCTTGCGAAAGTCCCTGTTCGGCGAGTTTGAAAACATACGGGAAAGTGACGTTACAGAGGGCATATGTGCTGGTGCGTCCGACGGCTCCCGGCATATTTGTGACGCAATAATGCACGATGTCGTCCACAATAAAGGTGGGGTTGGCGTGGGTCGTCGGGCGGGACGTCTCCACGCAACCACCCTGATCGACGGCGACATCGATGATCACGGCTCCCGGTTTCATCAGCTTCAAGTCGTCCGCGCGGACCAGTTGTGGTGCCCGCGCACCGGGAATCAGAACCGAACCAATCACCAGGTCGGCAAGTTGCAGTTGCTCGCGAATATTATGCCGGTCGCTGAAGATTGTGTTCACGTTGGCCGGCATGATGTCTTCCAGATATCTCAGACGATCGACGTTGATATCGAGAATCGCGACATCGGCCTGAAAACCGGCCGCGATTTGTGCCGCGTTTTTACCGACGACACCGCCGCCGAGAATGACGATGTGCGCCGGTTTCACGCCGGGAACTCCTCCGAGCAGGATGCCTCGTCCTTCCTGCGGTTTTTCGAGGTATTTGGCTCCTTCCTGGATACTCATCCGCCCCGCGACTTCGGACATCGGCGTGAGGAGCGGCAAACCACCTTTGGGACCCTGAAGTGTTTCGTAGGCGATGGCGGTGATGCCGGTCTCCAGCACGTGGAACGTTAAATCCCGATCGGCGGCAAAATGGAAGTAGGTAAAGAGCATCTGGCCGTCCCGAAGCAGTTTCCATTCTGGTTCGAGCGGTTCTTTCACCTTGACGACGAGATCAGCCTGTCCGAAGAGTTCTTCCGGCGTGTCCACGATTTCGGCTCCTGCGGAGCGATAGAGGGAGTTATCCAGTCCGCTGCCGGCCCCCGCGTTGCGCTCGATCAACACGCGATGTCCGCGAAGGGTGAGTTCTTCCACACCGGCGGGAATCATGGCGACGCGATATTCGTCTGATTTGATTTCTTTAGGGACACCGACAATCATGGTGAGATCCTGTCTGGGATACGAAGGGGTTAAGTGCTACCATTCCAATACCTTAGTCGCTTCTCGGTCGAACTGGAAAAAATATCGACAAACGGGAAACATGCTTCATTCGAGCATGGGCATCCCGTATAATTGTGTCAACGGGCTTTTGGTTCCCAAAGCTCGATACGTTCCTATCATTTGCCCGCGTTTCAGAAAGAAATTCCATGCGCCGCTTCTCCCTAAATGAATTTGTAATGATCTGCGTTTGCTCATTTGTGCTGACGGGAACCCTGCTGGTCGCCACCTCTGAAGCTCAACGAGGCTCCGGCGACGCCCCCTCGGCTATTCGGACTTCCGAACTGAAAAAACTCGACCAGGAGGCGGGGAAGGTCGAAACAGAGTTTCTCAAAAACGCCTATGATTTGTCTGCAAAATATGAAAAAGCGGGGGACCTCGAGCGAGCGATCGAATACCTCGAAGCGATGTTGAAAATCAATCCGGACCTCGACGGTCTCGAAAAGAAAATCGATGATCTGAAAGCGGATATCATTTCCGCCAACGACTTCGAGTTTCGCATGGAAGTTCAGCAAAGCTGGGGCGATCCCGTCGCCTTCGTGCGAGCCGGGAAGCCGTTCATGCTGAAAGCCGCAGGAAGTTATAAATTGACCATCAGTGAGACCGTTTCCCCCGAAGGATTTCCGGAAGGCAATATTCAAACCGATCTGCTGGAAGACATTCCCGCCGGAAAGCTGGTCGGTTTAATCATTCCCCGACAAAGGGCACGCAATCGGGGAGGAAACAACGAAGAGAATGAACTTGAGCCGATTGAATTCGGAGCCCAGAAAGAAGTGACACCGAAAGATACCGGCTTCCTGTACTTGAAAGTGAATACTCCCGCCACGGCCCGTGTCTCGGGAACGCTGAACGTGCAGCTTTCGGGATACGTCCTTGCCCCGGATGGCCGCAATATCGGGAAGTAATTCTCTTTAGGAGATCAAACTATAAAGCAGCTCTCCAACCGGCCGATAGGCCGGTTTTTTTATGGGATCGGTGATTGAATTGATACCTTCAACGGACGAGCCTGGAACCTTCAGGGAGACGCGATGATTCACACACCACGAACTTTGTTTGTTATTCTCCTCTCCCTCGTACTGGCAGGTGTCGAAGCGAAGGCGTCGGCAGTCTCGCAGAAAACCTGCGACTTACTGATCGTCGGCGGGACGGAATCGGGCTGGGCGGCCGCGATTCAAGCCGCCCGGATGGATGTCCCGAAAATTCTTATCGTTCACGATGGCGAATGGCTGGGCGGCCAATACACCGAGCAGGCCCTCGCCTGCGTTGATGAAAACAAAGGGACCGGCAGGGTCGGCTGGGGCGTGGACTGGCACCCGATGAAACGTTCGTTTCACCGGTCGGGGCTTTTCAAGGAATTGATGGACCAAATCGAAGCCTTCAATACCGAGAAATACGGCTCGCCCATGCCGGGGAAACCGTGGCACGGACCTTCAACATTTCGACCCACAGAAGCGGAAACCGTTTTTCGAGGAATGCTTCAACCTTACATCGATTCCGGGCAGGTGGAAGTGATCTGGAATCATTATCCGGTGCAAGCGGATGTTGATTCTTCCGGGGATCACCCACGTTTGACAGGGCTGTCTTTCGCCAAATTGGGAACAGAGACCCCCTCACTCCACGTCTCTGCCGGCATGACGATCGATGCGTCCGACTGGGGAGACGCGATTCAGGTTTCGGGTACTGGGTTTGAATATGGCCCCGATCCTCCAGAACGTTACGGCGAGCCGAGTGCTCCCAAAGATGCTCCACTCAACGAAATGAATCCCATCACATGGGCGATGATCGTCGAAGAATCAGACGGAGAGACGCCCATTTCTCAACCCGCGAATTTCGACGATCGTAATTATCCCCGCGCGACTCCCTTCAGCCATCAGGAGTTCGCGCATTTGAACTGGGATGTCAAGAATCCCGGACTCGGCTCGATTCTGCATTGGCCTCCTGCGGGACAGGAGTCGAAGCGGCAACTGAGTGTCTATTCGGTCCGACGCATTGTCGACGGTTATTCGAGCAAGGACGGCAAAACCTCAATCCTGTTGAATTACATGAACGGTCAGGACTACCCGCTCGAACGACTGCCCAAACATGTAGTTGAACAACTCGAAGCGACCGAGCCGGGTGCGTCCCAGAAGAACATTGTGGTGATGACGCGTGAACAGCGGGAGATTGTTTTTAACGATGCAAAACAACATGCATTGGGAGTGCTCTATCACCTGCAGAATTTCGTTCACGATCGGGCTCAGGATAAAGCCAACTCCTTTCGAAATTTTCATCTGAGTTCCGAATTCGGCACTGCAGATCATCTGCCACCCAAGCCGTATATTCGTGAATCGTTGCGACTGAAAGCGATGTATATGATGCGGGAGCAGGATGGTCGAAATCGGGACGGCGAGACGAAGACCAAAGCGAAACCGCGATTTTCGCATGTGATGTATCCGGATGGTCTGTTTGCGTGGCAGTTTCATTATGACTTTCATCGCACCGGTCGAACCTATCTCGTTGAGGAAGGAGACTCCGGTCCCTGGATCGATTATCACAAGCCGAATCGTCATACGAAGTTTCTCAGCGATCGATGTGTGTTTCCGCTCCGTTCGCTCATCCCGGAAACAATGGACGGTTTGATCGGTGCTCAGGGAAACGTTGGCTTCAGCAGCATCGTTAGTGCCGCGATTCGACTGCACGATCAACGAATCCATATCGGTCAGGCGGCAGGAGCCACGGCTGCGGTTGCATTGAAAAGGAGTCAGCAGCCGAGAGCGTTTCCTTACGACCGTGAGAAGCTGGAAGAACTCCGCGATGCTTTGTGCGGTGGAACCGAGGGGGCCGTGCCGTTGTTAATCTGGCCGTTCCGCGACCTGAAACCAGCCGATGAATCGTTCGCCGCGGTCAATCGTCTGGCGATGTTAGGTTTGCTACCGTTGTCACCGCGGGAGGTTGATTTTCACCCGGATGAATTGGCGGATGAGCCATGGATGCGGAAAGTGCTGGAACGGAGTGGCGTTCAGAGTAAGCTGTCGAGTCAGCCGATCACGCGCGGTCAATTCTGCCAGAAGGTATGGAAGCAAGTCCAGCAACAGGGCTGGGATGCGTTTGCGTTTGAGCGGAAATCGCCAAGCGATGTGGACGGCGACGGTATCGCCGACTCCGACGATGCGTTGCTCTACACACCGAACGAACCGATTACTTTTAAAATTGATCGAGAGCCATTGACGCCCGAGACAGATGGCCTACCGAGGGCTGTCGAAGAAGAATCGCTTTTCGCGGTCGATTTCTGCGGACCTGGAGTGAAGCCGGCTTCCGGTTTTCAACAGGATCGGGGAGAAAGGTACTCTGAGAAACGAGGCTACGGCTGGAGTCGGAGCCTGACGAACTCTCACCGTAAGCGGAATGCCGTCACAGGGGCGCACGATTCGTTCATTTTCACAAGGACGAATGATCGCTGGGAACTGGAGTTGGATAACGGCGACTACCTGGTCGAGTTGTGTGTCGGAGATTCAGGACACGAGCAATTATTGCAATCAGTCGTTGTCGAAGGGGAGTCGGTGGTCGAACGAGAGACGACGGATCAGGGACGTTTCCGGGAAGTAAGTGCGGAACTCTCTGTACAGGACGGTCGCCTGACGATCGACATAGGCTCGGGTGAAGCTGGTTCGAACACCTGCCTGAACTGGGTTCGCGTATTTAAGAGGAAACGATAATCACCCCCAATGAGCGTCCAGCCAGTCGATGATCCGCCAGTCCATCCAGCGACGGTCGGGATCAGAATTGCTTTTGCCGAGAAAGCCGAGATGTCCGCCTCCAGACGGCATCACCAGGGATGTGGTCGAAGAATAACGGGCCTCGCGAAATATTTCGGCGGGAATGAGGGGATCGTCTTCAGCGGCGAGAATCATGGTGGGGCGGTCGATGCGATGCAAGTCGTGAATTGCGCTGGAGGTCTGGTAATATTCCTCGACATTGCGGAATCCTCCGAGAGGAGCCGTCACACGGGAATCGAATTCGTAAAGCGAAAGCGGACGTTCGGCGGGGGATTGTAAGTGAGGCAGTTCGCGAGAAACGGCGGCGTAGTCTTCCGAGCGTTTCCAGAGAAATTTGGCAAAATGCCGATCGTAAAAACGATTGCGTGATTCTCGGATTCGCTCTGAGGAACGGATGAGATCGATGGCGGGGCAGACGGCAACGACCGACACCAGACGACTCGGAAGTTCGGTTTTCAGGTTGGAAATCAATTTCAAAATCAGATTGCCGCTGAGGGAATAACCAACCGCTGAGATGGGTGAGCCGGGGCCGAGTTTCTGAATGTATTTCAGCCCGGCAAGTGCGTCGTGAATTCGGCCCGCATGATAGGGACGGTCGGCGAGTCCTTGTGCGGCGCCCACGCCGCGATGGTCGAGACGAAACGTCCGCCAGCCTCGTGCGTGCATTTTTGCGGCGGCTCGAACCATATAGTTGCTCATGTGGCAACCGGCCAGACCGTGCAGCATGAGAACCATCGGATCTCCCGCCTGCCACGATTCGGGACAGCTTTCCACCAGGACGATACGATCGCCGTCGTCGAGTTCGACTTCGTGATGCGTTTTTACCGCCAGATGTCGCTGTCCTGGAAGTAAAACGGGAGCAATTGTTTGCCAGTCACCACTCTTCAGGAAAGGGTGGGGGCGAAACGGGGGAAACTCAATCGGGTGATCGTGGAGATGCGAACCGCAGGAATTCACTATTTCTCCACGATCCAGATATTGCGATAACGGACCGGATCGCCGTGATTTTGGAGGTATAGCGATCCCGGTTTTTCGTCATTGCGGCCGCCACCCGGAGTCGTGGCCAGTTCCAACTCGTCGTGAATGACGACGCCGTTGTGTCGGATGGTGACAACAGCGGGCTTCACTTTTTTACCCGAGTCATCGAATTTGGCAGCCTGGAAATCGACATCGTAGGTTTGCCAACTGAGAGGAGGCAGGCACATGTTGACGTTCGGTCGGGCGTTTTTGTAGATGCCGCCGCATTCGTTATCGAGACCTTCGAGGCCGAAGGAGTCGAGAACCTGACACTCGTACTGATCGCCGAGGTACATGCCGCTGTTCCCGCGTGCCTGTCCGGTGTAATCGGGCATGAAGGGCGTGCGGAACTCGAGGTGGAGGTGGAAATCCTTAAAGACTTTCTTCGTCCGTCCGCCGACCCCCAGCAGGTTATCTTCTTCGAGCTTCATCCCATTCCACTGCTCGACATCCTCGCCGTTGAACAGGACGAGTGCGTTTTCGGGAGGTTCGACCCCGAGAGTGGGAGAGCGACGCAGCACTTTGTAGAGTCGGTAGTGAACTCCCTGATCGCCGACGCCAGTCAGAATCCCGTCACGAATCTGGCCTGCGAACTTCTCTGCCGAGACGGTGACGACTCCGTCCGGTCCCGTTTTTCCCTGCAACGTTTGTTTCTTTTCCTCGTCCCATCCCGCTCCCGGCAGACCGCCATCGAGAAATACTATCTCGAACTCGCCTTTGCCGCGGGCGATGACTTGCGCTCCGACGTTATGATCGGAACCTTTCATGCCCCGATATTCACCCTGCACGAGAAAATCGGGGCCGGCTGCTTCAGGCGTTAGATAGGCGGTTTTCCCTTTGGGATCCGCGGCACAGCCGGAAGGAAGGGGCAACAGAACTCCGGTCAGAATCAACAAAACGAAAACAGAGAGCGTGCGGTTCGTCATCGTGTCACCTGAAAATCTGCAAGATGGTTAAGTTGATCAGTCAGTCTGATCACATTAACCAATCGCGAGACGTTCCGCCACGATTGTTATTGATTCCTCGACAGATCAGGTCTCGCCATAAGCTTGACGATAGGCGTCTGTGAACTGTTCGAGATTCATCGGTTTCGACAAATCGATGCCGACTTCTTCAAATTTCGGTTTCAGACGTCGGCTTCGTTCCCATTCGTCCGGGGTGAGTTGTCCGCTCTTATCGACGTCCATTTGACTGAAGAAGAGCTTGGCGGTTTTTGTGGTTGCGTCCTGTTCCGCTGGTTTGGGCTGGGGTTGTTTTGCAGTGGCGGGTTTTGGTTGATCGCCGATTGGTACAGGTTTATTTGCTTGTGCGGTCGGGTTGAGAGACGGCGTCTGTGATCCCGAGGAGGGGCGTGAAGGACGACGCCCGGCCGGTTGAGGGGGAGCGCCAATCGAGGCAAGGTAATTGTCGATTTCCTCGCGACTGGGAGGGTTACTCAACTCGCGCGGCGTCAGGAATCCATCCCGATTGATGTCGTAGACCGGAAAATGATATTTCTCCTCCTCCGGTTTCCACTGACGCCATTCGTAGAGGCCAATCTGTCCGTCCTCGTCCGTATCGCCGTCCTCGAATTTTGACGGAATGTCCATAGTTATTTTGGGACGTCTGCGGGGCGAATAGGTGTATCCCCGAGAGCTTCTGCGATCATCATCGCGGCGACTCTCTTCACGGCGAGGCTCTTCACGGCGCCGGTCATCGTCGCGACTTCGGTCGCGATTCCGTTCCTCTTCGCGGCGACGCTGCATCTCTTCCATCACGCGCGGCATTTCTCGGATGAAATCATCTTTCGAAATTCCACGATCCAGTGAAAAGTCAGCACGTTCGAATGCTTCGCGAATGGAACTTGGCATCCGGCGGGCTTCCTCACTACTCAGGCGACCGTCTTTATCGCGATCGAGATAGCCGAAAAACCGCTCGGATCGACTATTATCCTGGGCGTTTGCGATGCCCACAGACGTACCGAACAACAAACCACAGGTGAGCAGAATGCGAAAAAAAGAATATTGGCTCATAGGTCGTTTTCCGATTTTTTGCGGTACTTCAAGACCGTTCAGGGGTTTAATTTAGGTCTGTCGTCAAAGAGAACCGGTTTTTCCGTTAGCTGTCAGACGCCATAATCGTCAAAACCCTTGTAGATTCCGGTGAATGACAGGAAAGGATGGTTCTCTCAAATCCTGAGAAACCCATATTCGGGCTCAAGGGTTCATACTGGTGAGAGTATCATACGTGACTAAACACTCCAAATTAGGAAAAGTTTTGCACGAATCGGGGTTCACGGTGACCCGCCGTGCCGGTCATGATGAATACAAGAGTCCATTCAACGGCCTGATTGGTCGTAAGTATATTTATTGCAACAAGTTTCGCATTTGAGGGGGCCTGTGATCAACGTGATACCTCAAGTCGCAAGCCTAAGTGAGAATAACATGAGTTCATCTCGACAGTTATCCCTTCGCCATTGTCCGAGCGGTTTACTGCTCTGTGTGGGAGTCATTTCTCTATGCATGGGCTCCTCCGCTCATGCTCAACCTTTTGGGGGGCCGCGAGTTGGGATCTCAAGGGGATTCAGTCCGGGATTGACAGGAACCTTGATGCGGGAAGAAACCCAACAGGAATTGAATCTATCTCAGGATCAGATTGATAAAGCCCAGAGTATTGCGGAGAAATTCCGCCCGCAGCGGGAAGAGATGCAGCCTTATTTCGAACGAATGCGGGAAGCCAAGTCCGACGAGGAACGCGAAAAAATTCGCGCGGAAATGTCGGCGATGATGGAGAAAAAGAGAGCTCAATCGGATGAAGAAATCAAAAAGTTGATCGGCGGTGATAAAGTCAACCGCCTGCAACAACTCTCAGTACAGTTTCAGGGGCACCGAGCTTTACTCACGCCGGATACGATCCAGAAACTGGAACTGACGGACGCCCAGCAGGAAAAAATTCGCGAATTGATGGAAGAACGGGGACAAGCCCGCCGCGAACTCGGCTTCCGTGCCTCGGAAGAGGAACGTGAAGCCTTCGAACAGGAGTGGAATTCAAAAATCTTTGCGGTCCTGACTCCGGAGCAACGTCAGAAATGGGAAGGGATGGTCGGGAAAGTGATCGTGAACAACGGAGCCCCCGGTTCCCGATCAGCTAACTTTTCCGCAATCGGAAGTAAAGCGACTGATGCCAAAACCAATATTAACAGTGAGATGATTCGTCCAGATGGACCAGGAGAAGGGCCGCTGGCCTCCTTCGGTAGTGTGGCGCAAGCTACTCCCGTGAAACCATCCCAGGTGGAGAATGCCATTACCGCACCGCGAGTGGAGGCTGATGAATCATCGCCGATGGAGACCGCCGCAGCGGACGAGACGACCGAAGAAGGATCTGATCCCGCCGCCAAACTTCCCGAGCAGGATGGAACCATCGGGTTTGGTGGGCTCAAAGGGTCCGATACGAAAAAAGTCTCTTTCAATTTCCGCTACGCTCCCTGGGCCGATGTCCTCAAAATGTTTGCGGAACTGGCGGGATTGACGATCGATCTGAACGTCACGCCTCCCGGAACCTTCAATTACTACGACACCAAGGAATACACGCCGCTGGAAGCTTTGGACGTTCTGAACGGCTATCTCCTACAAAAAGGGTACTTGCTGGTTCGTCGCGATAATTTTCTTGTGGTTCTCAATATCGACGAGGGGATTCCCCCGAATCTGATTCCGAATGTGGAAGTCAGCGAACTGAAAAATCGGGGCAAGAACGAAATTATGCGAATCCGCGTGCCTCTGGCCGGGATTGAAGCCGATCAGGCAGCTCGCGAAGTGGAAGCCCTTTTGGGCCCGCAGGGAAGTGTGGTTCCGTTACGTGCGTCGAATTCTCTGTTAGTAACGGATATCGGCGATAATCTGCGAGCGATTTCGCAGTTGCTGGAAAGCGTGACCTCTGAAGAGGATCCCGAAGAAGTGATCTTTCAACAGTTTACTCTGGAGAATCTCACGGCCAGTGAAGCGGAAACGATGGTCCGACAGCAGTTCGGAATCGAGAAAACGATCGCGAATGTTTCCTCTTTTACGGGTGCTGACAACCGCCGGTCTTCAAGTTCGTCAAGATCTTCCGGTTCCAGCGACTTGAACGTGACTTCTGATAGCCGAACTCAAAGTCTGCTGGTAACGGCACCGCGGGCCACGATGAAACTGATTGAGGAATTTATCAAGGCGATCGATGTTGAGGGGGACGGCACGACAACAGTCGCCGAAGGGGAACCGTACCTGAAGGTGTATGTTGTTCAGAATGCCGATGCCCGCGAGATCACTAAGACGCTCAGTGCAATTCGCCCGGGGGTTGTCGTTAATGAGGACGGACGTTCGCGACGGATTCATATCGTGGCCACCGAATCCGAACACGAAGAAATCGGGCGGATGATCAAAGAACTGGACGGCGAAGGGGGAGACGTTGCTGTTTCTGTGATCCCTCTCAGCCGACTCGATCCGGTGAGTGCGGCAGCATCCTTGGATTCACTGTTCATAGCGGATGGAGAAGCTGCTCCCGTGATTCAGGCGGATGCATTTGGACGTCGATTGCTGGTCCGCGGTTCGCACGAACAACTGACGCAGATCAAGCTTGTACTGGCGGAATTGGGAGAAGACGGAACGGAGAAACAAAGTGTTTCAGGGCCGGTCATTTCAATACCGCTCGGCGGTCGCAACGCGGCTGACATGATTCGCATCCTGCAACGTAACTGGGAATCGCAGCAACCGAATCCGATTCGCGTCGTAATTCCCGGAACGCGAAATCCGGTGAAAGGGGAGTACGTTCCTTCGAAGTCCGGCGGCACATCCTCCGAGAGTTCGCAGGATGTCTCGACTCGCGAAAGCGCTCCTAAGGGGGATTCGTTTACGGCCCAGATGTATCGCGAGTTGGAACTGCTGGTTCAGCAACGCGAGGAGTTGAGCGTCGATCAGGTGTTGCAGGAAATGGACGAAGAATTACAACAGGCGATCGAGGAAAATAAGAAACCAGTTCTCGACCTCACGCCCGCCAGTCAGCGACCGCAAACCGAGTCCAATCCAGAAGAAAACCTGTTAAACGAGCTCGAACGCCGTCTCGAAGAACCTGAGGCCGAAAATACGGGGGCAGCAAGTGGTGACGAGGCTCCTCCGGTGATTCTCACGGTCCAGGGAGACAATCTCGTCGTCGGTTCGGATGATCCTGAAGCGATCACATTGATGAAAGAACTCATTCAGGCGATCGGTTTGGCGATGCCGCCGGAAAAAAACTGGACGCTCTTCTATCTGCAATCAACGGATGCTACGGAAGTGGCTTACACCCTGGAACAACTGATTCCTGATTCGTCGGTTTCATCTTCCAGCGGCGGAGACAGTTCCTTGATGGGAAGCTTGATGGGACTTGGGGAACAGATGGCCGATGTTTCGGGTTTGAGCGCCACGTTGGATAGTGCGACGTCATTGAAAATCATTCCCGAGACTCGTCTGAATGCGTTATTTGTGACCGGGCCGAATCATCTAGTGGCCGAGGTGGAGCAATTCCTGAAAGTGCTCGACGCCTCCGATCTTCCCGAATCGCTTCGTGATCGCGAGCCGCGTCAAATTCCGGTCGAATACGCGGATGTCAATGAAGTCTTCAACATCGTCAGCGATGTCTATAAAGATTACCTCAGTACGGGGCCGCAGGCCGGTGGACGCAACAACGGTGGCAATAATCCGTTTGCCGCAATGCTGATGGGGCAGAATGGCGGTGCAGCCAACGGTCCCCAGTTGGCGAAATTGACGTTGGGTGTGGATGAACGCACCAGCCAACTGATCGTGTCGGCGAGTGATGCCCTGTTCCAGGAGATTCAAACTTTAGTCGAATCGGTGGATCAATCCGCCAAAGAGGCCAACAAGACCGTTCGTGTAGTGCGATTGGAATCCGCCGATCCCATCATGGTGCAGCAAACACTGCAATCGCTCTTACCGAAAGTCAAAGTCAGTGCGACATCGACCGAACGTCGAGGCGGCAACGATGACTCCAATAACCGCAATGAGGGGAATCGCGGTGACCGCGACAACGAAGGTCAACGTGAAGCCGACCAGTTCCGTCGCATGATGGAACAACGCATGCGGGAACGGATGCAACAAGGCGGCGGTGGCGGCCAGGACGGCGGAGCACGAACTCGTCTCTTTTCCCCCGGTGGTGGTGGACAACGCGGTGGCGGTGGTTCGCGTTTTGGTGGCCGCGGACGCTGATCCCTTCCGAGAGACTCCTTCCATTTTCTGAATTATCTTCCGACCGAACCACATTCCGTTCACAAAACGGATTCGAGAATTCCATGCAGATCGATCAGTTACTACTCCAGAAAGGCCTCATCTCCCAGCAGCAGTTGGATTTGGCGCACACCCAGCGCAACGGCCATCGCATCGACGAACAACTCGTCGAGATGGGAGTGATTACCGAGGAGGACGCCCTTCGGACCTGGGCCGACACGCTCGGCATGGAGTATGTCGATCTCCAGAATACCGAGATCGATCTGGACCTGTTGCGAACGTTTCCGATGACGGTCATCTACCGTCATTCGATCCTGCCGTTCCGTGAAGTGGACGATCTGGTTCACGTTGCCACGGGAGACCCTTTCGATCTCGAATCGCTCGACGAGCTTTCGTCGCTCAGCGGTCGCGAACTCAAACCGGTGCTCGCCAGGAAGTCGGAAGTTGTCGAGATGATCAAAACTCATCTCGGCGTCGGCGGTGATACCATCAACCAACTCGTCTCTCAACGACAACAGGAAAACGGCGTTGAGTTGCTGGAGGAAATCGACGAAGACATCGGCGAGATGGCGGAAGAGGCGTTAGCCGCTTCGGTCATTCGGTTGGTGAATGAGCTGCTGGTTGAGGCGATTGACCAGCAGGCGAGTGACGTTCACATCGAACCACACGAGAAAGGATTAACGGTTCGTTTCCGGGTCGACGGATTGCTTCGTGTGCAGCCAGTTCCGCCGGAAATCAACCACTTTGCCTCAGCGATCATTACGCGATTGAAGATCATGTCGCATTTGAATATCGCCGAGAAACGATTACCTCAGGACGGTCGCATCAAGCTGCGAGTGAAGGGACGCGAAATCGACGTTCGTGTGTCGATTATCCCGATGATCTTCGGAGAGGGGATCGTCATGCGTCTGCTCGATAAAGAACGCATGGTCTTTAACCTGGCCAACGTCGGGATGCCGCCGGAAATCATCTCGCCGTTCAAAAAACTGATCAGCCTGCCGCACGGGATTATCCTCGTCACCGGTCCGACCGGTAGCGGTAAGTCGAGTACGCTGTATAGTTCGTTGAACGAGATCAAAGACCCCAAGACCAAAATTATTACCGTCGAGGATCCGGTCGAATATCACTCCACCGGTATCAGCCAGATTCAGGTCCATTCGCGGATCGGGTTGACCTTTGCTGCCGGACTGCGAAGTATTCTTCGTCACGACCCGGATGTGATTCTGATCGGGGAAATTCGCGATGGTGAGACGGCCCAATCCGCCATTCAGGCGTCTCTGACGGGGCACCTGGTGTTCAGCACGCTGCACACGAACGATGCCCCCGGATCGATGACCCGTTTGATCGATATGGGCGTCGAACCGTATCTGGTTGCCAGTACGGTGGAAGGTGTACTCGCACAACGACTGTTGCGGAAATTGTGTACGAAGTGTAAAGCGATCGACAATTCGCTGGTTGAAGATTTTCCGGTCGATTTTCCGGTCAAACAGATCGAGGGCCCGATTTACAAAGAGGTCGGATGTCGCGACTGTCGCGACATCGGCTATGCCGGGCGAACCGGTATTTTCGAATTGATGCAGATGGATGAAGAAATCCGACATATGACGGTGAACAACGCCAGTACGGGAGCCATCCGCAACCACGCTCTGAAGAACGGGATGGTTTCCCTGCGGCAATCAGGCTGGAACAAAGTTCTCGAAGGAGTCACCAGCATCGACGAAGTTCTGAGAATCAGTAAGGGAGAATATTCCTGATTCAGTGATTGAATTCAGACGGAACGTATCATGCCAGAATTTCAGTATGAAGCCCGACTCGCCTCGGGTCAGCAAACCAGCGGCGTCTTGACGGCCGCCAGCGAACAGGATGCCCTTGGCATCCTTTCGAGTCGGCAGATGTTCCCGATGCGCGTTCAATTGTCTGAAGAATCGGTCAAAGCCGCCGCCAAATCGCAGAAAAAAGTCAGTAACAAACTCCTGACCGGCTTCTACACGAAACTGGCCGATCTGTTGGCCGCCGGCGTGCCGCTGCTCCGTTCGTTGCAATTGATCATCGAACAAACCTCCCACTCAGGTTTGAAGGGGATCATCCAGGACATCAACGATCAGGTGGCGGACGGGACGCGACTCGCCGACGCGATGGCTCGACATCCCAAAACGTTCAACGAACTTGTGTTGAGTATGGTTCGCGCTGGAGAAGAAGGGGGTTTTCTCGAAGACGTGCTTAAGCGAGTCGCCGCCTTTAACGAACACCAGGAAGAACTCAAAAGCCGCGTCCTCGGCGCGATGATTTATCCCTCATTTTTGTGTCTGGCAGGCGCCTCGATCGTCACGGTGATGATGGTGGTTTTCGTGCCGAAATTTGCGCCCATCTTTTCGAGGATGCAGGAACGGGGCGAATTGCCGATGGCGACCACCTCGTTGCTGGCGCTTAGCGAGTTCCTGCAAAACTACTGGATTCTCGCTGCGTTGGCGCTCGTTGGATTGGGCGTGGCGGCTCAGCGTTGGCTGGAGACCGAAGACGGTCGTGAAAAATTCGACTTATTTCGTCTGAAAGCGTGGGGGATCGGGGTGATCGTCAAGAATCTCGCCATCGCCCGCTTCTGTCGCATTCTGGGTACGCTGTTGCATAACGGCGTTCCGATCCTGCAGTCGTTGCGCATCGCGAAAGACGCCACCGGGAACCGTGTGCTCTCGGTCGCGATTGGTGAGGCGGCGGACAACGTTTCCAGCGGTAAATCACTGGCCGAGCCGTTGAGAGCCTCCGGGCAATTTCCCAAAGAAATTATGGAAATGATCTCGGTCGGCGAAGAAGCGAACAACCTCGAACAGGTTTTGATTAATATTTCCGACAATCTCGAACGTCAGACCAACCGTCAACTCGATATGCTGGTACGCATGGTCGAACCGTTGATGTTGCTGTTGATGGCGGTGATTGTTGTGTACATCATCTTTGCACTGTTATACCCGGTCCTGATGATGTCGGGACTGTCGTAACGTCCCGTCTCAGGAACCATCCTTATATCCTCTCGAATCATTGATCGAACTACGGAGTGAAACACCCATGAACAATTCACGAAAACAACGTCCCACGCCTCGCGGCGGTTTTACCCTGCTCGAACTGCTGATCGTACTGGGCATTATTCTGGCGATTGCCGCGATGGTCGTTCCGAACCTGTTGGGACGTCAGCAGGAAGCGAACATCAAACAGACGAAAATCAACATCGCCAACTTCGAGCAAGCGGTGAAACAGTACGCCGCCAGTCACAATGCGGAGTTCCCGCAAGGGGGGCAAACCGAAGTTGTGCAGATGCTGATGTCGAGTCAGTCCGCCGAAGGACAAATGATCCAACCGTACCTGGAAGCAATCCCGAAAGACGCCTGGGGTGTTCCGCTCTTCTACGAATTTCCGAATACGAAGGATCCGAACGCCGTTAAACCGGCAATCTGGTCCTCGGGACCGGATAAGCAAAACCAGGATGGTGGTGGAGACGACATCACGAACTGGGGACAAGCCAATCTGTAGGTTGGATTGGTTTTGAAATAGGTGCGGAATGAAGACGGTCTCTCGCCATATTGATTCGCGCAGGTCCGGCTTTACTCTGTTTGAACTGATCCTGGTTCTGGGAGTAATGCTGCTGATTGCGGGGATTGTCTGGCCGAGAATGCTGGCTTTTTATCAGACTGCGGAACTGAAGGATCACGGGCGGCGGGTCTACGATACGGTCTCCGCCGCGCGTCTCGCGGCCATCGACAACGGTATCCCGTACCAGTTTTTCTACGAACCGAACGGGCGACATTATGTGATGGTGCCGACTGAAGATACTCCTCCCACCGGAGAGTCGGAGGATGCGGGAGTGACGTTGACGCTTCCCGCGCGGGCGGGGCAGGTTCCCGAAGAATTCACCTTCAAAACTCCCGAAGGTGAAGAGTCGGGCAGCGTCTCGATCTCTCCGAAACTGCTGGCGGACGTCCCGGAAGAACTCAACCTGACCAACGTCCGTTGGTCGTTGCCGATCGTCTTTTATCCAGACGGCAGCGGTAGTGATGCGACCTTCGAACTGGAAGACGACCAGGCCCAATACCTCTCCTTTGCGGTGCGGGCGCTGACGGGAACCGCCTCTCTCTCCTCGATTGAGAGGAGGCAACGATGATGCGAATGAAAGAAACATTGAGACAGAGTGGGAAATCTTCCCGACGTTCCGCGTTTACGTTGCTGGAAGTGGTGATTGCCGTCGCAGTCCTGCTTGGTTCGATCACCGCGTTGTTCCAGTTAATGAATCACGGTCATCGCGCGTCCGTGCAGGCGCAATTCCGGACCCAGGCGGTGATGCTCGTCGATACCAAACTCAATGAGGCGGTCGCCGGGGTGCTCACGCTGCAATCGACAACCGATGAAGAATCGGAAGATTATCCCGGCTGGCTGTGGTCGATGTCCGTCGATGATGCCGGCATCGAGGGTTTGTTGCAGGTGACGGTCACCGCTCATCGGGACGGCGATACGACGGTCTCGGCCCACGAATATTCGGCGACACGGTTTGTCCGCGATCCGCAAATCTTCCTCGACGCGGCGTTGGGAGGTGGATCGTGAAACGGATGACTCCGATTATCTCCCCGTCGAATTCACGGCAGGGGATTACGCTGTTGGAGCTGTTGATCGCTCTCGGTTTGGGAATTCTGCTGATCGGATCCATTGGGGCGACGCTGATGGTGACCTTGCGGGCGGAATCGATGGGCCGCAAGCGAATGGAACGGGCGCAACTGGTTCGGGCGATCTATTTGCGTATGACGAACGATCTGCGATCGGTTACCTATCTTGAGGAATTTGTAACGGAAGAAGCCAGCAATCAGACTGCGGCCGAAGATGTCGATCAGGATGACATCGAATCGAGCCTTGGAATCGAGGACAGCGAAGAGTTTCTGACCCCGTCAGAGGCGATCCTGAAGAAGACACAGGGATTGTACGGCGATGAGTCTTCGTTGGTCGTCTTCGTGAATCGCCCCGAGCGTCTACCGGCGCGAATCGCCACGCAAACCGCGATGTCGGAGGACGATCAGGAATCGGTCGAGACAGTAACGGATAGTGGAGTACGGACTATCTCCTGGTTTGCGAACGGGACGTCTTCGATCGGTTCATTGGTGGGAACGCTCGATGAGTCAAGCGGAGCCTCCCTGTCCAACATACCTACTGGCGGTTTGTCGCGACTCGAACGAGATGCGCTCGAATTGAGCTATTCCGACGATGCTATCGATCTGTTGGCCCTCGACGCGGAATTGCTGGCTCCCGAAATCTCCAGCGTCCAGTTTCGTTACTTTGACGGCGTGGAGTGGGCGACTCAATGGGATTCGGCGATTCAGGAGCGGCTTCCGAGTGCGGTGGAGGTCACGCTCACATTCAAAGAACTGGAAGTGAATACAAACGCGATTCTGTTTGGTGAGGATCCGTCCGGGCTGTCATCGAATATGATCCGGTTTGTGGTTGCGATCGCGATGGCGCCCCCACCTTTGATGGAGGTGGAGTTATGAAGCGGCAATACGTCTCTCTCCCTCCTTCAGATAATCGACGCGGTAGCGCCTTGCTGGCGGTCCTGGTCATCGTGGCGATGCTCTCTTTGGCGGCTTATACCTATTCGGAAGTGATGCTGGCGGAATACGAAGCCTCGATTCGGACCGGACTGCTGACCGAATCTCGGACGCTGGCGGATTCGGGAGTTGATTGGACATTATCGCTCGTCGCGTTGAAAGCTTCGGAAGAGCCGCCCGATCTGTTCAATAATCCAGACCAGTTTCATCAAATTGTGGTTCAGGAGGGGACTGAAGGACGCCCCGTCGGATACTTTTCCGTCGTGGCTCCCGTTGACGCCCCTTCCTCGACGGCGGGAGTGCGGTTTGGATTGCGGAATGAATCCGCGAAGCTGAATTTGAACGCACTCGCCAACAGCGGTCTCACGGAGGATGAAGTCCGCTTCTTCCTGATGGAGCTTCCGTCCATGACGGAATCGATCGCCGATGCGATTCTCGACTGGATCGACGCCGATACCGAGGCTCGTTATTTCGGTGCAGAAGCTGAGGCCTACGCGAATTTTTATCCCCCCCGTAAACCCAAAAACGCGCCGCTGCTTTCTCTCGATGAGTTACTGGCGGTCGACGGCGTGACCGCGACGCTGCTCTATGGAGAAGATACCAATCGCAACGGCCTGCTCGATGCGAACGAAGACGATGCCGGAGTGACGGAGCCGTTCGACAATGCGGACGGCATTCTGGATGCCGGCTGGTCGGACTATCTGACCGTGACTGCTCGCGAATCGAACCTGCGTCTGGACGGCAGTCCCAAAATACCGCTCAATACCAACACCTTGACCGATCTCTACGATCAACTCGACGAAGAGTTCGGAGAGGAAGTGGCGACGTTCGTCGTCGCTTATCGGATTTTCGGTCCCTCCAACCGGGACGAATTCGACATCACGCCGACCGGACTGGCGGGGGGAGATTTCTCCGATCTATCGCTTGAAGATCAGGCGATTCTGGACGATCTCGCCGAGGGTATCTCCGACGCGATTGCAAATGGAGGGCAGGTGACCCGAAACGGGATGGACCTTTCCTCGGGCGGCGATTTCGAGATTCGCTCGTTGTATGATTTGGTCGATGCCGAAGTCGAAGCGCAAATGGAAGGGGGGCAGCAGACGCTCGTGAGTCCCTGGAGTAGTGATTCGGGATCACTGTCGGCGAGCTTCCCGGTCATCAACGAGGCGTTCGGTGTGATTGATTCCCCCACGATTGAAGGGCGGATTAATGTCAACGAGGCGCGTTTCGAGACGTTGATGGGGATCCCCGCGATGACCGAAGAACTCGCGTCCTCCATTGTGTCTGCCGGTCATCAATTGGCCTCGGGGCGTCCGAATCCGGATTTGGCGGCGTCTCGATCGACCAACTGCTGGTTAATGGTGGAGGGGCTCGTCGATCTGGAAACGATGCGGTTGCTCGATCCCTATATCACTTCGGGAGGCGACGTTCTGACCGCTCAGGTCGTCGGATACTTCAGTCGGACCGGGATTTCCACACGTCTGAAAGTGATGATCGACGCGTCTGAGTCTCCGCCGACTTTGCTGTCGGTCGGCGACTATTCGCGGCTTGGGGCCGGGTATTCTCTGTTCGACTGGCAGCAGGGGACCGAGGAGTGATTGCGGAGCCGATTATGACGATTAACCCCCATCGAATTCCCCGATCTTCCAAGAAGGGCGGTCCGAATTTGCGGTTCGGGTGTTAAAATAGGGAAACAGATTCTCTTTTGAGACTTATAGTTATGGCAGATTCTCTCATTTTGAACTGGGCACGCAACGGCGTTGTCGCGGTCGCCGCGACAGCCAGCGGTCAGACAATTCGTCTGAATCAGGCGGCGGAACTGGTCTGGCCGGAAAACGCGGCACCGAAACAAAATCCTCAAGCTGCCGGCGAAGCTCTGAAAACGTTTCTGCGTCAGGCGGGAATCACGGGCGATTCTGCCCGCATTTGCCTGCCACGCGATCAGGTGATTGTGCGTCATCTCGATGTCCCTCGCGTTCCCGAAGAAGAACTTGCCGAGATCGTTCAAATGCAGGCGGCGACGAAATCGTCGCAGCCGGTCGATCAGCTTCTGATCGACTTTTTGCCTCAACCGGACCAGCCGGGACGAGAGCTCGGATCGGTCCTCGCCGCCACTCTCAATCAATCCGTGGCACAAACCATTGAGAAAACGCTGAAAGTGGCGGGCATCGAACTGGAAGGTATCGGGTTATCGAGCCTGGGGCTCGCAGAATTCGCCAGTGCCAGCACTCAAGTTGCACCGCAAGAGTTAGTGGTCGCGGCGGAACTTATTGGATCGCGTCTGGAAGTCGCGTTAATCCGCCAGCAGACTATTCAACTGATGCAGACTTCGTCTCTCGCTGATGTTTCGAGCGAAAGTGTTGCTTCAGAATTCCGACGTATCCTCTTCGCAGCTCAGCAAACGTTGGGTGATGTGACGGTAGGACAAACTGTCTTCTTCGTCGGTGCCGACGAATTCCAACAGTTCGCCGGGTTGTCTTCTCTGATCGAAGGTCAATTGACGCTGTTGACGCCGGAAGACGCACCGCCGTTGAAGATCGCGGCATCGCTACCATCAGATCTGAATACAAGTCGGCTGATCGCGCCGCTGGGTCTGTTGCTGAATCAGTATCCAGGGGTCGATTTTTTTCACCCGCGCGAAAAGAGAGTCGTCCAAGACGATTCACGCCGTAAAATGGCCATTTACGCGGCAGGCATCCTGACAATCCTGTCTTTGGGTTATTACCGCTTTTACGTGTATGTTCGGGATCTCGATCGGCAAATCTCACAATTACAACTGGATGAGTCGAATCTGAAATCCGGACTGGCAAACGGACAAATGGTTCTGGATACGGATGCCCAACTCAAAGAGTGGTTGGATCGCGATGTCCACACGTTGCAGGAACTTGACTTGACTCAACAGACACTGCCGGGAACGGGGAGTGTCTATCTGAGTGAATATCAGTTTGATGTCGCGCTGGGAAAGAATCTGGCTAAAGTCCACGCCGAGGGTCAGGCGGTTGAACGCGATGTTGTGGAGGAAGTCTACCGGGAGTTCGATTCCGCCGGATTCAATGTGACACCCGCCGCCATTCGTAGCGGACGAAGAGATTCCGAATACCCCGTCGAGTTTGAGCTGAGCCTGGAGCGTCCTGTAGCAACCGAGACAACGACGAACACTCCTCGTTCGTAAGTTGAGTGAATTATGAATCAACGCGAGAAAAAATTAGCCCTGCTGTTCGGACTGGTGATCCTCTACTGGTTCGGAAAGCCAATGTACGTCAGCTGGTTTGTGGATCCGATCGATGAGAAGAAGATCCAGTTGCAAACGCTGCTCGATTCGGTCGATACCCTCGAAATCAAAGATATGCAGCTTCTGGCGGCACAAACTCGAGTCGTTAATGCGACCCGGATGGCGCTCCCTCCCGAAGAACTGGTGGCCCAACGGTTATATCAGGAATGGGTGACCGAGTTGGCGAACATGTATCAATTCCGGAATCCGCAGGTCAAACCGGAAGGCCGTTCCTCACGCGGGAAAGTTTATACGGCGGTACGGGTCGGATTGTCGGCGCAGGCGAGTTACGAACAGATATGCCGCTTTCTCGCCGCTTTCGAGAATGCCGATATTCTGCACCGCGTGTCGGGATTGCGTTTGGAATGTGACGAACATCGCGGGAACCCGCTAGTGGAAATCACACTTTCCGCGGAAGCGCTGGCCCTGCCGAACAGTCCGATGCGAGAAACGATCTTTCCCCGCTTTCGACTCAATCAGGTCTTGAGTCAGACGGCGACGACGTTCACTCCCAAAACTCCCGCCGGCTTTCCCGAGGATCAGTCGTTTCTGGTGCGGATCGGAAGCGAACTCATTCAGGTGCTTCCCGGCAACTCCCGACAGTGGACGCTCAAACGCGGATACGAAGGAACGATCGCCGCCAACCACGAACCGGGAGCGGAAGTGGAATTGTTCCAACTCCGGAAAGATCGACCGCTCATTTCCGAGCAGGATCTGCAACGGATTATCGACGGCAACTTTTTCGTGAAGCCGGCTCCTCCCAGCCAACCTCAATGGAAGAATGTGGGAGATCAAATTGCGGTTCGCGGTCGTCCCTATCGGCTTCAGTTACAAGCAGACGGATTCAATGCGAAAACTCCGCCACGTATTTACAGCGTCGAAGGGGAGGTTCCCGCCGGTCTGGAATTGAACGCTCAGACGGGGGAAGTGGTCTGGGAACCGGATCAAAATGTCGAACTTGGCGAATATCCATTGCAGTTCGCCGTCCGGATTGAAGGGGAACAGAAACCGAGATTCAGCGAAGAGGTTAAACTAACCCTTCGAGATCCGAATTTTCCGCCGGAACTCTCCGATATCGGTCCTCAGAAAGTACTGCCGGGTTCGGAATATCAATTGCAACTGGAGGCGATCGATATTGAAACCGCCCCCGAAGAATTGAAATTTTCTTTTCAGGGGGAATTGCCGGCGGGGGCTCAATTTGATGGCGCGAAGGGAACCTTGACCTGGACGCCACCGGTGGTCACTCCTCCGGGTGATTATGAACTTACCTTTACAGTGACCGATAACGGTGTACCCCCGGAATCGTCAAGCAAGACGTTCCAGTTTTCGGTGATCGAAGATTTCACCCGCGACACCTACCTGACAGGAATTATCAAGCCCGACGATGATCTCAAGGCGATGTTTTACAATCGCGCTGAGAACAAAACGACCACGGTCACGGAAGGGGAAGAATTCGATGTGGCGGGAGTGAGTGGGGTCGTGATGATGATCGGCCGTGACTTCGTCCTCTGGCAATCGGGCGAGGCATTGTGGCAACTCAAGCTGGGGCAGAATCTCTTCAGCCGCAGTCAGGCTCAAATTCCCGGAGCGGATTGATTCCGCGCCGTCGGCGAAGACGTATCTCCAGACTGTCTCGAACTATGCGCCGAATTTGAGGGTCGGCAGAATTCTCAGATTCTGGTTTCTGACAAGATGATTCCCTCATCTGCATGTCAAACTGTGCCGATAATAAGGATAAGAACGGTTATAACGACTCCCCCGTCAGTCGACCGTTATTAGTCGTTTACGCCCCCATAACGGAAAGGGATTTCCGTGTCGAATCACGCTCCTCCTTGGTTACAGAGCTGGCTGCGCAGCGTCCTCGTTGGCGGTATTGCCGTCTCCACTCTCGGTGTCGCCAGCGCCGGTCCTTTCGATGTGGCCCGTTTCCCGATTCAGAGGCAAACCGCTCCAGCCTCCTCAGGAGAAGTCTCCGTCGAAACTCCCGCTGCTCCGCTACGTCTCAATTACCAGAGTGCGCCGTGGGAAAAGGTTCTCAACGATCTGGCGGAACAAAGCCAAACCACGCTTGTGATGAAAGATTCACCGCCGGGACGTTTTTCTCGTCGGGACGGCAACCAATACTCGCTTTCTGAAGCGGTACGAGTCTTGAACCATACGCTCGAAAAAGAGGGATATCGCATCATTCATCAACAGGATTATCTGATCCTGATCAAACTGGAAGATGTTCGTACCCGCTACGAACGTTCGCCGGTTCCTCGAGCCACGGGAGTCGCCTCCACCAGAGAAACTCGAAACACTAATGCTCCGGGAGTCGTCTATCCGCGGAAATTTTCCACAGTCACACCCGTAGTCGATACTCGCACCGAACAAACTTCGGGGGTCGTCCCGGCACAACATACAGTCCCCGAAGATTTGCCATCCGCCGCCGGAAAGGGCGCCCCTCGCTCCCGACGCATCGTGCGATCGACGATTGCCACCAAACAGCCGGCCGTCGATGTTGCGCGCTTGATTCACAACAGTTTCGGGAAAGAATCTCAACTGGTTTCCTCGGGGCCGAACGGCCTGCCGTCGTTTGTGGTCTCCCGTAAATCGCCCATCGATCAATCTTCGGTGGAATTAGCCATCGGCATCGACGTCAATCAGAATCAACTGGTGGTAGAAGGTCCAGAGAAGGCGACCGACGAAGTCAAACAGACGATCCAGCTCATTCAGGCTTCTGTCGATCGCGGCGAAGAGACGGTTCGGGTTGTCCCTTCGACAGTAGACGTCACCAATCTGGCCAAATCTCTCCAACCTTCGATGAATCGACTGCTGGCCATTCGGGCTCAGCAGGAAGCCGTCGATCAACAGGCGACTCAAAGCAATAATCCACAGGAGCTTCCCGAGGGAGGAAACCCTCTCGGAGCGGAACTCCGTAGCGACGTCACCGTCCAGGCGATGCCCGACCTCGGCGTGTTGATTTTGAGCGGTAACGAACGCGATGTGGAAGCCGTCATGGCGGTGATTAACGAGATCGAAAAGCTCTCCGTCGGGACCGCTCCGGCTATTCAACTGCTGCTGCTGGAACATGTGGACGCGACGCAGTTATCGACGCTGCTCTCCAGCGTTTATGAAGACTTGACCGCTCGTCAGCCGGGCGCCACCACGGAGACTCCGCAAGCCGCGACCGATCGGTCCAAAGTAACGTTCATTCCGGTCACAAAACCGAACGCCTTGATCATTCTGGCCCCGGAAGCGGATATTCCTTCTATTCTGGAACTCGCCCGCGAGCTCGATCAGCCGGTCGATCCGTTGACCGAGTTCGAAGTCTTCTCGTTGAAAAGTGCGATTGCCACCCAAGCGGCCGAACTGGTAACGAATTTCTTTGCGGATCGAGAAAGCCTCGGTGGAACCTTGACGGCGTTTGCCGATGTCCGGACCAACTCGCTGATCGTTCGAGCCCGTCCGCGGGATCTGGAAGAAGCTGCGGCATTGATTCTGAAAATCGATCGCGATGCGTCAGGGGCGATGAATCAATTGAAAGTGATTCCCTTAAAGAATGCGGTCGCTTCCGAGGTCGCCGATGTTTTGAACTCTGCCTTCCAGGCGCTGCAGCTTCCGCAAGGCCAGACTAATCAACTGGGAGGAGCCGGAGCGGTCTCTTATACCCATCTCCGAGCCCACG
>JABURQ010000094.1 GCA_014762625.1 Planctomycetaceae bacterium | reverse complement strand
ATAGTTGATAAGACTTCACCCTCCACCAGAATGGGGGAGGGTCGGGAACGAGCGAGAGCGAGTGACCGGGGAGGGGAGTAAGACAGGTCGCCTCGCGAAACGTAACCAACCTTTGATTGCCCTTCATCGAAATCAGCCGCATGGCGCTAGCCTGCGGTTCTCTTGAGAACACGGATGAGACTGAGAAAACGGAGACCCACGGATTGGAGAAGAAGACTCGCGCAGCGGCGCAGAGAAAAAAGGGAACACTCATCTTCACCCATCAACACTCATCACCAAGTCTGATCCCGATGAGCGTCGATGAGTGTTCCTGTTTTTGAATGAGGAAGGGATGAAGACAAGAAACTGAAAACTCAACACTTCACACTGAAAACTGTTTCCAACCACGAATCAAACGAATGATACGAATGGAAAAGAAGCGGCCACGCGTACCTACCGGTCCTAGGAGAAAGCCCGCGGAGGACGCCGATTTCGCTGATAGACAATAAAATCCTTCCCGTCGGACCGATCCTCATTAGATTGCACAAGCATGATGGGAGTCGTCACCCATCCAACTTACTCGATTTACGCCAAGCTCAACAAAAACTCGGCTCTGTCCTTGTCGATCAATTCAGTTCGATTGAACAAGCCGACCGGGAAAGACTGCTCGGTGCCTGTTTCGAACCAATGCTCGGCGATGAGTTTCAGGGCATCTGACTGAATCAAAGCGATATCCCAATTGGTTCGCGCTTTGTACTGATGGGCAAGCTTGACCGAATTCGCCGTGAACAAAGGAGCGATGACTAGAAAAGCCACCGGCTCGAAACCCTTCTCACGCTCCTGTCTGAGATACTGGTCGAACTGTTCTTCCAAATAATCCTGGAGGTTCAGTGAATCCTCAACCGACTTGCAGTCCCATAGCATCACCTGACGGTCTTTGACGATGATTCGACCATCAGCTTTGGTCACTTTTCGGGAGTTGTCAATCTTCAGATTGAGAAGTTCTTCGAAGAGAAAGTCTGTCGCCTGCTCAAACTTGTGCTCTATGTCCAAGTCCTTCTTGATCACTTTCTTCGCTCGGAGATCGGCATATGAACGCGAGGCGAGCAACTCATAGTTATTAAACCATTCCTCTCTTTCGTCTTCTGTAGTCCGTTCCTCGAAGGATAGATCGTCATAGAATTCAATGAGGCGTTCTATAAGCTCCTGTTTGGTTCCCGAATATCGAAGTTCCATTGAGCGACACATGTCAGACAATTTTGCCTTGTCAATAATCTCCAGTATCTGAGAAGGAAGTACATCACTTTCGGCAATTCGATCGATCAGTTCGGATTTTTGGCCGTAAGGATCCATTTGATGACTTTTCAAAACGTCTTGAAGATCTGAGACCGTAATGAAATCATGCTGAAGTAATCTGCTGATATTCACTCCTTGTAACTCGATCTTCAGTTCGGGGCGCAGAACTTCAGCAATTTCGGCGGGAATAATGTCGATGCTGTTGTTATTTTCATCGCGATAACTCCAAACCAACCCCTCTCGTTGAAGCTCCTTTCGAGCGTCGTGAATTTCATCCAATGCATGGATTGCGCAGCGGTCTTTCGGAAATTTCCTGATCGATGCTGAAATCAATCTGTGATCTTCTGAGGAGATTCCGAGTCGGGCTCTCAGAACTCGAAGCAAGTTTGCTTCATCGAGAGAAATGTCATCTTCGCTTGCCCAAGCGGCTTCAAGAACGGTTTTGTAGATATCGCACGATCGAATACGGGCCTCATCATGCTTCTTCGAATCGAACAGGTCCAGCTTCTTTGATCGCTTCACGAGAGCTTTCTCGTATGCCAAGACCTTTTCTTCAAGTTTGTGCTCTTCCAGGCTGTAGGTCTCTTCCTGGAGAAGCACCACATGGACGATGATCTCTTTCAGGTTCCGACGGTCGACGTCAGGATCGATTTCGTGGAACGATTCAAGGATCCGTTTTTTCGCACTAATCTTTTTTGCGTCTTTGATCAGCACTTGAGTCAGATCGTTTTCATCCATGCCGCGAGTCGAATCAAGATATCTCCCCAAGACTCTGAGTTTCACTGTTTTCAACATTTTGGGAGCGATTTGAGCGACCCCAAGACACAGTGTTTTTCGTCCAGCCAGAGAACGTTCTGAACTCTTTGTGACTCTTCTACGTCTTCTCTTCTTTTTGACCTTTTTTTTGGGTTCCTGGAGCTCGGCTGCGGAATTGGTTGGCTCAGACTCTTCGATGTTCTCTGCGGTGATCGTTGAGTCTTTTGTAGCAACGTCTGAATTTTCGTTGGAAGTCCCTTGAGCTGCAGATTGTTCGTCTGTTTCTTCTTTGCGTGAGGCATCTTCGTGTTCAGTCATTTTTTCTCATCTCTTTAGAATCTATAGTTCTCTGTCCAGATGACCAATCATACATCTGTAAATCAGTCAGATCCAAGAGATTTTTAGAAGCTGCTGTAATGTAGCAAACGGAAAGGATCCAATGATGGTAGGAGATAAGCTAGGGACCATCATTTTGCGGTGTGGCTCAGTCATTTCTCTAAATGGCCAATCGCACCGCCACAAGAAACTCACATCATACATGATCGAGCAGATAGAGGAGTGATGTCATCCGACGGATCAAACTGACTATGATGGACTGCATGCTGACTCCAGCGAGAGCATGGCCCGCAACTCATTAGAAATGGCACCCGGAACTGACATGAAGGTTCAGTCTGACAATCAGCCGATCACGGTTTGATCGAAGCTGTCGCCGTCTTCGTCGTTCTCCGAAGCCGATGGGGCTGGGGAGTCGTCTGTTTGAGTCGCTCCCATTTCCGACAGCGGACGATGCGACTCGGCGTGGATTTCGCGGTTGTGCCGTCGCCACCAGGAAGCCGCTTCATTCAGAGACCATTCCGTCGCGAAGGGAGATCGGTCGAGCAAGATCGCCAGATCGCGGGCCGTTTGTGGCCGTTTGGCGAGCGACTTCTCCAGACAGGAGAGGAGCGCGTTTTCCAGTTCTTCGGAGATCGGCTGAGACGTTTTGCCGGAGGGAGGCTCCGGTTCAACGGTGACATGCATATTGCACAATTCGACGATACTCTGGGCGTCGAAAACAGGTT
This sequence comes from Planctomycetaceae bacterium, assembly GCA_014762625.1. Taxonomy (GTDB): domain Bacteria; phylum Planctomycetota; class Planctomycetia; order Planctomycetales; family Planctomycetaceae; genus JABURQ01. The sequence continues at coordinate 12,363 of JABURQ010000094.1, read as the reverse complement.
TTCCGGTGAGGAGAAAATATCCCACCGCCCCCACGGCGTACAAATCGCTTCGGGCATCGATGGCGTGCGGCGTCTGAATGGATTCCGGAGACATGTAGAGTGGAGTCCCCGTTAGAGTTCCCGCCGAGGAGAGTTTGGCCTGTTTCTCATCGTCGAGCGCCTTCACCAGGCCGAAGTCCAGCACTTTCACCGTGTCGGGTTCCCCGCCGCGGTCGTTGAGCATGGTATTGGCGGGTTTGATATCACGATGGACGAGTCCCTGTGAATGAGCTTCGTAGAGGGAAGAACACATCTGCTTCAAGATATGAATGACGCGGGCTTCCGGTTGGGGGCCGTAACGTTCGACGAGGGTCTGCAAATCGATCCCGTCCAGATATTCCATGGCATAATAGAAGACCCCTTCGGGGGTCCGCCCGAAATCATAGATGGCAACGGTATGCGGGTTGTTCAGTTTACAGGTGATTTGCACCTCTCTCTCAAATCGCGCAATGGAGGCTTCGTTCACGAGATCGAGATTCAGCATTTTGACGGCGGTCGGTCGGCGTAGCATCGAATGGTACGCGCGGTAGACCTCGCCCATCGCGCCCGCACCAATTTTTTCTTCGAGGGTATATTGCCCCAGTTGTTTGGCTTCGACGGCGGCTTGCCGGGCTTCCTGTCGCAAGTGAGCGACGATGACGGTGAAGACGAAGATGGCGATTGCGGAGATCCCCAGTAAAACGTAAAGACCCATGAAAGTTCGTTGCAGGATAACCAGCGGTCGGTAAGCCTGAGCCACATCCACTTCCGTGGTGATCCCCATGTCGTAATCATCCAGCCAGTTCCAGGCACCGATGACCGGGACTCCCCGATAGTCATTGTAACCTTCAACGTTACTGCTACTGTTGCCGTCGATGGCGGAAGCCGCCATCAGGGTGAGCGGCATTTCGGAACGACGACGCCCCGGACGATATCCTGCGGTCATATCGCCGCCGGGGTCCCGCACCTGAAGCTTCAGGAGGGAACGAGTCCCCGGCTCATCCGGCAACAGTCCCAGCAAAATCAGGTCGTGATCGAAGCGGCTGTTGGAAATCATCAGGCCCTCGGAGTTGAAGGCGTAGGTCTCTCCGGATTGGCCTACACGTCCCAATTGAAGCAGGCGTGTGAATTCCCGCTCGGGTCGGATCTGGAAGGCCAGGGCGGCGACGACTTGAAAATTCTCATCGCGAATCGGAGCACTGACATACATCACCGGCTCACCCGTTCGTCGTTCGCCGCTCTCCGTTTTGAGAGGCACGAGACTGGGGAACGGCGGGGAAACGGTCGTTTGATCGTCAAACACGGTATTCAGAAAAGACTCGTAAGCCTCTACTTCTTTTCTCCCGACGAGGGACGCCTCCGAGGACGCCAGAATCTCGTGTTTTTTGTCAGCCACGAAATATCCGCTGTAATTGTGTGTGGACATGACCGGTGCGAGGCTTTTGGAAAGTTTGCGTCGAATCAACTCGACATCGTCAAGTGCTTCGGCTTCGACGATTCCATCGGTATGGGCGAGCAGATCATAGACGTAGTTTCGGGTTTCCAAATCGCGAGCCTGTGTTTCAGCGGTCGATTCCTGCACCTTAAACAAAGTTAAGAGCATCTCCGTTTCGAGTTCGAGAATCGTCTTCAAACCCGATTCAAGATTGGCCTTCATTGTTCGTTCGATGGCGGTGCGCGTTCCAAAACCGATTGCCGAGAGAAGCAACACGGCGATGATCGGCCAGATCCAGAGTTGTTGCTTGAGAAAGAGAGTCGCGCGGGTGACAGAGCGACCGACGGTGCTCTTCGCCCAAGTCATGTGCGCCGGACGTGAATGTTCCTTTTTCCCCGATTGATGAAAGAACGATTTCAATGATTTCATGCCTGGGCCACTTAGATAAAGACCTGCAGAATGTCAAAACGACCAATTTGAGACGTTGAATAGCGAGGGGAAGGAATACTTTATCGTGGCACGCGCCTTGAGATGGGACAAGCTGCGAAGTCTGTAAGGCTTATCGAGTTTGGCGAGATACGATCGAGAATGGGGTTGTAGCGATTGTGAGGTATGGAATGTCTTGCCGGTGTCCGAACGTGGGAGTGTGAATATCCGCATAACCGTCACGACAGACCTGACCCCACGCTGCTCGATCACAGTCTTTTCCGACTTCAGGATCACCGATATTAGAAAGTGTGTCCGCAGAATACACTCAGAGCCTGTGCGCGGATCGAAATCAATCTCAGGGAAGGGAAACGAAGATCGTGGCGGAGTTACTCCCCGATCAATCATTCTGGATCAAGGATACGTGTCGCCGGCTCTCCTCATCGACCGGTTGGCCGATCGTGTTCCGTGCTTTTGATGAACTTCCCACCCAATCTCCGCTTCCCCCCGGTGAATATCAGCACCAGGAAGCCGGTCTGATCGGCGGGATGTTGTGCGTCGATCTGCCCGGGAATTACGTCGAACAGGAAGATTGGCCTGCCGTCAAAGAACTAGTGCGGTTGCAGGCGGAGTTCATCAATCGCGTGATCTCGTTGGAAAACTCTCGACGTGTGGAAGACGCTCGACGGGAACGCCTCCAGAAATTTCTCAATCTGATTGCCGAACGCGGATCTCCCGAAGAAAACCTGCCGCAACTGTTGGATCTGGCGTGCGAGGTGTCGGAGAGCGATGGGGCGGCGATCTTTTTGCTCTCCACCGGAAATGCGGAACTCAACCTATGTGCACAAACCTCGCGACGCGAGATGGCGATGGTCTGTCAACGGCGTCCTCTCGGGCCGGATGCTCCCGATGTCGAAGCGAGTATCAAAGGGCCCACCGAAGTGTTACTGAAGGACTCTCAGGAGCATCGCTTCTGGCTTCCCAATCACTGGGAGCAGGGAGTTTGTCTGACGTTGAGAATGGGGACTCAGCCCGCAGGATCGCTCTGGGTCTATCGAGAAACGGAAAAAACAGTTTCTCAGGAATCCCTGGAGTTTCTCGAACAGATTGCGTCTGTGCTGTCTCTCGAACTGGAACGTCTCACATTGTTCGAAGAGAGCCGGCAGCGGTTTCGTCTGAAGAAAGAGATGACCGCCGCGACTCCGCCGCAGCTGACGCGTTCGCTGTCACCCGATCTGACTCAGACCCTGAAAATTGCCCGACGATATGAATCGCGTGAGGAACTGGGGGGGGATTTGTGTAAAGTCGTGACGATCGACGACGCACGCTCCGCAATTCTGCTGGGAGACGCGACCGGGGATAGCATTCCAGCCGCCATGATACGCGCTCATGCGGAGGGAGCCATCCAGTACTCACTCATGCATTCGGAGATCGATCCGACGGAAACCGATCTGCTGATGGAGAATATCAACCGTTCGCTGTGTGAGCTGCTTCCCGCCGATCAGTTCTTCAGTTTGTTCCTGGGGATTTGGAACGAGCGGACGCGGGAATTGAGCTGTACGAACGCAGGGCATCCGCCTCCGTTACTGTTGAGAAACGGTCGCGTATCCGTCATTAAATCTCACGGCATGCTATTGGGGATTCTGAAGGCAACCCGGTATCACCATTCGACGTTCAAGTTGCTGCCGGGCGATCAGTTGATCGTCTATTCGGACGGCGTCAGCGAATCGATTTCGCTCTCGCGTTATCAATCGGTGCAGCAGTTGGTGGTTCGCGCATTCACGCAGGAGCGTTACCGCTACCGTGAGGCGCTCGCCGACCTGATCTGGGAAACCGCCCTGTTTGCTGACGAGCGGGAGGACGATCGCAGTTTGTTGATACTGGAAATCGACGAAGAGTCCGGCGTTCAGCAGACATCGCTCAGCGATCAGCGCGTGGATCCCGATCATTCGCCCAAATTCCATAACGATCCTCACGGGCAAGTGCTTCCGCCCGACTCAGTCTCTTTTTCATACGATCGGAATAGGGATATCGTGTCTCCGCAAGACTGAATCCCCGACGGACAAGCGCTTCATTCAACAGAGTCTTGCCGTGATAGACGTAAGCCAGCGTACGGTCGTATCGATCGAATCGTTCGATATCGAATTCCAAGCGCACCTCGCGTCCTTCGATTTGTTCGGCGAGCCATCGTTTGGCTGCTTCCGCGAGCGGTTCCGCGGACTTTCCGTCGCGCGCGAGTTCGGGAGTATCGATGCCGATCAGGCGAACGCGAGTTCGCTCCGGATCGGCCAGAATAAGAGTGTCGCCGTCCACGACTCGCTCCACGCGATACGCGGTCTGATCATCGAGAGGTTCCGCCGGCGGGACTGGAGGAAACAGCCAGCGGTTCAAAACAACGAAGCAGACCAGAATCAGTAACACGATCAGGCGACGGGACGATCCGAACTGCATCAGCAGCTTTTCGCGTGAGGAAAGCGGTCGAGACATGACACCGATCGTCGCTCCCGATCAGTTTTCGCTGAAGTGCATGGGGCTGCGGGAGGTCTTGCCGAGGGGATCGCGACGAAAACGTAACTGGCACTCCCGACAGAGATCGAACGTCAGGATTCCGGTGCCGTTAATGTCTTCCACGGGTAGAGGCAAGTCGTCACCTTGCATGATCGATTGTGAGACGGCCTGCAAATGATCGACATCCAGGTCGGCGGGGGTCAATTCATCAGGGTTAAAGGTCGGGTAGAGTTCCAGTTTGACCACGTAACGTTGATCGTCGATGTGACAGCCGCACAAATCGCATGTGAAATGCTGCATCGAGTTGACCTTTATCCAAGCAGAGGGGAAGTAAGACTATCCTGAAAGACGCGGCGAGAGATCGACCTGATACCGATTTCGCTGTTGTCATTGTTTCCATTAGAACAACTCGTTTCCCGTGAGAAAAGTTTCATCTGGAAAACGATTTTGGGGAGACCGGAAATCGGTGCTGACGGGGACGATTCGCTGCCTCGAGACGCTCTTCGGGATGGCGTTTATGACCTTCATTTTGCTCCTTGAAAATGGCCGGCTGTCAATGCGTTTCGAACCCTTTTTCGGTCATTTTCTCCCCCTCTGGAAAGTGTCCTGAGTTGATTGTTTCAAGCGGCTATTTCGGGTAGAATTATGCTTCTCTTCAAGGCACGGTTTAATAGTCGAAAGTCTCGAAGAAAAAAGAGTTTAGGCCTTTTTGAAAACACGCGCGAAACGCGTAAATTCAGGATTTGAATTCGTGGGGCAATCCCACAGATAACTTACGGACCTTCCGGAGCTGAATCAGGTCGAATCAGGAGAGATTTCGACCCGTTGCGAGGCGCCGGAAAGAACTACTCAATCTGGAGTGACTACCATTGGCTGACGGAACAGACGACCAAGATCTAATCGCCCCCCGCGGTGGGCATATTCAACCGCACGATATTCGCGAGGAGATGCAGACCAGCTATCTCACGTACGCGATGAGCGTGATTATCAGTCGTGCCTTGCCCGACGTTCGCGATGGACTAAAGCCCTCGCAGCGTCGGATTCTGGTCGCCATGAACGACCTCAACCTGGGGCCGAACTCGGGACGGAAAAAATGCGCGAAGATCGCCGGCGATACCAGCGGTAACTACCACCCGCACGGCGAAGGTTCCGTCTACCCGACGCTCGTCCGCATGGGGCAGGACTGGACGATGCGTCAGGTTCTGATCGACAAACAGGGGAACTTCGGTTCTCTCGCCGGTTTGCCTCCTGCCGCGATGCGATATACCGAAGCGCGTCTCTCGTCGCTGGCGCTCGAGCTGCTGCGGGATATCGATCGTAACACGGTCGATTACGTTCCGACCTACGATCAGGAAAATCTCGAACCGGTCGTGCTGCCGTCCCGCTTTCCGAATTTGCTGGTGAACGGCTCCAGCGGTATCGCGGTCGGAATGGCGACCAGCATCCCTCCTCACAACTTGGGGGAAGTCTGTTCGGCGGTCAAAGTTCTGATCGATAATCCGAACGTGGGGGTCGATGAAATTCTCGCTGAGATGCCGGGCCCCGATTTCCCGACCGGCGGTACGATCTGCGGTCACCTGGGAATCCGCCAGGCGTATATGACGGGGCGTTCGACGATCACTTTGCGAGCGAAAACTCATTTCGAGACCGAGAAAAACAGCGATGTGATCGTCGTGACCGAAATTCCCTTTATGGAAACTCGCGACCGCATCCGCGAGAAACTGGAACAGGTGGTCCGCGACGAGAAAGTCAAAGGGATCTCGCGGATTGTCGACCTGACCGACCGGAACATACCGACCTGGCAAGTACGATTGCATATCGTACTCAAAAAAGACGCCGATCCGGATGTGGTCCTCAATCAGCTTTACCAGTATTCGCCGCTGCAATCGACAGTCAGTATGATTCTATTGGCCTTGGTCGGCAATCGGCCGCAGGTGATGTCGATCAAGGATATGTTGCAGGAGTTCATTCTGCATCGCGTCGATGTGATTCGCCGTCGGACCGAATATCTCCTCTCCGAAGCGCGCAAACGGAAGCATACCGTCGAAGGCTTAATGATCGCCCAGATCGACATCGATCAGGTGATCCAGACGATCCGCGATTCGCCCAGCCGCAACGAAGCAAAAGTCCGCTTGCAGGATATCGAGGTTCCCGGCGAGTTGATCGCGCGGGCGTTGGGCGAGGACGGCTTTCGCGTTTATCAGGAAGAACAGGGCGAAAAGGAAAATTACTCTCTCTCGACCAATCAGGCGGAAGCGATTGTCTCGATGCAACTCGGTTCGCTGGCGAACCTCGAACGGGAGAAGCTTTCCGACGAATTTGCCAAACTGCTCGAAGATATTACCGAGTATGTCCGCATTCTCTCCGACGAAAGCAATATTCGATCCATCATCCGGGAGGATATGGACGAAATCATCGCCAAGTACGATGACAAACGCCGCACCGATATTTCCGACGAGGAGCTGACGCAGGTTGATAAAGCCGACCTGATTGCTGAAGAGCCGATGGTCGTGACGCTCTCGAAACGGGGTTACATCAAACGGACGCAGCTTTCTGTCTATCAGGCCCAGAACCGTGGCGGCAAAGGGATTAAGGGCGCGAAGTCGGACGACGAAGACGCCATCCAGCATCTCTTTGTGGCCAGCACGCACGATTACCTGCTGTTCTTCACCGACCACGGAAAGGTTCACTGGCAGAAGGTGTACGACTTACCGCTCCAGAACCGGACGGCGAAAGGCCGCGCGGTGGTCAACATCCTGCAGGTGGACGAAGGGGCCAGCATTTATAATTGTCTCGCTGTCCGCGATTTCGAGGACGATCGTTACCTGATCATGGCGACGAAGAAGGGGATTGTGAAGAAGACCTCTCTTTCCGCTTACAGCCGCCCCATGAAAGGGGGGATCATCGCCATCAAACTGGATGACGACGATGAATTGATCGACGTTCGCATTGTCTCGGACGGGGAAGATATCGTCATCGGGACGAGTACCGGTATGTGCATCCGCTTCGCTCACGACGACGCCCGACCGATGGGACGCAACACGCGTGGCGTGAAGGGGATCTCGCTCAAGAAAGACGACTACGTTGTCGGCATGGTGACGACTCAGGAAGACGGGACGCTGCTGTCTGTCTGCGAAAACGGCTACGGCAAACGGACGCCGTTCGGAGTCGTCGCCGATGAGGATGACGACGACGCGGATGAAGTGAGCAGCACGATGCGTTACCGTCGCCAGAAGCGGGGCGGAAAAGGGGTCCGCGATATTCGCGCGACCAAACGAAACGGCAAGGTGGTCGATATTTTGTCGATCACTGACGACGACGATATTCTGATGGTGACCTCGAAGGGGAAGATCCAACGGATTCACGGCAAGGATATCTCAGTCATCGGTCGGAATACGCAGGGTGTGCGTCTGATTCGTCTTGATGACGGCGATACTCTCGCCGGTTGTGCTCCGATTCCGGGAGAACTTTCGGGAGACGAGGACGAGGATCTCGGCGGTCCCGCTGTCGCTCCGGTCGAATCCGAATCGACGGAGTCTGCGGATGTGGAATCAGACGACGAAGACGCGGCGGGCGAAGAAGAGTAAGGCTCGCCTCTCTTCTCAGATTGTCCTGCATTCAAGCTGGAGAAATACTCCGATGAACACCATTCTCGTCACCGGTGGTTGCGGCTTCATCGGTTCCAATTTCATCCGTCTCCAACGGGAACTCGATCCCAACCTCCGCATCATCAATGTCGATAAGCTGACCTATGCCGGGAATCTCGAAAATCTGGCGGGATTTGAGAATGATGAGAATTACGTCTTCGCGAAAGGGGACATCGGCGACGCCGAGTTCATCTCCGGTTTGCTGGAAGAATGGTCTCCCGCAGCGGTGATCAACTTTGCCGCCGAATCGCACGTCGATCGCTCGATTCTCGATTCCGGCCCCTTCATTCAAACGAACATCGTCGGGACGCAGGTGTTGCTCGACGCTTGCCGGAAAATGAAGATTCCCCGCTACCTTCAAGTCTCGACCGACGAAGTGTACGGCAGCCTGGGGGCGGAAGGACTCTTCACCGAAGAAACCCCGCTTGCCCCAAATAGTCCGTATTCTTCGTCGAAAGCGGCCGCCGATCTGCTGGTGAGAGCTTATTGTCACACGTTCGGTTTTCCGGGAATGATCACCCGCTGCTCCAACAATTACGGGCCGTATCAGTTCCCCGAAAAAATTATTCCACTGTTTATCGCGAACCTGCTGGAGGACAAGAAAGTCCCCGTGTACGGCAAAGGGGAGAACATCCGGGACTGGATCCACGTTCGCGATCACTGCCGGGGGATTGACGCGGCCCTGCGGAACGGAAAACCGGGCGAAGTCTATAATTTCGGCGGGAATTGCGAACTCAGGAATATCGATCTGACGAAACGCTTGCTGAAGGCGTTGGATAAGCCGGAATCGCTGATCGAATACGTCACCGACCGCCCAGGGCACGATTTGCGTTATGCGATCGATTGCACCAAAGCGGAACGGGAACTCGACTGGCGACCGGAAATCGATTTCGAAACCGGTCTCGCGGAGACGATCGCCTGGTATCGGGAGAACGCCGGATGGGTGGAACGTGTCCGGTCGGGTGAGTATCGTGAGTACTATCAGAAACAATACGGTGACCGGCTCTCGGAATGAGCCTGTTTGCCGATCCTTTGAGAAAGAACGAAGATGGATAACGAAGTTCGCGAACGTTGTACGGAAGTCATTGAGCGCATCACTCAACTCAAGGACTCTCTTTGACTACGCCGGTAAAGAAACCCGCGTCGCCGAAATTAACGAGCGCATGTCCGCCCCCGATTTCTGGGACGATTCGGACGCCGCTCAGGAAACCGTCAAGCAACTGCAACAGATCAACGCGCACCTGAAACCTCTTCAGAAAGTCTCCGCAGGGGCGAGCGATCTCGAAGTGCTGATGGAATTTGCCGAAGAAGATCCGGCATCGGAAACCGAACTGAAGCAAACGCTCCAGCGTCTCGAAGGCGAACTCGACGAAGTCGAATTACAGGCGATGCTCTCCGAACCGGAAGATGCCTCCAACGCTTATCTGACTGTACAAGCCGGAGAAGGGGGGAGCGATTCCGCCGACTGGGCCGAGATGTTATTGCGGATGTATCTCCGCTGGGCCGAGAATCGCGGCTTCGATGTCGAATTGCTCGACCGTTCCGACGGGGAAGAAGCCGGCATTCGGAATGCGACCATTCTGATCAAAGGAGATTCCGCGTACGGCTGGCTCAAAGGAGAAACCGGGAATCACCGTCTCGTGCGGATCAGTCCGTTCGATTCGGCGGGACGCCGGCATACGTCGTTCGCGGCGGTCGATGTCTCTCCCGAACTGGATGACGATTTCGAGGTCGATATCAACTGGGACAAGGACGTTCGCGTCGATACTTATCGCGCCAGCGGTGCCGGCGGGCAACACGTCAACAAAACCGATTCGGCCATCCGCATGACGCACGAGCCGACCGGCGTCGTCGTGCAGTGTCAGAACGAGCGCAGTCAGCATAAAAACCGCGCGACCGCGAAGAAAATGCTCACCGCCCAGTTATATCGCATGGAAATGGAAAAGCGGGAACAGGAAGCCGCTTCCAAACACGGCCAGAAGTCGAAAATCGGTTTCGGCGGCGAGACCCTGCGTCACTACGTCCTGCATCCCGATCAGTATGTGAAGGATGCGAGGACCGGTTTGCGGGGGAATCCGATGAACGTCCTCGACGGCGGAGAACTGGACGAGTTTCTGGAAGCGTTCCTCCGTGGTCAGATGGCGGACGAAGAGGACGCGGAACAGAATTAGGATTCACGTATCATAATCAATAACAGGAGATCGGGGTGGCTGGTGGATGGAGCGAAGCGACGCCCCCAGACCTGAAACATCGGGGGCTTCTGTTTCACAGAGCGCCCCCGCCACCCAAAGTGATCACCAGTCAGACATAAACCCCATCCATCGCACCCGATGGCGATCATTCAGGGAGTCACAATATGAAACAGTTTCTCATCGTATCCATGTGCTTGATGTTAGCCTCCGGCTGTTACTCCGAAACGGAAGAGTCGTCTCCCGCGGGTTCGAAAACATCTGAAACCGCGCCAGCGCCCGAAAGGCCCGCTCCGGAAAAAGAGTCTTCCCCGCCGACGTCCGACAGCACAACGGTCTCCGTCGACGAACCGGAAACGATTCCCGATCTCCTGCCGAAAGAGGAATATCTGGCCGGCTGGATTCGTCTGTTTGACGGGTACAGCCTGTTCGGCTGGGAGGCGCAGCATGCCGAAAAATGGAACGTGACCGAAGAAGGAGTTTTAACCTCGCCCGGCGACGCCGATCCCTCCATTCTGATGACGACCGTTCCCTGGACCGATTACGAACTGCAACTCGACTACAAACTGGACGCGGGTGGTAATAGCGGGATTTTCCTGCGATCTTCGCCGTCCCCCTCGAATCCCGCGGAAGACTGCTACGAACTGAATCTCTGCGATACGCACGAGCAATTCAAAACGGGGAGCCTCGTTGCGCGAGCCCAGCCGATCGCCGAAGTTCAGGGAGACGGCGAATGGCATACGCTGCGGGTGCTGTGTGAAGGGAACTGGATTCAGGCTTGGCTGGATGACGTCCATATGACCGACTTCCACGACGAATCGGGTTTGCCGCTGCTTTCCGGTCGCATCGGCCTGCAACAAAACGGCGGCACGGTCGCCTTCAAAAATATCAAACTGAAACCGCTCAGCATGACGCCGCTCTTCGCGGGAGAATCGCTCGACAAATGGCAAACGGTTCCCGGTTCCAAGAGCACGTTTGAAGTCGAGGAAGAAACCATTCACGTCGCCGACGGCCCCGGCTTTCTCGAAACGAAGGAGACCTTCGAAGACTTTGTTCTGCAAGCCAGCTACAAAATCAACGGCGATGGTTTGAACTCGGGCATCTTCTTCCGCGCCATCAAAGGAACCAAAGAAGCTCCGTCCTATGGCTACGAATGTCAGGTCCATAACGCCTACGAGAACGGCGATCCGCGGCAGCCGAAAGATCACGGCTCAGGCGGGATCTTCAAACGTGTCGAAGCTCGCCGTGTGGTGAGCAAGGATCACGAATGGAACACGATTACTCTGAACGCCTCCGGCAATCATTTTGCCACCTGGGTGAACGGCTTTCAGACTGCCGATTGGGTCGATACTCGCGAGTTTCACGAAAACCCCCGCAAAGGCCGCCGGGATGAAGGAGGCCACATCAGCCTGCAAGGCCATGACCCGACGACGGATTTGAATTATCGAGAGATCGTGATCGCCCCGCAGGAGGAGTAGGAGGCAGGGCAATCGTATAAAAATGGCCTTATTCCTGGCGTTTAAGGCTACTTTTCGCAGGGTGGCCCGGACGAACTGTCCGGGTGACGAAGTCACAAGAAACATTATCATGATCTTCCAGCCATCGAGTTGGGGCCAAGATCAGTTCGTTGCCGCATGATGAGATTTCTTGTCGCGTTCGCGACACGGACCGCTGGTCCGTGCCACCCGAAATTCATCCACGATATCCGCATCATCTGCGGTTCAATCAATTGAAGCCAGCCTCTTGTGTCTGGCGACAGACCTGTTTCCTATTCGTGTCATTCGAGCAATTCGTGGTCGAAAACGTCTCTTGCGGATGCTGTCGTACCAGAGTTAGCGTTGATCGATTTGGGAGTTGTGATTTCCGAATTTGGAACAACCCAGCTCAAATATCGATCTTTGGCAATTTGGTTTATAGATTTTAGTGCTTTGATTTTTGTTCTTGGTGCTTGGCAAACGAAAGACCAAGCACAAAAGTCAAAGAACGAATTTCCAAACACCTGCGGAAAACACATTCCATCCGTAGGGGAGTCAAAAGTGGCCAAAACCATCGGGTTTCGTTCGAAGATGAGAACTTTTGAAGTTGATCAACCGAAAATGCGGTAAAATCTATCAAAAGATAAGCAAGAAAAAGATAGAGG